>NZ_JBNDIC010000017.1:0-118450 GCF_056755475.1 Rhizobium sp. KNZ2-6A | reverse complement strand
ACTTCGATGATGCAGGCGGCGGCCGGGCCTTTCGGCCCGGCCGGAACGTCAAAAGCCTCCCTTACCCGGGTACCAATTCGTGCCGGCGAGCGGAATCTGCGCCATGGCGGCAGCTTCCATCGTCAGCGCGCACAGGTCCTCGGGCTCGAGGTTGTGCAGGTGGTTCTTGCCGCAAGCGCGGGCGATCGTCTGCGCTTCCAGCGTCATGACCTTCAGATAATTGGCAAGACGACGGCCAGCGGCAATCGGGTCGAGCCGGCTTGCGAGCTCCGGGTCCTGCGTCGTGATGCCGGCCGGGTCCTTGCCCTCGTGCCAGTCGTCATAAGCGCCGGCCGTCGTGCCTAGTTTCTGGTACTCTTCCTCCCACTTCGGATCGTTGTCGCCAATCGCGACCAGCGCCGCCGTGCCGATGGCGACCGCATCCGCGCCGAGCGCCAGAGCCTTGGCGACATCCGCGCCGGAACGAATGCCGCCGGAGATGATGAGCTGCACCTTGCGATGCATGCCGAGATCCTGCAGCGCCTGAACGGCGGGTCGGATACAGGCAAGTGTGGGCATGCCGACATTCTCGATGAAGACGTCCTGGGTTGCGGCCGTGCCGCCCTGCATGCCGTCAAGCACGACCACGTCGGCACCGGCCTTGACCGCGAGCGCCGTATCGTAATAGGGGCGAGCGCCGCCGACCTTCACGTAGATCGGCTTTTCCCAATCGGTAATCTCGCGCAATTCCATGATCTTGATTTCGAGATCGTCCGGACCGGTCCAGTCGGGATGGCGGCAGGCCGAGCGCTGGTCGATGCCCTTTGGAAGATTGCGCATATTGGCGACGCGATCGGAGATCTTCTGGCCGAGCAGCATGCCGCCGCCGCCGGGCTTTGCGCCCTGCCCGACGACCACTTCGATTGCGTCGGCACGGCGCAGGTCTTTTGGGTTCATGCCATAGCGCGAGGGGAGATACTGATAGACCAGCGTCTGCGAATGGCCGCGCTCCTCGTCCGTCATGCCGCCGTCGCCGGTCGTGGTCGACGTGCCGGCAAGCGTCGCGCCTCGCCCGAGCGCTTCCTTCGCGTTGCCGGAAAGCGCGCCGAAGCTCATGCCGGCAATGGTGATCGGGGTCTTCAGCGTGATCGGCTTCGTGGCGAAACGGCTGCCGAGGACGACGGTCGTGTCGCATTTTTCGCGATAGCCCTCGAGGGGATAGCGCGAGATCGAAGCACCGAGAAAGAGCAGATCATCGAAATGCGGCACCTTGCGTTTCGTGCCGGCACCACGAATGTCATAGATACCGGTCGCCGCCGCACGGCGGATTTCCGCCAGCGTATGATCGTCGAAGGTGGCGGACTTGCGCGGCGGCGTATGCGGATTGTGGTAGCTCATAAGGTCCCCTTCGCCTTAATACGCGTCGGCATTGTCGATGTTGAAATTATAGAGCTTACGCGCCGATCCATAGCGCTTGAACTCCTCCGGCTTGACGCCGCGAACGCCGGCCTTTTCCAGAAGCTCGGAGAGCTTTGCGAGGTGCTCCGGGCGCATCTCCTTTTCGATGCAATCGGAGCCGAGGCTTTTCACCGAACCGCGAACAAAGAGCTTGGCCTCATAGAGGCTGTCGCCCAGCGCATCGCCGGCATCGCCAAGCACGACCAGATGGCCGGATTGACCCATGAAGGCGGACATATGGCCGATATTGCCGTAGACGACGATGTCGATGCCCTTCATCGAAATGCCGCAGCGTGAAGCGGCATTGCCTTTAATGACGAGCATGCCGCCCTGCCCGGTCGCACCGGCATATTGGCTGGCATCGCCTTCGATCACGACCGTGCCGGACATCATGTTTTCCGCAACGCCCGGGCCGGCGGAACCATGCACGGTGACGTTGCCGCCATCGTTCATGCCGGCACAGTAATAGCCGACGGAGCCTTTGATATCGACGGTGACCGGCGCATCGATGCCGGCGGCCACTGCATGATGACCGCGCGGATTGACGACTTCGAAAGCTAAATCGTTCGCGCCTGCGGGAAGGCCATGAAGGGCACTGTTGAGTTCGCGAAGCGGCGTGACGGATAGGTCGAAAACTGGCATGAAAAACTCTCTCGATTGCAGCGCGCCCGATCAGGCAGCCTTTTCGTGATCCCAGAAATAGACGGTTGCCGGCTCCGGCTCCCAGATGCGGGCATCCTCGATACCCGGGAGGTTGACCAGCGCGCGATATTCCGAGCCGAAGGCGACATATTGATCGGTCTCCGCCATGACGGCCGGCTTGCAGGCGATCGGATCGCGAACGACGCCGAAGCCGGATTTGGTGCCGACGACGAAGGTGAAGAAACCGTCGAGATCGTCGACCGCGCTTTCGAGTGCCGCCCCGAGATCCTTGCCCTTTGCCATCTCGGCCGTGAGATAGGCGGCGGCCACCTCGGTGTCGTTTTCAGTTTCGAAGATCATGCCCTCGCGCTTCAACTCGCGGCGCAGATTGTTGTGGTTCGAGAGCGACCCGTTGTGAACGAGGCACTGGTCGGAGCCGGTGGAGAAGGGATGCGCGCCGAGTGTGGTCACGGCCGATTCCGTCGCCATACGCGTATGGCCAATGCCGTGCGTGCCGGACATGCCGGTGACGCCGAAGCGCGAGACCACGTCTTTCGGCAGGCCGACTTCCTTGTAGATTTCGACGGTATCGCCGCTGCTCATGACCCGGATATTCGGACGCGATGCCGTCAGGGTCGCCCTGCCCTCATCGAGCTTGTCCTTGGCAAGAGTGATGACGGCATGCGTGCTCTTGACCACTACGGTCACCGGAATGTCGAGCGCCCGTCTCAGCTCATATTCCAGCCCGTCGAAATCCTTTGTCGGATCGGCTGACTGAACGGTTATCTTCGCCGTGTTGCCATTATCGCTGCCGTAGATCGCGATGCCTGCGCTATCAGGTCCGCGATCGGTCATCGTGATCAGCATGGAAGACAGGAGCGCGCCGAGTTTCGGCTCCAGCGCCTTATCTTTCAAGAAGAGACCGACAATTCCGCACATGCCCAAACCCTCCGTTTTCGCATCTGCAAAAATGGCTATCAGGTCCATCGCGGGTTTTCAACTCAAAAGAATAAATTTTTCCTTTAAGGCAAGTTAATCGGTCTTGCCCCGCTGAGGATAGCTGATGATTGACAGATATTTCGCCGGCAGTTTTACCAGCACCTCCGGCCCGTGCGGCGCATCGGCATCGAAGAAGAGGCTGTCGCCGGGCTGCATGGGATAAAGCTGGTCGCCGTGACGGTACATCACCTCGCCCTCGAGCATATAGAGGAACTCCATGCCCTCATGCTGGAATGTCGGAAAGACATCGGAATCGGCGGTCAGCGTGATGAGATAGGGCTCGACGATGACGCCGCTCGAATTGTTGTCGATGTGGCCGAGTAGATTATATTGGTGGCCGGCGCGCGTGCCGCGGCGTTCCAGCTCGACGCCCTGGCCGGCCTTGACGAATACGGCATTGCGCGGCTCCTCATAGCGGCGGAAGAAAGCGGTCAACGGCACGCCGAGTGCGCGCGACAGCGATTGCAGCGTCGTCAGCGACGGCGAGATATTGCCGTTCTCTATCTTCGACAGCATGCCAAGCGAGATGCCGGTTGCGGCCGCCAGATCCGTCACCGTGATGCCGAGCTTCTTGCGATAGGCGCGAACCTCATGGCCGATCGCCATTTCGAGATTGTTTTCCTTCGGTTCGCGGAGCGCATGCGGATTCTGCAAAAAAGCCGACCGCCCGGCGTGGGATTGATCGTCGGTCGATATTTTGTCTGCCTTGGTTTTCATTCGACGTCCTTTTTGTCGGCAGGGCTTGCTGGGAATGACTCTATCCTCCCAGTGAAATTTCCTCAACTGCCACGAAAATCAGGGGCGGCGGGTTTCGCCGGGCGCCATGCCATAAAGAGAGCGATAGGCTCTTGAGAAATGCGCGCCGCTGGAAAAGCCGGTGGCGATGGCGATTTCGGAAATTGAAAGCGGGCTCTGCTCCAGAAGCCGCCGGGCATGCTCTAGGCGTATTCGTCGATATTGCTCAAGGAATGTCGCGCCGAGATGTGTGGCGAACAGCCTGTCGAGATGACGCGGCGTGACACCGGCAATGCGCGCCATGGCGGTACGATCGAGCGGCATCTCGATCGTCTCTTCCATTTTTTCGAGCACGCTCAGCAGACCCGGATGGTGAACGCCATAGCGCTCGGCGAGCGAGCCGCGCTGCGGCGCCGCAGGTTCGCCCACTTCGGTGTGCAGATACCAGTCGCTGACGCGCCGTGCAAAATCGCCGCCCATGCGCTCTGATATCAGGACATGCATCATGTCGAGCGGCGCGATGCCGCCGCCGCAGGTGATGCGATTGCCGTCGATGACGAAGCGCGCCTGACGCGGCGACAGCGCCGGAAAGGCTTCCAGCAATGCGGGCGCATGTTCCCAATGAATAGTGAAATCGCGCTCGGGCAGAAGCCCGGCGGCGGCAAGCAGATAGGGGCCGCCAGAAATGCCGCCGATGCGCATACCTTCGCGCGCCAGCTGGCGAAGACAGGCAAGAACGGCGGGATAATGCCAATCGCGCGGTGACCCGCCAGCGCAGACAAAGACCGTGCCGAGGCCAGATCCACGACCGGGAAGCGGCCCGGCCGGTACGGGGACGCCGCCCGATGACAGCGCCGGAGTGCCGTCCGGCGAGAAAGCCGACAATCGATAGATTTCGCGCCCGGCCAGCAGATTGGCGGCGCGCAGCGGCTCGCTCGCCGAAGCATAAGACATCAGCGCGAATCCCGGGATCAGGATGAAACCGATATTTTGGGTATTTCTTCCATCGATTGGCGCCATGTCCCTTTTTTATCAAAATAGGTCCCAATCAGGCAAGTCGCCATTTCCCACTCTGGCATCATGAGCACCAGTTCAAAGCGGATCGAACCATGCGCTATTCGGCTTTCTCTGTTTTTCTCAATGGGCTTCGCGGCAATACCGGCTGGGCGCCTGCCTGGCGCCAGCCCCAGCCGAAGCCGCATTATGATGTTATCATCGTCGGTGGCGGCGGCCACGGTCTGGCGACGGCCTATTATCTTGCCAAGACCTTCGGCATCACCAATGTCGCCATTCTGGAAAAGGGCTATTTGGGCTCGGGCAATATCGGTCGCAACACCACGATCATCCGTTCCAATTACCTGCTGCCCGGCAACAACCCTTTCTACGAGCTCTCGATGAAGCTCTGGGAAGGGCTGGAGCAGGATTTCAATTTCAATGCCATGGTCTCGCAGCGCGGCGTGCTCAATCTCTTTCATTCGGATGCGCAGCGCGATGCCTATACGCGACGCGGCAATGCCATGCGCTTGCACGGCGTCGATGCCGAATTGCTCGATCGCGAAGCCGTCCGCAAGAAGCTGCCCTTCCTCGATTTCGACAACGCCCGCTTCCCCATCATGGGCGGCCTGCTGCAGCAGCGCGGCGGCACGGTGCGCCACGACGCCGTCGCGTGGGGCTATGCCCGTGGCGCGGACAGCCGCGGCGTCGACATCATCACCGGCTGCGAAGTAACCGGTATTCGTTCCGACAATGGCCGCGTCCTGGGCGTGGAAACCACCAAGGGCTTCATCGGCTGTGGCAAGCTGGCGCTGGCGGCAGCCGGCAATTCCACCGTCGTTGCCGACATGGCGGGGCTGCGTCTGCCGATCGAAAGCCATGTGCTGCAGGCCTTCGTCTCGGAAGGATTGAAGCCATTCATCGATTGTGTCGTCACCTTCGGCGCCGGGCATTTCTATGTCTCGCAATCCGACAAAGGCGGCCTCGTCTTCGGCGGTGATATCGACGGCTACAATTCCTATGCGCAGCGCGGCAATCTTGCGACCGTCGAGCATGTCGCCGAAGCCGGCGTGGCGATGATCCCGGCGCTGACCCGGGTGCGCTACCTGCGCAGCTGGGGCGGCGTCATGGATATGAGCATGGACGGCTCTCCGATCATCGACCGCACCCATATCGACAATCTCTATCTGAATGCCGGCTGGTGCTACGGCGGCTTCAAGGCGACACCCGCCTCGGGCTACTGCTATGCCCATTTGATCGCCCGCAACGAGCCGCATGAGACGGCCAGGCAGCTGCGCCTCGACCGGTTCCAGCGCGGCTATCAGATCGACGAAAAGGGCGTCGGCGCCCAACCGAACCTGCATTGAGGACATGACACGATGGCAAGCCTGATTTCCTGCCCTCACTGCGGCACCCGTCCCAAGGAGGAGTTCACCATCAAGGGCGATGCAGGCCTCAGTCGTCCCACCCCGGATGCCGGCGCGGAAGATTGGTATGATTATGTTTATCTGCGCGATAATCCCAAGGGGCGGCACAAGGAATATTGGCACCATTCCTCCGGTTGCCGCCGCTGGCTGATCGTCGAGCGCGACACCGTCACCCACAAGGTCCATGGCGTCAGAGATGCAGCACTTGCCAAGCTCGGAGGTGGCGCATGAGCAGCTATCGCCTCTCCTCCGGCGGCCGGATCGACCGGTCCAAAACCATTGCCTTCAGCTTCGACGGCAGGAACCTGACCGGCTATCCCGGCGACACACTCGCCTCCGCCCTGCTCGCCAACGGTATCCAACTCGTCGGCCGCAGCTTCAAATATCACCGCCCGCGCGGCATTCTGACGGCAGGGGCGGCCGAGCCCAATGCACTCGTCACGACTGGGACTGGCGGGCGAACGGAAGCCAACACCCGGGCCACGATGATCGAGCTCCATGATGGGCTGGCGGCGCGCAGCCAAAACCGCTGGCCGTCGCTCGCCTTCGACGTCGGCGCCGTCAGCGGTCTGCTCTCACCTTTCTTAAGTGCCGGTTTCTACTACAAGACCTTCATGTGGCCGGCCGCCTTCTGGGAGAAAGTCTACGAACCGTTGATCCGCAAGGCCGCCGGTCTCGGCAAGGCTTCCTATGAAGCCGATCCGGACTCCTACGAGAAATGCTGGGCGCATTGCGATCTGCTCGTCATCGGCGCTGGTCCTACAGGTCTTGCTGCGGCGCTGACGGCGGGACGCGCCGGAGCGCGTGTCATTCTCGCGGACGAAGGCTTCGCTCTCGGCGGCAGTTTGCTTACAGAGCCCAACTCGCCCCTTAAGGACATGCTGGACGAGCTCGATAGCCTGCCAAACGTGCAATGCCTGCCGCGCACCACCGTGATCGGCTGGTACGACGACAACGTCTTCGGTGCGGTCGAACGCGTCCAGAAGCATATGGCAACGCCCGATCCACGCGTGCCCGTCGAACGTCTCTGGCGCATCATCGCCAAACAAGCGATCCTTGCGACCGGCGCCGAGGAACGGCCGATCGTCTTCGGCGGTAACGATACTCCGGGCGTCATGATGGCAAGCGTCATGCGCAGCTATCTGAACCGGCAGGCTGTCGCTCCCGGCAAGCGCACCGTGGTCTTCACGACCAACGATTCCGGCTACCGGACCGCCGCCGACCTCGAAGCTGCGGGCGTCGAAGTGGCCGCCATCGTCGATACGCGGAGCAATAGCGAATACTGGAATGGCAAGGCGCGGGTCCTGACCGGCGCATGCATCGTCGATGCACTTGGCGGAAAGCAGCTGCGTCGCGTCGGCATTGCGAGTGGCTTGGGCACGCAGGAGATCGAGGCCGATGCGCTCGCTATGTCCGGCGGCTGGAGCCCGATCATCCACCTTGCCTGCCATCGCGGCGCCAAGCCGATCTGGTCGGAAAAGCACGCGGCTTTCCTCGCGCCGGAGAGACAGGATGGCTTGCTGATTGCCGGCTCGGCGGCCGGTCTCGCATCCACGGATACTTGTCTTGGCGATGGGGCTATCAAAGCTGCCGAGGCGCTGGAAGCAATCGGCTTTGGAAAGGTTGACCCCGCCTTTGCTTCAAAGGAGGAAGCCCCACCCGCTGCCAAACCGCTCTGGCATGTCAAAGGCGGCAAGGGGAAGGCCTTCGTCGACTATCAGAACGATGTGCACCTCAAGGATCTCGGCCTTGCCGTGCGCGAGGGCTATGGCGATGTCGAGCTTGCCAAGCGCTACACGACCAACGGCATGGCGACCGACCAGGGCAAGCTTTCCAATATCAACGCCATCGGCATCCTGGCCGAAGCCCGCGGCGTCTCACCGGCTGAAGTCGGCACCACGACATTCCGGCCCTTCTATACGCCGGTCTCTTTCGGGGCGCTCACGGGTGCCTCGCGCGGCAAGCACTTCCAGCCCGCGCGCAAATCCCCTTTGCACCAATGGGCGAAGAAGAATGGCGCGGTCTTCGTGGAGACCGGTCTCTGGTATCGGTCCTCCTGGTTTCCGCGCGAGGGCGAGAAGACCTGGCGTGAAAGTGTGGATCGCGAAGTGCTGAACATCCGCAAGAATGCCGGCATCTGCGATGTCTCGACACTCGGCAAGATCGAGATCTTCGGCAAGGATGCCGCGACCTTCCTCGACCGGATCTATTGCAACGGTTTCGCCAAGCTCGCCGTCGGCAAGGCGCGCTACGGCATCATGCTGCGCGAGGACGGCATGATCTATGATGACGGCACCACCAGCCGCTTGAGCGAAGACCATTTTTTCATGACCACGACGACGGCGCTTGCAGCCGGCGTGCTGACGCATCTGGAATTCTGCGCCCAGACGCTATGGCCCGAGCTCGAGGTCTACTTTGCCTCCTCGACCGACCAATGGGCTCAGATGGCGGTGGCAGGCCCGAAATCGCGGGCAATCCTCTCCGAGATCGTCGACGAGGACATATCCGATGCCACCTTCCCGTTCATGAGCGCACGTCCGGTTTCACTGTTCGGCGGCAAGCTCGAAGGCCGGCTCTTCCGCATCTCCTTTTCCGGCGAGCTCGCTTACGAGCTCGGCGTGCCCGCGGCCTATGGCGAGTTCGTTGCCGACGCCATCATGCAGGCAGGCGAGAAGCATGGTATCTGCGCCTATGGCGCCGAAGCGCTTGGCGTTCTGCGCATCGAGAAGGGCCATGTCACCCATGCGGAGATCAACGGCACGGTAACGCCAGGCGATCTCGGCTTTGCCCGGATGGTCTCGACGACGAAGCCCGATTTCATCGGCAGGGCGATGCTTGCGCGCGATGGACTTCAGGCAGCGGATCGTCCGCGCCTCGTCGGCGTTAAACCGCTGGATCCGGCCACAAGTTTCCGCACCGGCGCCCATATCCTGGCAGATGGCGCGGCGGCGACGCTCGAAAACGACCAGGGCTATGTCACGTCAAGCGCCTTTTCACCGAGCCTCGGCCATACGATCGGGCTGGCCCTGGTCAAGAACGGACCGGAGCGCATCGGCGAGAAGATCACTGTCTGGAATGGCCTCAGAAACGAATACACGAATGCGGTGATCTGCAGTCCCGTCTTCATCGACCCTCAGAACGAGAAGCTCCATGTCTGATTTGCCCACATATAGACCGGCCCTTGCCGGCAAGCCCGCTTTGGGTGGCGAAACTGTCCGGCTGGAGGCCCTGCCCGAGGGGCATCTCCTGCATGTCATGGGCGCTGTCACGACAGAAGAGATCAGGGCGCATCTTCTTGCCGCCGGTCTCAAGGAAAGCTCGGTGCGGCCGGCCGTATACCGGCAATGGTATATCGCCGGCAATGATCGGCTCTCCGATGTGCATCTGCGGGCATTGACCGAGGTGCTTGCGGGCAGCGCCTTCATCTCCGACCAAAGCCACGGCCGTATCCGTATCCGCCTCTCAGGCCCCAATGCTGCTCAAGTCCTCAATAAAGGCACCGCCGTTGACCTGCATCGGGCGGCCTTTCCCGTGGGGAGCGCGGCAATGACGCTCTTCGGTCACATCTCGATGCAGCTCACGCGCACCGGCACCGACGATTTCGAGCTTACCGTGCTGCGCAGCTTTGCGGAATCGCTCTATGAGGAGCTCGAGGCACTGGCTTTTGCCCATGGCGCTGAGCGCTTCGCATCCTGAACGACCTCGCCCGCCGACGGCAGTGATTCGCTTCAGCCATGCCGCCCGCCCAATGCCGAAAGCGTTGCTTGTTCAGTTATATCTCGCAGTTTGCTACCAAAAGTGTGAGTAACCGTATCGGGCAACTGTTACGATGTGATGAAGTAAATATAACAAAATCAAATAGATAAATGTCTTCAGCTTGATAAGATTTCGTCATACGCTGATCAGCCATTACGCCTTAATCTCTGGACGGTCTGACAGAATCGTGTTCTACCTTTTGTCGGGCATAGGTCGGCAAACCGGCATTAGGCCGCCAAGAGGGACAAATGGCGATAGCAGAGCGCACGGAGACGATAGCTCCTTCCAAGGAAGATGCAGGCGGCAAAATTGCGCGCCATGCAAATCTGCTGTCTGGCCAGCTACAGCAGCTTAGAACCCGCATGTATCCGCCGAAGTCCGAAAAAATACTCCGGCAGTTCCTGACCAATGAAGTGTCCAAGCTGACATCGATCCCGGATTCGACCCTGAAACTGATGTCGAGCGAAGGACGAGGCCCTGCGCCCAGCCGGTTGGAAAACAATCATCGGGTCTACACGCTCGCACAGATCAATGAATTACGCGAGCTGTTTGCAAAGCAGAAGCCGTCGGATGCCCTGCGCTTCCTGCCGCGCCGCCGCCCGGGCGAACATCTTCAGGTGCTGGCGATCGCTAATTTCAAGGGCGGAAGCGCCAAGACGACCACCTCCGTTCATCTTGCCCACTACCTCGCGCTTCACGGCTATCGAGTGCTTGCGCTCGACCTCGATCCCCAGGCGTCGCTTTCGGCCATGTTCGGAGCGCAGCCGGAGGTCGATGTCGGGGCAAACGAGACCATCTATGCGGCCTTGAGATATGACCAGGCCGAAAGACGCCCGATCCGCGAAATCATCCGCAAGACCTATTTCGATGGCATCGACCTCATTCCGGGCAATCTGGAGGTCATGGAATATGAGCATGAGACCCCTCGTGTTCTGGCGCAGAAATCGGGTGCCGGCGCCATCTTCTTCGAGCGGCTCAAGCTTGCGCTTGCCGAGGTCGAAGGGGATTACGATATCGTCATCCTGGATACGCCCCCCTCGCTCGGCTTCCTGACGCTGAGCGCGATCTACGCGGCGACAAGCATGATCATCACGGTGCATCCTGCCATGCTCGATGTCGCATCGATGAGTCAGTTCCTCCTGATGATGGGCGATCTGATCAGCGTACTCAATGAAAGCGGCGCCCAGCTCGACCAGGATTTCATTCGCTACCTTGTCACGCGCCATGATCCGAACGATGCGCCGCAGTCGCAGGTGGTTGCGATGCTGCGCCATCTGTTCGGCTCCGATGTGCTGTTGCCGACGGCGATCGAAAGCACGGCCGTCGAAGCCGCCGGGCTTGCCAAGCGTTCCGTCTACGAACTCGAAATGGGCCAGATCGGCCGCGATACGCAGAAGCGCGCGCGGGAGGCCGTGGATGCGGTCAATGAGGCGATCGTTCAACTCATCAACACAAGTTGGGGGCGTGGATGAGCAAAAGTCCGAGGAAATCCATCGTTGCAAGTTTCGGCCTTCTTTCCGCCGAATTGGAAGGCAGCGAAACTGCCGTTGAACAGCCTTCGCCAGCCCCTGCCCCCGCGGCACAGCCGGCTCGTGTCGGAGCAGGCGTCATCGGCGCCGCACATCGCGCGATTGGCGATATTCGCGCGGAACGTGACCGGCTGCGCGCCATCGTCGAATCAGGTGAAGGCTGGGTTCAGGATCTGGATCCCCATATCATCGATCCATCCCCCTATCCGGATCGTCTTCCGGACGACCATCAGCATGATTTCGAGAGATTCAAGCGCTCGATCGAGGAGGAAGGCCAGAAGGTTCCGATCCAGGTCCGGCGGCATCCGTCCTCGGCCGACCGGTATCAGGTGGTCTATGGTCATCGCAGATGGCGGGCTGCTCTAGAGCTCGGCCGTAATGTGCGCGCCATAGAGGTCGAGATTTCGGATCTCGACCTCGTTCTCGCGCAGGGCATCGAGAATGCCAGCCGACAGGATCTGACGTGGATCGAGCGTGCCTTGTTCGCCTCGCGCATGGACGATGCCGGCATCAAGGCGCGGCACATCTACGCGGCGCTCTCGATCGAGGACGCGGAGCTTGCCCGAATGCGCAGCGTCTATCGAGCAGTCCCGGCCGATGTGATCGAAGCGATCGGCCGGGCGCCGAAGATCGGACGCCCGCGTTGGCTGGAACTGGCTAAGACAGTGTCTGAACGGCAGGATGCACTGCAGGTGGTGCGTGCCGCCCTTTCCGATGCAACTGGGGCAAAGGAGACCTCGGACGAAAGATTCCAGCTGGCGCTGAACGCGATCAAGCCCCGCTCCGGTTCGCGCAATATCCAGGTGCCGATTTCCGATGCGTCGGGAACAAAGCTGGGAGCGTGCGTGATATTGCCTCGCGAGATGCGGATCTCCGGCGAGGGTAAGCTCGGAATAGAATTCATAAAGTTTGTCGAGGAGGAGCTGCCCGATCTGGTCGAGCGCTTCGCCCGCCGAAAAAAGCCTAACCCCTGACAGGTGTCAGGGTTTTTCAGATCGGAAAGGAAACCTAGCAAAAGAAAAAAGGCCCCCAAACGTTGCCGTCGTGGAAGCCTTCTCTTCAATGTAGCAACTGAAGAATCGCATTTCCACGAAACCCAGTCAAGAGTTTTTGGCACCGTTTTTGGTGAGCGGATTTCTTTTGCCTTGCGAGGGTGAGGGAAATGCAGAATGGAAGTGTGACGACGCCCTTTGGGCGGCGGCCGATGTCGCTTGCCCTAGTGCGGCGGCAGGTTGCCACGGCCGAGATCGCGCCTGGCAAGACGGCCGATAAATGGAAAGTCTTTCGGGACGCATCCGAGGCCAGGGAACTGCTGGGATTGCAGGATCGCAGCCTGGCGGTGCTCGATGCATTGCTGAGCTTTTATCCCGATAACGAGCTGCGCCAGGACGCGCAGCTTATCGTCTTTCCCTCCAATGCGCAGCTGACCTTGCGCGCCCATGGTATTGCCGGGGCGACGCTTCGCAGGCATCTCGCGCTCCTCGTCGAGGCCGGGCTGATTGTTCGCAAGGACAGCGCCAATGGCAAGCGCTATGCCAGGAAGGACAGGGCGGGCGAGATCGAAAATGCATTCGGCTTCGATATTTCGCCGCTTCTGCTGCGGGCAGAGGAACTTGCAGTCATGGCGCAGAAGGTGGCAGCAGACCGCCTTGCATTCCGGCGAGCCAAGGAAAGCCTGACGATCTGCCGGCGCGATGTGCGAAAGCTTATTACGGCCGCGATCGAGGAAGGTGCCGCGGGCAATTGGGCAATGATCGAAGATATCTACATCGGCCTTATCAGGCGTATTCCGCGCTCTCCGTCGATGCCGGAGGTCGCCGGCATCCTGGAAGAGATGGAACTTCTGCGAAACGAGATCGTCAACCTTCTGGAAAGTCAGCAGAAAACTGCAAATAATAGCACCAATGATGCTCATAATGAGCGCCATATACAGA
The DNA here is from genome assembly GCF_056755475.1 of Rhizobium sp. KNZ2-6A. Lineage (NCBI taxonomy): Bacteria > Pseudomonadati > Pseudomonadota > Alphaproteobacteria > Hyphomicrobiales > Rhizobiaceae > Rhizobium > Rhizobium sp. KNZ2-6A. Next base: position 104,998 of record NZ_JBNDIC010000017.1, on the reverse strand, counting down.
ATTCAAACCCCGAATCCATCTATGAACTTGAACCAAGCTCTCGAAAAGAGCTAGGGGCGAAACCTGAGAGGAAAAGTGAACCGCGCAGCGAGACGATGCGAACGTTCCCATTGGGTTTGGTGCTGAAAGCTTGCCCGGAGATTATTGCCTACGGGCCAAATGGGGCCATCAGCAATTGGCGGGAGCTGATGGCTGCCGCCGTCGTGGTTCGATCGATGCTAGGCGTCAGCCCTTCGGCCTATCAGGATGCCTGCGAGGCGATGGGGCCCGAGAACGCCGCCACGACAGTCGCCTGCATTCTTGAACGGTCGGGGCACATCAACTCCGCCGGCGCCTATCTGCGGGATCTCACGATGAAGGCGAAGCGCGGCGAGTTTTCCGTTGGCCCGGCAATCATGGCCCTGCTCCGAGCAAACGGCCATGGCGACCATGTGACGGGAAAAGCCTCGTGAGATAATCCTCCTCGGCACATGCCGAACCTTATTTGCCGCCGGAGACAGTGTTGGCGCGGCAACAGATTGGCCGCTCGTCTTTCTCATAAACGATACGGCCACAGCCGAAGGATTTAGCTGTGGCCGATGGACACGGTCGAAGATGGTCGACCGTGTCTAGCAAATACGGGCTTAGCGGCAGACGCGTTCCTTGCGAATAACCCAATGGCCGTGAACCTTATGCTTCACAGTCTTGACGAAGCAGTCATGATGATGATGGCGGTGGAACGGAGCAGCCTGAGACGGGGCGCTGACAGCGACGACGGATGCCAGGGCGATTGCGGAAGCAAGAAACAGGTTTTTCATGTTGGTCCTCGTAAGCATTGGGGGTTGATGCTGCGCGATAACGCCTGACTTTGATGCCCCAATTCGACTTAACTGAAAATGAATAGGATGCTTACAAATTTGTAATGCTTCGGGCGATGCCTCACCGAAGAGGAGCAACGGATTGGGAGCCGATGCGATCGGTGATCGCGTATCTTCCTTTCGCCGCAAGCATGGCATTGCTCCCTCCCCTCCTTGATCCCGCCAGTTGATTTTCCGCTGGGCAACCGAGGGTGTTTCCGATCGCTGCCTATCTGCGGCTCGAAAGTTACCCTCGATTATCGGTGCAGACCTGCGATCTTGATCGTCAGCTTTGAACAAGAGAGGTCTGCTTGCCGCCCCGTGCTGCCATCAAGAGAGTTCCCGCAAGGCAAGCGGCTCCGAGGAACGACATGACGCCTAGCGGTCCCTGCAAGTCGATCAATATGCCGCCCAAGACCGCTCCGCTCGAAATAGCGACCTGGAAAGCGGTCAGAAGCAGTGCTCCTGCGCTTTCAGCTTCGTCGGGAGCGGCACGCGTGATGTAGCTCTGGATGGAGACAGGAAATGCGCCGAAGGCGAAACCCCAAATAGCAACTCCGACAATCGCCGCGAGCTCGGACGCGCCTACGGTTACGAAGATGGCGGCGGCGACGGCAATCAGGCTCGACGAGAAGACGGTGCCAACAGCAGCGCTGCGCTCCGCGATCATGCCGCCGACAATATTGCCGAAGAAACCACTGACGCCGTAGGCGAGGAGCACCAGCGACACCATCTCGACGTTGAGGTGGGCGATGCCTTCCAGATAGGGGCGGATGTAAGTGAAACCGGCGAAATGGCCCGCAACGGTGAGAAGGGTCGTGATCAGACCGACCCGGATCTTGGGCCGCGTCAGAACGGCGCCCATCGTTGACAAACCTGCGTGACCTGCCGGTGGCAGCGATGGCACGGTGATAGCCTGGGCAATGAATGCAACCACGCCGACAGCTCCGGCCAGGACAAAGGAAGCTCTCCATCCAAGGGTTGCCCCCACATAGGAGCCGAGAGGTGCCGCCGTGACGGTAGCGATGGACACGCCGGTAAAGATCATCGCCATCGCCCGGGGGAGATGCTCAATCGGGACCAGCCGCATTGCAAGTGCGCCGGCCATCGCCCAGAAACCGCCGAGCCCGACGCCCAGCATAACTCGTGATACGAGAAGCGAAATCAAATTGTTGGCGGTTGCCGCCAAGGCGCAGGAAAGGATCAGAAGAGCAGTAAGGCTAAACAGCACACGGCGTCGATCGAAACTTCGAGTGGCTATGACGATACCCGGGCCTGCAAATGCAGCAACGACAGCCGTTGCAGTCACCGTTTGGCCGGTTTCCCCGGCTGAGAGCCCAAGATCGGAGGAGATTGGGGTGAGCAGACTGGCCGGCAGAAATTCCGCCGTAACGAGACCGAAGACACCGAGAGCTAGGGCGACGACGGCATCCCATCGTGGTCTGTGGGATGTCTCTGACGTCGGCTGGTTGTGAGGGGATGGATTGGGCTTGAAATCGCTCTCTGCCATGGCGCGCGTCCTATATTAAGATGTCTTGGCGTGTTCTTGATGCCATTGAGCAAAAAGGTAGTCGTGACAGCCTGTACTTTCCATGCTAGGAAATCCGAGATGCTTGACCATTCGTCCAAAGACAATACTGGCGTAACTCGCGATGCTCTGAGCGAGATGCTGAGAGGCTTGCGGCTCGATGGTGTTGAATATGGGCGCTGTCGGCTCTCTGAGCCGTGGTCGACCTATTTTGCGCCGCAGTCGTCGGCGAGATTGCATTTCATTTCGTCCGGTTCCGCCTGGCTTCAGGCACCGTCAGGCGATTGGCTTCAGTTGGGGCCTGGCGATGCTGCGCTTCTGCCGCGTGGCAACGCGCATGTGATTGCAAGCGAGCCGGGCATTCCGCCGGTGCCTTTCGAGCAATTTGACCGCAAGGAGGTCTGCCAGGATGTCTTCGATCTTCAGTGCCCCGATGCCTGCGGGGGAACGGTGGCTTTGACCGCGGCGATGCGCTTCAATATCGACAATCTTCATCCGCTGCTGCGGTTGATGCCTGACACCATGCTCACCAGCGATCTGGCGAAGAACGAGCCGGCCATTCCGCATTTGCTCGATGCCATGACGCGTGAAGTGCAGATGGATCGGGTCGGCGCGGGAGGCATACTCGCAAGGCTTGCGGATGTCTTGACCGCGACGTTGATCCGGACATGGGTCGAACATGGCTGCGGCGATACCACCGGCTGGATTGCCGCGGTGCGCAACCCCGAAATCGGCCGCGTGCTGGCCGCTATTCACCTCGAGCCGGACCGTGACTGGAGCCTGGCGGCACTTGCGAACCTAATGGGGATCTCACGGTCGGGTTTCGCCGAGCGTTTCCTGAAAGTCGTGGGTGAAACGCCAGCACGCTACGTAGCCAGGGTGCGCATGTATCAGGCCCTTCAATGGCTGCGTGGCGGAATGCGTGTGTCCGTGGTCGCACAGAGATTGGGCTATGACGCAGAAGCATCGTTCAGCCGTGCCTTCAAGCGTATTATCGGGGCTCCACCGAGCCAGTTCCGCAAGGGCAGCGGAGCTGAAACGAATTCGCTCCCTGTGGATTGAAGTTCTCACTATCGAGATTGTGTAACGCCGGCTGTAATCGTTTCAGAGCTTGTCAGCCTTCGCCGATAACGCGCTCTTTAACGGCAACAGCGCGTGAGACAATGTAGACAGCAGGATGTCTCTTGGCACGCCGTCGGCCGCCTGCACCGACAAACCGTGGAGAAAAGCAGCGTAGAATTCTGCCAGTGCGTGGGGGTTCGCATCGGGTTTCAACTCTCCGGTCTCCGACGCCTTTGTCAGCCGCTCGCTTAAGGAAGCAGCGCGGTCCCGCCGGTATCTGCCGAGCCGCGTGCGGACGGCGCGGCTATTGATCGTGTAGTTGGTGGCCGCCATCACGATCATGCAGCCATGTGGGTGATTTGGGCGAGTGTAGAGCAAGGCTGCATCCCGCAGAAGCCGCTCGAAGGCAACGAGAACATTCGGCTCCTCAGCCAAAGCGCGCGTAGCAAATCCGCCTTCGCCAGAAGCATAAAGCGTGACCGCTTCCTGGAACAGTGCCTCTTTCGATGCAAAAGCGGCGTAAATGCGCGCCGACGCGATACCCATCGCACCGACGAGGTCGGCCATCGAGACGCCTTCGTAGCCTCGCTCCCAGAAGAGGTCGCGGGCTTTGGCCAGCGCCTCGTCACGATCAAATTCCCGCGGCCTTCCCGCCATGCTCGACCTCAATCTTTGTCATTTGACAAATAAGCGCCTTGACTCAGCTATGCAAGCCTAACATTGTTTGTTGATCGACAAAAAATGGACGGTGAGGATAAATGGACCACATTGCGGAAAGACCATCAGTCGGGGCAGGCGCGGCGAATTTCAACCGAGCGGCTGCACTAGCGCTCCTCGCGTTCGCACAGTTGATCATCTCGCTCGATATCAACATCGTCTTCGTCGCCTTGCCCAAAATCGGCGAGGGTCTCAACTTTTCCGGTCAGACGCTGCAATGGGTCGTCAGCGCCTATACAGTCTTCTGCGGTGGCTTTTTGCTATTTGGCGGGCGAGCCGCGGACCTTATTGGCCAACGCCGATTGTTCGTCACGGCGCTGGCGCTTTATGCGGCATCTTCGCTAGTGGGAGGATTGGCCTGGCAGCCGGCGATCATCATTATGGCGCGAGCCGTCCAAGGGATCGGCGGCGCTTTTCTTTTTCCCGCCACGCTCTCTCTCGTCAACCGGCTTTTCCCGGAGGGGGTAGCGCGCAACCGGGCTCTGGCAGTCTGGGGAGGAGCCGGTGCCAGTGGTTACGATCGGATCGCTCGCCGGCGGTTTTTTAACGAGCGCTTTTGGCTGGCCGTCGGTGTTTTTCGTCAATGTCGTCCTCGCCGCGGTCGCAATCGTGGCTGCGTTTTTTGTCATCCCGCACGATCCTCACCAGTCTTATCGTCGTTCCTTCGACCTGCCGGGAGCGCTGACGGTCACTGGAGGCGCCACCCTGTTGGTGTTCGCGCTCGTCCAAGGACCGGTGTTCGGATGGAATGCCGCACCGATTCTCTCCGCGTTTGGCCTATCGGCGCTTCTACTGCTGGTATTCGTGGTCATCGAGCGGCAAAGTCGCGATCCTTTGATGCCTCTCAGGCTGCTTGGCAATCGCATGCTCGTGGCGAGCATGGCCATCACCTTTCTCTACATGGGTACATTTGGAGCCCTGCCCTATTTTCTGACGGTGCTGTTCCAAGATATCCATCACTTCACAGCCTTAGAGACAGGCCTTGCCTTCCTGGTTCCTTCGCTTGCCATTGCCGCCGGCACTCAAATCGGCGAGCGATACGCGTCGCGCATTTCGGCACGATCGACATTGATTGCGGGAATGCTGTTGGGCGCAGCGGGCACGGCCATCATGGTGGTCGGGGCATGGCCGGAAAGTAGCTATGCAGCCATCATTCCGGGTCTGCTCGTTTCGGGAATTGGTCAAGGCATCGTGTGGACCGCAATGTGGATTATTGCCGGTTCCGGAGTTTCGGATTGCGAACAGGGCGTTGCGTCAGGGATGGCGTCGACCGCGATGAACATAGGCAACGCCGTTGGTCTTGCCGTCCTCGTTGGTTTTGCCAATGCCCACGCCGGTTTCGCAGAGGGCGAGGTTTCGGCCGGCGATCTTGCGAGCGGCGTTCGTCTCGCGTTCTGGCTCTGTGCGACGGGCGGCGTCATTGCTACAATTATTGCCATGGCAGCGCTGATCCGGCCGCGGCAGTTGCAGTAAGGCGCAGCAAGCATCTGCTATATCCGGCGAGAAGGAAAAGTCGTGCGCCTCGTCGCCCGGCAGTCCTTCCGTCTCGCAAGCGATTTTTCCAATCTCGCCGATGTCGAGGAAATATTCAAATTATCAATCAGCCATGGCACCGAGTTTAACCTTGGGTTCTGACGGCGATTAGCTGGCGGTCTGACGGTTTCGAGATACCTGGGCGGGCAGTGCTACCGCCTCCCCCAGCCCACTCGGACCGATATTGAAAGCGCGCCCGCCGATGGATGCTTCTCCGAGCACGTTGCCTGCCCGATTGAATATCGCGGCCTGTCTTCTGCGCAGGGCCCGCGGGTGCCTTCCTTAATCGGCAAAAGCTGGGCTTTCTGGCTGGCTGGGAAGTTTGTTTACCGAAGCAGCTCAATATTGGTAGATTACGCAGCGGCCATGCGTGGACGATCTCTTAGCTCGGAGAAGTGGAGCTTTTGGTTGTCAGGCAAGAATGTATAGCTAGCGGAAGAAATAGTTCTTTTTGTTTCCATATACAGAAATTATGCAGCAAAAACATATATGTAATTGTAATACAAATTCACAGCCGTAGAGGCGAATTTCATAGCCGAGGCAGGTTACAGCGGCCCTACTAAAGCGGCTAGCTAGGAATACCTAGTCAATCTCACTCGATCGGGCTTTACAGCCGAAGCTCTCAACTGGCGATCCGGAATTCATAGATTGACGCAGAGCCTGAATGGCCTGGGCGACAGTCGGCCCTATGGTTGCCGGCGGGTCTGGGCGTTCGCAGAATTCACGCCATACGTAGAGGGTCAGTTCGGCGCCATCCGTTGCCTGGTCCCCCTGCCCTTCCGCAAGACCTTCCAGCACGCGATAGCGGAGATCCTGCCAGAAGAATTCCTCGACCCAATCGTAAATTGGGATGACATGAAAATGGATCGTATAGCCGGGAACATGCCCATATCGACCCATATAGACGCGCCGGGCATTTAGCCGGCGCTTCAGGTTTGCCTGAGCTAACGCCAGTAACGGCCCTAGTTCCCGTAAGGCATCTGCGGACAGGTCCGACAGATCGGTGGCGAAGTTTTTAGAGCTGATGATGAGATAGCCGGGGAGAGCGGAATTTGCACGATGACTGACGAGCCATCCGTCAGTTTCAACTATGAAATACGGATCGGGCTTCAAACCGCCTCCCCTTTCGCCTGTGTAACCGTAACGGTCTCGTGAGCTTACATCGTTGCCGGATCGATGATGGTGCGCTGGCTCAGCCTATTCATTCCAGGAGCTGAGGCAAGGGCCGATGCTTCAGGTCGCGCCACGCGTCGCCAGCCAGCGGCTGACCGCTCGCGAAGTTCGATGAAAACCCTGACAGCTGTCAGGGTTTGGGAACAGCGCCAGGGAAACGTAGCAGGGCTTCCGGGCGGTTTGTGACAGACGCAGATGTAGTCTGGCGCGCAGGTTTCAGACCGAGAATGCAGCGCATGAAAAACCCTGACAGCTGTCAGGGTTTTTCATGCGTAAGGCGACGGTTTTACAGTCAGGACGGCGACGAACTCAGACGCATGTGATTTAATGACCGAGAGGCCTTCTCGCCTGAGGGTGGGCGGCGTCAGTGCGAGGGGATCGCTGCGCGCGCGAGGTGTCAGCGCCTGAACGCGTTTATGTAGCACAGCGGTGAAGCCTAGCTCCCCAGTTGCTATTGATCCAGGGAGCGCCTGCCGGTGTTGCGCGGCCAGCGGACCTGCCCTTCCCGCCCCGGTAATGACGAAGCTCCATCCGAACCGGTCATCTTCAAGGCCCGATCGAGCGTCAGTTCCAGCGTGCCGAGAAAGATTGCCGCCAGAGCGGAACCGATCCAATTGAAGTCCGGATTTTGTCCGCGCAGCCATGAGCGCTCTTTAGCACTTCTGCGCGGCTCCATGGTCAGCATCTCAACGGCAGGAAGCGCCGGGATGGCGACGGGTCGGTTGATCAGCAAGCACCAATGCCAGGAATAGCTATCGGAAAGCCGTCTGCAACTCACCTCCGCCATGTCACAATGACCCGTTAGCCGCGACGCGGCTTTTGGGCGGGAGCGGCCAACAATCACTCAGGCGGCGCTAGTGGGCCAGGATCGACCATGTGGTCAGCCGGCGCCGTACCGCACCGGGCGATGCGGACCATCAACGCGCTGCAATCCCTGGAAACGTAGCCGACTTCAACCTAAGCCGGCGTGCCGTGGTTGGGATTTCCGCAAGTTTGGCGGAATCCCAGAGGTGATAGGTGACGAATTTCAGCAGCAACGATTCAGGCGCTGGCCAGGGGAGGGGCGTGCCGGTCGCAAGCCCGCATCAGGCCTCGATGTAGCCGAGGATGGAGGCTAGCGCTCTCAGCGTATTGTAGCCAATGCCTTTCCTGGCAAGATGTTTAGAGTAGCGACTTCTTCGTCCGTGAGTGGCGTTGCCAGTTGGTCGCGGCGATCGAAGGGGAGGATAGCATCGAGCGCGTTGATCTCCTCGGCATGGTTGAGACGTGGTCCGGTAAGCCCGCCAATCGTTGACCCGCGGACACCATCCTTCCGAGGTCTCGGCCTTTAGTCGGCAGCGGGATCCTTATGATCGTGGCAACCCATCTTCGTCATAGAGACGCCGCGCGCGTATGTGGCATCGGCCACACAGCACGCCGGCCCTGAGCCGTCAAGTCCGATGGGACATCGATCGGCGTTGGTTCTTTTCGGCGCGTTGAGCGCTTGCGCGCGAACGGATCATTCGTTCGCGGCGGAGACACACCGGAGTCCCGATCGATGTTCATGTTCAAGCAGTCCTACAATCAGGATGCCTTCGCTTCGAGCACCTCGTCGCGCCACGCGCGAATTTCCTCTTGGGTGACCCGGCTTGGCCATCTGACGCATCGCTCTGATATCGGCAATCGTTTTGTCGATATCGTTCTCCTTGCCAATGCGCGACAACACGGCGATCGGATTGTTGCCGCGGGAAATGATGACCTCTTCACCGGCCTCGACGCGGGCCAACAATTCGGAGAGATGGGCCTTGGCCTCTGCGACCTTGACGGTGACGCTCATGATGGTTTCTTCGGGGAACTGGATTCGCTCTCTCGTCGCGCAGACCGTGCCATAGCCCGCAAATCGACATTCTGCGCGATAATAGGTGCAAAAACGACGTTTGCCTGATTGTAGGTCATATCACTATCGATATTTGATACTTATCGATAGTCATAAGTCCAACAAAACACTGCCTGAGCAACGGAAGCAATAGCCAACTTCGATTCACTATGGCGGAAGAATAATGTTAATTCATATGGTTAATGGTTCACTGATTCACTGAAAAGACGCCGAAACGCTTGCGAACAGTCCATCCGATCCGCCGTGCACTTGCGCGCGAAACACGGGCTGCGTCTGCCGCAGTTCAGGGAGCGCCGGGCGGGGGCGAGCGTCAACGTGACGCTGCGGGCGCTCCCGCTGGTCGCGGCCTACACGGCGAGCAAAGCGGCGGTGAACGCATTCACCGAGTCCATGGCGCTGGAAGTCGCCACAGTTCGGCATACGCGCGCGCATCGTGCTACCGGAGCGCGCACCCGAGACCCGCTTCGCCGAGAATGGCGGCTCGCGCATGCAGGGTCTCGACCACGAGGCCTATGCGGAGCTCGTCAAGGGTTTTATGGCCCGCTTCAGCCAACCGCGGCCGGTCACCCCTTCGCAGGATGTCGCAGAAGCGGTGTGGCGCGCGGTGAACGATCTCTCAAGCCCCGTACAGATTCCCGCCGGTGCCGACGCGGTGGCTTTGGCCGAGGCGAGTACACCGGAAGCCTGCTATGTCGCGAGGGGAGCTTCGGCGCGTCAATCAGCGGACCGAGGTCCGCGCTTGTTCCAGATGCATGATTATCGGCTCGCCTCAAGATTGCCCACACGGAAGCAAGATTGCTGCACACATTGCAGCATTATAGTGCGGCGAACCCCAATATTCCTAGCTCTTTGGTGAGACTATCTGTGTTTCGACACGGCAGCGACGCGGTCGCCGCCGGACGCGAGACGAAAGAGGAAAAATGCGATGACGACTGTTAATGACCGTTTGGAATGGCGCTATGCGACCAAGAAGTACGACCCGAGCAGGAGCGTCGCCCCCGACACGCTCTTGCGCATTGTTGAGGCCGTGCGCCTAGCACCCACGTCGAGCGGGCTTCAGCCGTTCGAGTTATTTGTTGTAAGCAACCCCGAAATCCGCGCGAGAATTCGAGCTGCGGCCTGGGATCAGGCGCAAATCACTGACTGCTCGCACCTGCTGGTTTTTGCTGCCTGGGACGACATCACTGCCGATCGCGTCAACATGATGTTCGACCTCACCAACGAGGTTCGAGGCTTTAGGAACGAGGACTGGGAAAATTATCGCCAGAAACTGCTTGCTATCGTTGCCGCGCAGGGAACAGAGGCCAATCATCAAGCTGCTGCCCGGCAGGCTTATATCGGCTTGGGCGTTACAGTCCTCGCGGCGGCCTTCGAACAGGTGGACTCGACACCTATGGAAGGTTTCGATCCGGCGGCGGTTGACGAGATACTGGACCTGCGATCGAGGAGGCTGCGCAGCGTCGTTATGCTGCCGATTGGATATCGAGCCCCAGAGGGCGATTGGCTCGTGCACCTGAAGAAGGTCCGACGAAGCCACGACGACTTTGTCACCGATATCGTGTGATCCGAATATCCGCAATTATCGCGATGATCTATGCTTCGACGTTCGGCTTCTCACCACACCTGAAGACAGCAAAGGGTAGGCGGTCGCGACGGCCATACCACCTATGCCGGCAGGAGCCCGGTGGCCCGGTAGCTTTCGATCAGCGTGTCGAATAATGAGATGTCGGAGCGGCTTCTCGCCATGAGCTGAGCTCCGGCAACCGATGCGAAGATCGCGCGGGCCTGCGCCTCGCTGTTTTCCGGGCGCGCCGCGCCGGCGGCGACAAGCACCTTGCTGATCCAGGTCACGTTCACGTCGGAGAAGGCCTGAACCTCTGCCGTCACCTCGTCCGGAAGGTCGTCATATTCGGCCGACATGAAGCTGCAGAGGCAAAGCCGATTGTCGCTCTCCAGCGATCGTCGGAAGATCTTCGGATACTGGCGCAGTGCGCTGATCGGATCGGCCGCCTCCTTGAGCAAGGTTTCGAGCTCGTTTTCGGTATCCTCCCAGTAGCGCCGAGCAACCGCCGCACCGAGCCCCGCCTTGCTAGGGAAGTGATGATAGATGCTCGCCGCCTTGATCCCGACCTGGTCTGCGAGATCGCGGAAGTTCAGCCCGCTATAGCCATGTGATTGAGCGATCTGCCTGGCGGCGGCCAGGATCGCTTCCTTTGAATTCGTCGTCGTCATCTCAGCGCCCAACATTGAGTAATCATTTCCCTACCAAGTGTTAGATAGGGCTTGACGTGCAAAAAGAAAAGGACTTATCTTTTGCCCTAACGAACGATAGGTAGGTTACGCATCGAGCGGGACGAAGCCGGAAAAGAGAGAAAGCCATGAGTGAGAACATCATCTATTCGGATGCGACCAAGCTCGCTGACATGATCCGCAACCGCGAAGTCTCAGCGGTCGAGGTCGTCAAGGCCCATCTGGACCGAATCCAGGCGGTTGATCCGAAGGTCAACGCGATCGTCACGCTCGCTGATGACGCCTTGGAACAGGCCGAAGCGGCAGACGCCGCGGTTCGCGCGGGTGACGAGCTCGGCGTCCTTCACGGTGTTCCGTTCACGGTCAAGGACTCGATCGATACCGCCGGCGTGCCGACGCAGCGCGGCTCTCCGATCTTCAAAGGCCGCACGCCCGATGCTGACGCGACCAGCGTCGCACGGATGAAGAGGGCCGGCGGTATCCTGCTTGCGAAGACCAATCTTCCCGAATTCTCCTACTGGATCGAAAGCGACAATCTCCTTACCGGTCGATCGAACAATCCCTGGGATCTGACGCGAACGCCGGGCGGTTCGAGCGGCGGCGAGTCGGCAGCGATTGCGGCGGGCATGTCGCCGATCGGCCTCGGCACCGATCTCGCCATCTCGGTACGCGGACCGGCAGCCCAGACCGGCATCTCGTCCATCAAGGCAACGCATGGCCGTGTCCCGATGACGGGCATTTATCCGCGCGCGCCCCGCCGCTTCTGGCATGTGGGTCCAATGGCGCGCAGCATCCGCGATCTGGCACTCGCCTTATCGCAGCTTGCCGGCCCCGACGGCGAGGACGCTTTCGCGACGAGCACGGTTCAATTCGATGCTGGCATCGGTCGTCAGCCCTATCGGCAGCTTCGGGTAGGCTGGCTGGTCGAACCGGGCTTCGGGCCGATCGATCCGGAAGTCGCCAAGGTGGTCGAGGCAGCTGCCGAGGCACTCAAAAGCCTCGGGCTGCATGTCGAGCCGGTCCGCATCCCGGCACTCGAAAGAGATTTCGCGCTTGATGTTTTCAATCGCATCCATGTGATGGAGATGAAGCGGGCCTTCGCGGAGGCAACCGCCGGGCAGGAAGACCGGATGTACAAGATGTCCAAGACGATGCTGTCGCTGCCCGACACCGCGATGGCGGACTTCATCGAGGCTGAGCAGGCGGCGGAGCGTCTCCGCGATGGTTTCGCCGAATATTTCCAGAAGTTCGACGCGCTGATTACGCCGGTGCTGCCCCTCCCGGCCCACAAGCACGGGCAGGAGGAGTTCATCATCAATGGCCAGGTAGTCGATGCCACCTACCTTCAGGGCGCGACCGTGCCACTCAACGTCACCGGCTTGCCGGGAATCTCGATGCGGTTCGGCACGAGCAAGGAAGGTCTGCCGATCAACGTCCAGATCGTCGGCAGTTGGTTGGCGGAATCGACGATCCTGGCAGTCGCGTCACAGCTGGAAAGCGTGAGCACCGTCAGAGACCTGCATCCAGACCTTTAACCGGGTGGGCGCCAGGAGCGATCAAGTTCGTGCGGCAGCACAGATGTCGTGACGTTATTTTTCGAGAACACGCGGCCCCCAGTCATGCTGATGGTAAGCACCTCTGGACACTAACATCCGCTAGCGCCTCGAATATAGCCGGCGTGCGTTCCAGGCGTGCGATCGTTCGCGCACCTTCGAGGGCAGCTACCAAAGCGGCTGCGGTAGAGGATGCGCGGGCGGGGGCAAAGCCGCACTGCCTGAAATGCTCCACAATAATCTCGGTCGAATCGACAAATCCGCGCGCTACCCGTTTGGTCAGCTCGGCGTCGAGCGCGGGCAGTTCATTCGCTAGATTTTGCATGAGACATCCATACTGGAAATCAGTGGCGACCATTTCGGCCGCGAATGTGCTGAAAATCTGGTGAACAAATTTCCGAACATCTCCTGTCGTATTAGCAGAGATATTCCGCAAAACCGCAATTCGGCTCGCAACGTACTGATCGATCGCTTCTTCTGCGAGCTGTGCCTTGCCGCGTGGGAAGTGAAAGTAGAACGATCCTTTAGGCGCACCGCTTTGTTCAATGATCTGAGTCAATCCGGTGGCAGTGTAGCCTTGGATGCGAAACAGTCTTTGGGCGGTGGCAATTGCGTTAGCGCGGGCGTCAGTCTTACGTGGCATGCAACAAACATAACACGGTTCGCTTGACGTAGCTATGGTGATCGCCATACTATGGTGATCACCATAGAAAATGGTCGGCACATGAGTCATCCCATTCGTTTCAAACCATCGATGTCCCGACGAACCGTCCTGGCTATGGGCGCTGCCAGCCTGGCTGCGGCTTCACTTCGATCGGCCCGCGCAAACCCCATAGGAGGAAGTGATTTGACTACATCACCGTATGGCGAGGGAACGCTTCCCAAGGGCGTCCGCTCGCGCATGATCCACGGGGTCAACGGCCTTGATGTCCATATTCTCGAGGCCGGTTATGAAAACCCCGGCCGGCCGCTCGCGCTGCTTCTGCACGGTTTTCCGGATCTGGCTTACGGCTGGCGACATCTGATCTCGATGCTGGCTGACGCCGGGTACCGTGTCGTGGCGCCCGATCAGCGAGGTTTTGGTCGCACCACCGGTTGGGTGAACGGCTATGATGCCCCGCTCGCGCCCTTCAGCCTCTTGAATATGACGCGCGACGCCCTCGGACTGGTTTCGGCGCTGGGGTATCGGCGCACGACGATGCTCGTCGGGCACGACTTCGGCTCACCCGTAGCGGCTTATTGCGCGCTCGCTCGGCCTGACGTCTTTCCCTCGGTGGTGCTGATGAGCGCACCGTTCCCCGGCCCGCCCGCGCTTCCGTTCAACATCGCGGAAAGCGAGGCATCGTCGGCGCAACCGAAAATGAGAACCAAAAGCTGGCGGCCGCGCTGGCGGCGCTCGATCCGCCGAGAGAGTATTATCAGCAATACCTGAGCGGGCGGCAGGCGAACAATGACATGTGGCACCCGCCTCAAGGCTTATACGCGTTTCTTCGTGCCTTTTTCTACGTCAAGAGTGCCGACTGGCCGGGAAACCAGCCGCATCCGCTGCAGGCGCGAAGCGCCATAGAGCTCGCAAAAATGCCCACCTACTACGTCATGGATCTCGGCAAGACGATGCCCGAGACTGTCGCTCCATTCCAGCCTTCCGCGGCCGAGATCCAATCCTGCAAATGGCTCACCGATCCGGAACTTGGCGTGTACACGGAGGAGTATGGCCGCACCGGATTTCAGGGCGCGCTGCAGACTTATCGCGTCTATTCCGATCCTGACCTGAATGCCGAGTTGCGCCTGTTTTCGGGCAGGACGATCGATGTCCCGTCACTCTTCGTCGGCGGGAAGAGCGATTGGGGCACCTATGCGGCGCCGGGCGCGCTCGATATCATGAGGACGAAGGCAGCGACGAAGATGGCTGGCATCGAGCTGATCGACGGCGCCGGTCACTGGATCCAGCAGGAGCAGCCGGTTCGGCTGAGCGAGCTGCTGCTCGCCTTCATGAAGGATGTAGGTTGCGCGGGTCACATCCCCGGTTAGGTCGCGGAATTCCTATTGAAGCTCGTGAAAATATTGCCTGCGCCAGCGACGTGATCGGGGTAGAATGTTAGCGGAATGCCGCCACGTTCTTCCTGAAGAACGTCATGACGCGATCCATTCGCGTCGGGTTAAGCGTATGGTTTCGACGGATCATCCACATCGTTGTTGGTTCGCATGCCCATTCATCAAGCACGGGAGACAAGCTGCCGGCCCGCAATGCGTCGGCGACCAACCAGTGGGGCGCCCACGCTATGCCGGCTCCGGCAATTGCTGTTTGGACAACGGAGTTGGCATCGTCGAGGATCAATGTGGGGTTCGGGTACCATCGCAATTCGGAACCATCACCATGACGGGTGCCGAAGCGCCACGCATCCACGACCCCGGTACGTTGGTTGCGGAAGCCGATAAGATCGTGATTTGACAAGTCGCTGGGCGCCGATGGTTTTCCTCGGTTGGATAAATAGGCGGGCGACGCGCAGGCGACCCATGCAAAGTCGAATAGCGTCCGCTGAAGATGCCCAGGGATGCCGTCTATAGCTCCCGCACGCAGCACAATGTCCACCCCATCCTCGGCCAAGTCGATCATCTGATCGCTACCACGTAAGTCGAGCAGGATATCGGGATGCGCGCGCCTGAAGGCTGCAGTCAAGGGAGCAAGGCAGGCGCTGAGGAAAGCGGTTGGTGCTCCGACTCGGACGCGACCGTGGGCACCGTCTCGTGCTGCCGCTGTTAAGGCTGTGTCCACCTGTTCGATGCTGCGAACCGCTTCGCGGGCAAGTCCGATAAGCTCCTCACCTTCCGGCGTTAAGGAAAGGGAGTGCGTCGAGCGATTGAGCAGTCGCACTCCTCTCATCTCCTCCAAGCGTGCGATCGTCTTCGAGATGCCCGACGTGGACAAGCCCAGCTGCCGACCTGCTTCGGCGAATGATCCAGTGTCAACGATCCGCACGAAGCACTGTAACTGAATTGTACTGAGTGTTGGTGTTGACATGGTGTCAATACTGTCACGCCTAGTCCGGCGCTACAAGGGCGGGAGGCGTCGTGCGATTTATTCCAAATCAACAGAAGGAAAATCGGCATGGATATGCGACATGTAAAGCCATTTCTGGACGCCATGGACGCCGGCGAGGTGGACAAACTTGGCGAACATCTAAGCGACGACATCGTGCTGCTCAGCCCGTTTGTCGTCGATCCATTCGTTGGCCGCGATGCTGTCATTAAGGTGTTGGGTGTGCTGCACTCGGGTGTCGACTCATTTACGACGGAAGAAGTCATCGCGGGCGACAAACGCGCTGCGGTGATGCTGCGCATCCGGGCTGGCGGTATTGAAGTGACGGGCGTGGACGATATGCGGATCGGCGAGGACGGCCGTATCACAAGCATGTCGGTCCAGTGGCGGCCACTCGCCAACATTGTAGCGATACAGCAGCGGCTGGCTCCCCTGATCGGCGCGCCGGCGCTGGAGCTCATCGAAAAGCGGGCGTGAGTCCAGGGTCCTGACATAAGGCAGGCCCTAAGGTTCGCACCATGATGGCCACCTTTAATGGCGGCAGCCTTGGCACTCACTCCCTGACCAATGTCCGATCAGATTGCAGTGCCTCGGTTGCCTCGGTCCCGCATGCGCGCGCGAACTGAGTGGGAGAGCAGCCGACTGTCCTTGTGAAAGCCGAGCTGAAGGCGCTCGATGATCCGAATCCTATGGAAAACGCGATCTGCGCAACCGTCTTCGTACCGTTCTGGAGTTCGTCCTTCGCCAATGCGATGCGCCATCGCAGCAAGTACTCGATCGGTCCCACGCCGAAAATGCGCCTGAATCTTGTTGCGAAGCCCGCTCGTGACACACCGCAGAGTTTTGCCAGCTCGGCGACAGTCCAGTTGCGTGCGACATCTCGGTGCATCGCGACGATGGCTCTTTCCGTGTATCGATCGGCCAGTCCGGCCAGGAGCCCTTTCTTTTCCGCATTTATGCTGACAAAGCCGCTCCGGAGGATTTCGACAAGGATCAGCTCGACCAGCCGTATGATCACGAATTCGCTTGCCGGTCCAGGCGAACGGGCCTCCGCTTCGTTCATCGCCAGTAGGGCTCGGATCCGCCCAACAGACGGGTCGGAAGCCGAGACTCCCACAGTTTGCGGAAGCAGCTCCTCAAGGAGATCGTGGTTCGCTGTAGAAACAATGAATTTTCCAGCATGAAGCGTAGACTGTCGGTCCGCGCCGGAGCCGAGCCGAAGTCGCTTGCTCTTTGAAGACATGACGGCAGTCTCGCTATCGACAGCAATCGCGGAGCTGCTCGAGGCGAGCCTAAAGGGCGTGGATGCCCGGATCAGGAGAAAATCTCCCTGCCTGAGCAGGAGCGGTTGATGATCTGGCCGAATAACGAGGCATTCCCCCTGTTCCACCCAACAGAAGAGAAGGTCGTTCCGCTCACGGAATCCGAGAGCCCATTCTCCTGACGCGTCCACACCGGCGAAGAGTACGGCTCGCGGACGAAGAATTCGCATGATGTCAAGCAACACGTCCGCCAAATTTAGACTTTCGATAATCGTAGATATATCTTCAATTATCGACAGTACATCAGATCGGCCCTACATCCAAGTGGCCTGGTAGTCATGGCGGCTATTGCTACTTTGGAGGGATTTTAAAGTGAGTCATGAAGGATTGAAAAATAACTGGAGGGCATATCTTGCGGCCTATGGGGCTATCGACGCCGACGAACGGGAACGGTTGCTTCAGCAAAGCGTCGCTGACGATATCGTCTTCACAAATCCTGGAGGTCGAGGTGAGCGCCGCACCGGTCTCATTGCTCATATTCAAGACTTCCAGAAAAAGATGCCAGGCACTTATTTCGAAACGGAGAAGATTTTCATCCATCACAGCGAGTTATTGACGATTTGGACCATGCACAAGCCGGATGGGATGAAGGTAGCGACCGGATATAATTTTGTCAGGCCGGATGGCAACGGGCGGTTCGTTTACATGGCTGGTTTCTTCGGGCAGTCAGCCTAGCACGCAAAGACCGCGCGGCTCCGGTGAGGTTCCGCTTCGGCGTGAGGCCCTGCTTCTTCAGCAGCCTGACAAGCAACCGTTGGCCGCTTTGGTGTCGCGACCGGCCCGGATGATCTCGTCGAGAACATATCCATCCTGGTCGACGGCGCGCCAAAGCCAATGCTTCCGACCGCCGATGGAAATCACCAACTCCAGATGCCAGATATCCTTTCGGGAAGGCTTCTTTCTGCGCAACCGCGTCGCATATGCCGAGCCAAATTTGCCGCGCCAGCGCCGGATCGCTTTATAGGACACGATGATGCCGCGCTCCAGAAGCATTTCCTCGACCAGCCGCAGGCTCAGAGGAAACCGGAAATAGAACCACACGGCATGGGCAATGATCTGTGGTGGAAAGCGGTGGTTCTTGTAGCTGATTGTCGGCGAGCTCATCCGCGCCCAGTTACCCATCAACTGTTAAGCCGAAATAATGTGACATCACCTCTCCGACTCATTGCCTGCGTCATGCATTCGGAATCCCTCGAGAGCAACGGGATGCGTCTAGCTGGTCACCCACCAGCATAGCCGTTTCTATTTGCGCCTGATCCAGTTGAAAACTCTAATATTCAGCCGTTGGCATCCCATTGTAATGTCGATCGGCCGCCCAAGGTGGCGTTTGCTTTGAGGAATGCCTACGGAAAGTCAAAGAAGATGTCCGAAATTTAAAATCATTACGCCAGGTTCAAATTCATAGTTCCCGCAGAAAAGAGGTGGGTGTGGCGGCAAGTTGCACCCATTCTTCCCACATAGCGGAGATCTGTGATGGAACTCGCCCACCGCAAATTCCACCACCGGATAAAGTGAGGAAGACCCTATCAAGTGCCAAACGACACCAGGCATTGCATTCAAACCAACGTAGCTAAGCACCTGCGCTTGAGTTCGGCGATACCCGGATCACCGCGGTCCCGCGGCCGCGGTAGGTCGACCTCAACGACGTCGCGGATGCGACCCGGATTGGGCTCCATGACGAGAACGCGGTCCGCGAGATACAGTGCTGTGTCGGCGCACTCGCTGAGGCGCTCGATGCCTTGTTCTGCCGCCCGCATCCGTTGGGCGCCCTCGAATACGAACGGCTTCGTAACGACGGCGACCGTGAGAATACCGGCCTTGCGCGCGGCCTGGGCGATGACAGGCGCGGCACCGGTTCCGGTTCCACCACCCATTCCCGCGGTCACGAAACACATATGTGTCCCGGCCAGATGGTCCATGATTTCATCGATAGTTTCTTCGGCCGCGGCGCGTCCGACGTCCGGGAGCGAACCAGCACCGAGGCCTTCAGTCACGTTCGCGCCTAATTGGATAATGCGAGATGCTTTTGATTGAACTAGCGCCTGGGCGTCCGTGTTCGCGGCGACGAAATCTGCGCCGTGAAGACCCTCGGCTATCATGTTGTTGACAGCATTTCCGCCGCCACCACCGACACTGATCACAGTGATCTTGGGCTTCAGCTCAACGATGTTTCGGGTCGCCGTCATTACCAATCTCCAATAAATTGCTATTTGCGCCTGTTCGTCGTGAGCGCCACCGGCTCAACCGCCAGCCAGTTTGTCCGTCCAACGCCGGAATATCGCACTGGCATTGACGCCTCCGAAGCCGAAGCCATTGGAAATCGCATAATCGATCTCCATTGAGCGGGATTCGTTTGCCACGAAATCTATCCCATCCGCGGCCGGATCGGGAGCGTTCAGGTTCAAGGTTGGCGGTGCCACCTGATCCTTCAGGGCCAGGATTGTGAAGATGGCCTCGAGACCGCCGGCGGCGCCGAGCAGGTGGCCGGTCGCCGACTTCCTACCGCTTACCGCTATCGAGGAATCGGCGCCGAAGACGCTCTTGATGGCATTGATCTCGCCGAGATCGCCGACCGGCGTCGATGTCGCATGCGCATTGAGGTGTTGAATTTCACCCGGGGAGATGCCGGCCTGGGCAATCGCGATCTCCATGGCTCGGCGCGCACCACCCCCGTCTTCGGGACCGGAGGTGACGTGATGAGCATCTGCTGTTGTTCCGTAACCGACCAGTTCGGCTATCGGTTTCGCGCCGCGGGCAAGCGCATGGCTCAGCGATTCAATGACAAGAATGCCGGCACCTTCGCCCATGACGAAGCCGTCGCGCAACATGTCGAAGGGGCGCGAGCCCTTATCCGGCTTGTCGTTGAAGCCGGTGGACAGAGACCGAGCGGCTGCGAAACCACCGAGACTGACAACGTTCATGCATGCTTCCGCTCCACCGCACACGGCGATGTCGGCTTCGTTCGCGCGGATGAGGCGTGCCGCGTCACCGATCGCCTGAATGCCGGCGGCACAGGCGGTGACCGGTGCGCCGAGCGGACCTTTGAAACCATGGCGGATCGAAATCTGGCCAGCCGCCAGGTTCACCAGGAACGACGGAATCGTAAATGGCGACAGACGACGGGGACCTCGCTGGTCGACTGTCCGTACCGCCTCGGTTATGGCCGGAAAGCCGCCGATCCCGGAGGCGATGATTGTCGCGGTGCGCAGGCGATCCACCTCCGACACCGGTCTCCAGCCGGCTTGCGTGAGGGCCTCTTCCGCCGCCGCCAGAGCAAAAAGGATGAAGCGGTCGCTTTGCGCTGATCTTTTGGGGCAAAGACGGTATTCGGGTCGAAGCCGGCCTCAGGATCTTCTTCCGAGGATGGAACCATGCCACCAATTTTTGTGGGCAGATCTCCCACAACCTCGTCTGGAAGGCGCCGGATGCCCGAGCGACCGGCCAGGAGCCTAGTCCAGGATGTCGATACATTGGCTCCGAGAGGGCTGACGGCGCCCATGCCTGTGATCACGATACGGCGCATGTGTTCTAGCGGTCAATCTTTCATGGAGCCGGGAGACCGGCCGACATGAGGTTGATGGTGACTCCGGAAGGCAGCGTCCTGCAAAAGACAGGATACTCCCAGAACCGATATCTTATTCTTCTTCGGCGCAGTTCGTGATGCGCCTGACCGCATCAGCGGCGGTTTCGAGGACATGCTGCGACATGCCTTCATCCGTCATGATGCGCGAGATCGTTACGGCGCCCACCATCAGTGACAAGACAGCCATCGCTTTGTCATAGGGTTTCGAGCCGTCCGCGGCCGGGATCAATTCGTCGAGAATCTGAAGATGCGCTTCAATGCCATCCTGGAAAGGCGCTCGTACTTCTTCACTCTGGCGAGCCGCATCGGAGCCAAGCGCCACAAGCGGGCATCCATCGCTTGTTTCTCCCCGGTGATCGGACGAAAGATAGATGCCGACAACCGCCCCAAGGGGATCGGAACTTCCGGCTGCAACGGTCGACCACCTGCGCGTTGCGCTCTCCATCGCTCGCCTCGACGCCAGCGCGGCAAGATCGTCCTTCGATGCGAATTGTTTGTAGAATGCGCCCTGGGTAAGGCCGGCGCCCTTCATCAGGTCCTTCAGCCCGATCCCATCGAATCCATGCTCCCGGAAGAGCCGGCTTGCCGCGTTGATGACCGCTTCGCGATTTGCCTCTGCCTGAGCCCGACTGACTCTCATATCGATCTCCATTTAGATTTCACTTGACATCTATAACACATTTAGAGTTAGATCGCAATCTAATTTAACTGTTGCGCCCGTCAACAAGGGTCAAATGACATGAATCGCAAAATTCTCCTCGCCTCCGTCGGCATATTGGTGGCCGTTGGCACTACCGCGTTCGTTCTCCTTGCCGAGTCCTCGGAAGGAAGGGCACAGGCCACGGACCCCCGCGTCGCGCCGCCCATCGTCAGTTTGGTGGATGCAAAGAGGCCGGACACGATGACACGCACCTTTACCGGCACGATCGCCGCTCGGGTGCAAAGCAATCTGGGATTTCGGGTGCCCGGCAAGATCATGGAGCGCTATGTTGACGTCGGTCAGCAGGTGAAGGCCGGTCAGCCCCTGATGCGCATCGATGAGACCGACCTGCGTCTGGCGCTTGCCGCAAAACGCAACGCGGTCGCTGCGGCTCAAGCTGTCCTCACCCAGGCGCAAGCTGACGAGAGACGCTACGCCGCCTTGGTGAAAAACGGATTGGCGGCCGCTTCTCCGCAGCGTTATGAACAGGCAAAAGCAGCTCTGGACACCGCAACTGCCCAATTTGCCGCAGCGCAAGCCGATGCAAGCGTCGCCGAAAACGCGGCAACTTATTCACTGCTGATCGCCGATACCGATGGCACCGTCGTCGAAACGCTCGGAGAGCCGGGGCAAGTGGTCACGGCTGGACAGACGGTCATCCGGCTCGCCCAGGCCGGGCCTCGCGAGGCTGTGGTCTGGCTTCCGGAATCCATTCGGCCCCAGATTGGGGACCTAGCCGAAGCCAGCATCTACGGCAACGAAAGCCGCCAAGATAAGGCGCGGCTTCGGCAGATCTCGGATGCCGCCGATCCTCAAACCCGCACCTATGAAGCACGCTGGGTCCTGGATGGCGCCGCAGCCTCGGCCCCACTCGGCGCGACGGTGACGGTCAAAATCGCCAGCGATACCGGTCAGGCGCATGCCGCGGTGCCGGTTGGCGCTGTTTTTGACGACGGCAGCCGCAGTGGCGTGTGGGTCTTTGACCAAAAATCGTCGACCGTGCACTTCCGGCAAGTAACGGTCGAGAAGATGGGTGAGGAGATCGCGGTGGTCTCCAGCCTCAAGGCAGGCGAGCCGATTGTCGCTCTCGGAGCGCATCTCCTCCAGGACGGTGCGAGCGTGCGGACCAAGGTAGAACAGGCAGAGGCGGCCAACCAATGAGTTTCAATCTGTCCGCGCTCGCCGTTCGCGAGAGAGCCGTTACCCTATTCTTCATCGTCTTGCTTGCCGCCGCCGGCGTGTATGCCTTCACCAAGCTTGGACGGGCGGAGGATCCCTCGTTCACCATCAAGACCTTGACCGTGACGGCCGCATGGCCGGGCGCGACGGCGCGCGAAATGCAAGATCTTGTCGCAGAGCCTCTCGAGAAACGCCTCCAGGAGCTCACATGGTATGACCGCGTCGAGACAACAACGCGGCCCGGATATGCTTTCCTGACCGTTACGCTGAAGGACAGCACACCGCCCACGGCGGTCGAAGAGGAGTTCTATCAGGCCCGAAAGAAGCTTGGAGACGAGGCACGCAACTTGCCCCAGGGCGTGCTTGGTCCCTTTGTCAACGACGAGTATTCCGACGTCAGCTTCGGTCTTTATGCGTTGAAGGCCAAGGGCATGCCGATGCGCGACCTCGTGCGTCAGGCGGAGGTGATCCGCCAGGATCTTCTGCATGTGCCGGGCGTCAAGAAGATCAACATCCTTGGAGAGCGGCCTGAACAGATCTTTGTCGAATTCTCCTATGCCAAGCTGGCCACTCTCGGAATTTCGGCACAGGACATCGCGGCCGCCTTGCAGCGGCAAAACACCGTGACACCGGCAGGCTCGATCGATACGCGCGGCCCGCAGGTCTTCATTCGCTTCGATGGCGCTTATGACAGCATCCAGGCGATCGCCGACACACCGATTGTCGCAGGCGGGCGCACGTTGAAGCTTTCGGATTTCGCCGAAGTGCGGCGCGGTTACGAAGATCCGGCCACCTATCTCATTCGTCATGACGGCGAGCCTGCGATCATGCTGGGCGTCGTGATGCAGCAGGGCTGGAACGGGCTGGAACTCGGTAAGGCGCTGGAAGAGCGGTCTGGGACGATCGCACAAACCTTGCCGCTCGGCATGACGCTCGCCAAGGTCAGCGATCAGGCCGTCAACATCCAGGAAGCGGTCGGCGAATTCATGCTGAAATTCGCCATGGCGCTTGGCGTCGTGCTGTTCGTGAGCCTCATCAGCCTCGGGTGGCGTGTCGGCATCGTCGTTGCTCTGGCCGTTCCACTCACACTGGCCGTCGTCTTCCTCATCATGCTGGAGACGGGACGATTCTTCGACCGCATCACCCTCGGCGCGCTCATCCTGGCGCTCGGTCTTCTGGTCGACGACGCTATTATCGCCATCGAGGTGATGGTGGTGAAGATGGAAGAGGGGATGGATCGCATCAAGGCGGCGGCCTATGCCTGGAGCCACACGGCGGCACCCATGTTGTCCGGTACGCTGGTGACGATCATCGGGCTGATGCCGGTTGGCTTCGCCCGCTCGACCGCCGGCGAATATGCTGGAAACATCTTCTGGGTCGTGGGCTTTGCCCTTATCGTCTCGTGGATCGTCGCCGTGGTCTTCACGCCCTATCTTGGCGTCAAGATGCTGCCAGCGATCAAGCCGGTCGAAGGCGGTCATCACGCCATCTACGATACGCCGAACTATCGTCGCCTTCGGGGGATGATCGAGTTTGTCGTGCGGCATAAGTTCGTCACATGTGCGGTGGTCGGCATCACCATGGGGATCTCCGTCGTTGGCATGGGAGCCGTCAAGCAGCAGTTCTTCCCGACGTCGGATCGCCCCGAAGTGTTGGTCGAGGTCCGCTTGCCCGAGGGCACCAGCATCGAGACGACGACGGCGACAGTTGAAAAGCTCGAAGGATGGCTGCAGAAGCAGCCTGAGGCAAAGACCGTCACCAGCTATGTCGGGCAGGGCGCTCCTCGCTTCTTCTTCGCCATGGCGCCGGAATTGCCGGATCCATCCTTTGCGAAGATCGTCGTGCTGACCCCTGACGCCGAGACACGCGAAGCCCTGAAGCATCGCCTCCGCGCGGCCGTCTCGGACGGGCTCGCTCCCGAAGCCTATGTCCGTGTTACGCAGCTCGTCTTCGGTCCCTACACGCCGTTCCCGGTCGAGTTCCGCATCATGGGGCCTGATCCCAAGCAATTGTATCAGATCTCGGAGAAGGCTCTCGACATCATGAAGGGCATACCGGATGTCCGGCAGGCAAACCGCGACTGGGGCAACCGCACACCGGTGCTTCGTTTCGTTCCCGACCAGGATCGGCTGAGCCTCATCGGTCTCTCGCCGGCGGAAGCAGCCCAGCAGATGCAATTGTTGCTGAGCGGCATTCCGATCACGCAGGTTCGCGAGAATATCCGCAACGTGCCTGTCATTGCGCGCAGTGCCGGCGAAAACAGGCTCGATCCGTCAAGACTGGCAGATTTCTCGCTGATGAGCCGGGATGGTAGGCAGGTTCCGCTCGACCAGATCGGCCAGTCGGAAATCCGGTTTGAAGAGCCGATCCTGAAAAGGCGTGATCGGACGCCTGTCATTACCGTCCGCTCCGATATCAACGAGGCAACGCAGCCTCCGGAGGTTTCGCAGCAGGTGATGAAGGCGCTTCAGCCGCTGATCGCCTCGCTTCCAGCCGGATATCGTATCGAGATGGGAGGAAACATCGAGGAATCCTTGAAGGCCAATGTCGCCCTCGTCCAGATCTTCCCGGCGATGATTGCCGCGATGCTGATCGTCGTCGTCTTGCAGGTCCGCAGCCTGTCGACCATGACCATGGTCATGCTGACGGGACCGCTCGGCCTTGCGGGCGTGGTTCCGGTCCTGCTCCTTTTCCATCAGCCGTTCGGCTTCAACGCCATTCTCGGATTGATCGGGCTGGCGGGAATCCTCATGCGCAACACCTTGATCCTGACCGAGCAGATCAAGGAGAACAAGGCAGCCGGTCTCGACGACTATCATGCCGTCATCGAGGCGACGGTGCAGCGGACCCGCCCGGTCATGCTGACAGCCCTTGCGGCCGTTCTTGCCTTTATTCCTCTTACCCATTCGGTGTTCTGGGGGTCGATGGCCTACACGCTGATCGGCGGTACGGCGGTCGGGACCGTAATGATCCTGCTGTTCCTTCCTGCTCTCTATGCCACATGGTTCCGCATCAAGCCGACTAAGGGAGACACACACCTTACGGAGCAAAATGCTCCAGAACTCCAACGTGCCATGGCTGCGGAGTGAGATCATGTTTCGGATGTGTACTGACGTGACTGTTTCTAGCGCGAAGGAGAAAACGAAGGATTCAGCATCGACGGTGTCGGACGCCTATTGGGCGTCCGATCGACAGGAACCGGAATCCGAGGAAAGGGGGTCTCATTCCCCAGATTCCAGTGACGCAATTTTAGAGCAAGCACGTAACCGGATCCTGGATATTGCGGAAAAACACATTCGCCGTATCGGTCGTCGCAAGACAACGATTGCTGACATAGCGTCGGACCTGGGTACAAGTCGAGCGAACGTGTACCGCTTTTTTCCTACAAGGGCCGCGATCGACAATGCTGTGTGTGGGCGTATCGTGAATGGGCTGACTGAACGTGCTTTTTCGATCGTACGGACAGACGCGACAGCGAGCAAAAAGCTCGTTGAATTTTTGAACGTCCTTCATCGGCACAGCAGGCGGACGCTGGTCGAAGAAAGACCCGTTCACGAGCTGTTTGTCGCTGCTACGAACGAAAATTGGGCAACGATGAATGCGCATAGTGAGCGAATCCGGGCGGTCCTGGAAGCGATTATCCGTCAGGGTCTACGATCGGGTGAATTCGAAGTTGAAAACGCCGCCGCTGCCGCACAAAGAGTGGTCACGGCGTTCCTGCCGTTTTCCCACCCTGTCCTGGTCGCGCAATGCTTCCAGGAGGAAGACGAGATTGCTGTGTCGGTCAACGCCCAAATTCGTTTTATCATGCGGGCGCTCGGCAAATCTGACCGGCGGGGCACCGAGGCTTCGGAGGCAACGCTAGCGGCGACAGCGGATAGCGACCCCGACCACCTAAGCCACTTTTCCGTAAGCGCTGTTCTCCTTACACCTTGATCACGTAGGGACGGATTCGGATTTTGCTTTCTGGCCGGCGAACTTACTGCGGTCAGAACGAGTTGGCTTGAGAAGAATGATATCGGTGCCAGTAATCTACGAACGCTCGTAATTTTGGAAGTGCTTGTTTTCGGTCCGGAAAATAGATGAAAAAACCAGGACTCGTGGGCATGAAAGTTTCGAGGCAGGTTTCAAGGAGACCCTGGCGGATCAGCGGCTCGACGACAGCCGCGATATTGTAGGCTAGCCCTACGCCTGCCTGCGCGGCCGAGAGGGAAGCTGCAGGTCCATTCACTGTTAGAGGCCCCTCCACGTTCATTGCGAAGGCTCGGGTCCCATTCTCCTCGGTGCGCTCTACAAAATCCCAGCGGTAGACCGCGCCTCCAGCGAGCCGAATGTTGATACAGGCATGATGCTCAAGCTCTTCCGGCCGCACAGGCTTCCCGCGCTCTGCAAAGTAAGCAGGTGATCCCACGACAACCCTCGGAGAAGCTGGGGTTAGCCTTACGGCCACCATATCCTGCGCGATCATCTCCCCGATCCTGATGCCGGCATCGTAGCCTTCTCCGGCGACGTCGACAAAACGGTCCTCAAAGGCCAGTTCGAGTTCGATGTCCGGGTAGGCGTCGGTAAATCCCTTGAGTTTGGGTTCGATAAGCGTCTGCGCCACATAAGGAACGCTCAAGCGCAGCAGCCCTCTTGGGTTATCACTGAGCCGTTGAGCCGCCTCATATGCAGCTTCAACATATGCGATGCCCGCCGTGGCTTGCTCCAAAAAGAGTTGTCCCGCTTCGGTAAGGCCAACCGAACGCGTTGTGCGGGTGAACAGCGGTGCGCCCACACGCGTTTCCAGTTGCTTGACAGTCCAACTGATTGCAGCAGGAGTCACGCCGAGTTCGAGCGCAGCCGCGGTAAAACTGCGTCGTTCAGCGACACGGGTGAAGACGACTATTCCATCCAGTAGGTCCGCTCGCATTATCAAATCTACCTTATAAACCCATTTAGTTTTTTGCAGATTATCAAATTGAATTCCACCAAATATCTTCAGAAGCTTAGTGAGGAGTGGCCCCCAATGCCCATTACATCGATCACGCGCCGGAGGCTCGGTCTCGCTATCGGGGCGACCGCCGTTCTCTTCAGCGCAGGGAAAAATACCATGGCACAGACACTGACCGAACGAAGCCAACCAGTGCCGCAGAAAGTCAGCTTTGAAAGCGGCGACGGGTTCATCGTAGCCAATCTTTATCTTCCGGAGGGACATGATCCGTCGCGCCGCTATCCAGCCGTCGCGGTCGGCGGATCGCTAACCTCGGTGAAGGAGCAGATGGGCGGAAATTATGCCGGCGAGCTTGCCCGACGCGGCATAATTGCGCTCGCAATTGACTATCGCAATTACGGCGAGAGTAGCGGTGCGATGCGCCAGTTCGAGGACCAAGCTTCAAAGGCAGAGGACTTGTCGGCCGCCTTGCGGTACCTGAAGAAACGTAGCGACGTCGCCGGGACCGGTATCCTCGGAATTTGTACGTCCGGCGGCACGGCTCTTTACACGGCTGCGAAAGATCCGAATATGGGCGCGCTAGCCATCGTTGCAGGCTTTTTCTCCGACCCGGAACTAGTGTTGAAGATGTTCGGCGGCCAAGAAGGTATCGACAGCCGGATCGCGGCTAGTCGAGAGGCGCGTAAGCGCTATGACGACAAAGGGATAATCCAAACGGTCTTCGCCTATATGCCGAACGACAAAACTGCGGTGAGCTCCGGCCCCAATGAATACTATATGGGTCAGTCACGCGGCGGGAGCGTTCGTCCCTGGCGCAACGAGTTTGCAGTTATGGCGTGGGAGCCTTGGCTCGCGTTTGATCCTTTGGCGCAGGCTCCCCATGTTACGGCACCAACTCTCGTAGTTCACTCAGATGGCGCAGCGTTCCCTGATCAGGCTCGCAAAATGTACGGCCTTTTGGCGGGTCCGAAAGAATTACATTGGACAGAGGGAAAACACTATGACTTTTACGACCAAGCCGAGACAGTGCGCCAGGCTGCTGACCGGGTTGCGTCGCACTTCCATGCTAAGCTCGGTTAAGACGAAGCCGAGGAGCCGGTGTGTCAAGGCGAGGCGATCACAGATTAGGGTAGCGTCAGGCAAAAACCGCTCCTCGTTTGCTCGATCGTCTATCGTTCATCATAGCGTGCCGCACACGTCGCGGCTTCGAACACAATCCGACGTGGTCGCGCTAAGCACGCTGGCAATGCTGCGGCTGTCATCAATCGACTGCGCAGCAGTCCTGCCCACGTATCTCGGCCGTTGCAGGCGGACCCGGCATCCGCAACAGCGTCACCTCAATGAAAATGCTCCAAAACAGCCCGAGCGTTCATTTTATATGTTGATCGACATCCAAAATAGAGTTAGATTACGATCGAAATCTAACGGAGTGTTGTGCGAAGCAAAATGCGGAATTCCACCTGCAAAGGAACAAAAATCCGATTCTGCTGAAAGCTTCCCAGCACTCGTTCGCACAAACCTCAGGAGCATGCATGTCCAATCAGAAAGTCGTTGTTATCACCGGCGCATCATCCGGAATAGGCGAGGCCACAGCACGCCTTCTCGCACAAAATGGCTTCAAGGTGTTTGGGGGCGTACGCAACCCGAACCGCGCCAATTCAATCCCCGGCGTGCGCTTCGGAGCCGTTGACGTCAACGATGACACATCGGTTACGAACTTTGTGGAATGGGTTCTAGCCGAAGCAGGTAAGATCGACATTCTGATCAACAATGCCGGCGTTTCGCTGGTCGGCCCCGTTGAGAACACCTCAACGGCGGAAGCGCAAAGAGTATTCGATACCAACGTGTTCGGCCCGTTGCGCATGATACGTGCCGCTCTGCCATCCATGAGAGCCGCCCGGAGCGGGCTCATCATCAATGTCAGCTCGGTCTTGGGCTTCCTGCCTGCGCCGTTCATGGGACTCTATGCCAGCAGCAAGCATGCGCTTGAGGGACTGTCGGAGTCGCTGGACCACGAAATCCGCGAGTTCAACGTCAGGGCCATCCTGCTCGAACCCACCTTCACCAACACCAAGCTCGACGTAAACGCGGCCCATACCGAGGCCCCTTTGGGTGTCTACGAAAAGCAGGCCTACGCGACCATCGAGACGGTTCAGGCGCAGATCAAATCAGCGCCCTCACCACAGGTCGTGGCCGCGAAAATCCTGGCCGCCATCAACGGTCCGTACCGAATGCGTCAACCCGCCGGCGGCAACGCGAAGCTTTTAAGCCGGCTGCGCAGGTTTATGCCGACGAACGCAGTCGACAGCAGCTTGCGAAAGACATTCGGGTTTGGTAAGCGCAGACCATCGTAATTCGACGCCCTGCCGGTCGGACAACGAGGCGAAGGAGGACTTACCCCCAACGATCTATCCATTCGCCTCTGCCGCCTATCTCTTCAAGATGGGCGGCAGCATCAGCATATTCCATAAATTGGCGTCATACCCTGAAGTCTGGTTTATCAAGCACTTAGCGCATCTGGATAACGCGTCGCCGGTTCACATCCGCTCAAGGCGAGAAGGTGAACTTGAAGTCCGTCGCCTTAAGCTCCCGAAGCAAATTAAATCGCCACTGCAGGAACATCGGTCTCTCTCAACACCAGCCGTCATACAATAAAGTTGCTGCGATTATAGACATGCAGGAAGCCCATTTTCGCCAGATTGGCGTTCGAGATGCTCGCCTTTTCGGCCGATGGCACTTCGGTCTCGACCACGAAAGTGGACACGCCACGGGCTGCGCCGTCTTCTAAGCGAGCTTGAATCAAAGCTTTCTGCGCACCGCGGTTTCGAAAGCTTGGCACGGTCGTTCCACCGCCGAGCCAGGCGAAAGATCCTGAAGCGAACATTGCGCCTGTTCCCACTGGCGTGTCTCCGTCCAGCGCATAGAAACAGGACCACCCGTCGCGCCCGACGATTGCTGCCCAGAGACCCGTGAGGCTTCCCGGAAAGCCAAAACCGGCACACATCATGGCGCCGAATACCTCCGCTTCGTCGGGCCTAACTTTTCGTGTTTTCACGGCGTCAAGGGAAGGAGGAGAGACCGCGTCCGCAGATCGCGACAGCTTCGCCCACCCCGGACCATAAGGAACCAACCCTTTCGATCGGATCCACTGTTTCAGCTCGTCAGATGCGGTGTCGGTATTGACCTGCAAGAACCTGTTCCCCGTCTTTCCTTTCATCCAGGTATAGGCTTTGTCGAGGTCTTCACTTCTGGTGAGGCCAAGGATGCGGTTGAGGCCGATCGCCGGCGCGCTAGGAAGTGAGATCGCGCATCCGCCATTCATCGAAACGCATTCAAATTGCTCGTCGTCTGCCAATCGGCCGCGGGCGGCCCTGTGCAGATCAATGAAAGCCTTGGCCTCAATGGCATCTTCCTGCGTAGGGCAGGGCTGATCAGAAGAAAAAGAATCCACGAACGTACTCCAAAGGCATAAACTTCGCTGACAACAGATAAAGGAACTGTTGGATTAAAAACAGAGCAATCGCATCAGCGAATTCCTGGACATCTTTCTGAATGGGAAATGCCGGTGAAAGGGATGTGCGCCGACGTCGACGAGGGGTGATGTACAGCGAGCCGGACGATCTTCCCATACCCTGAAGGATCTGCGAAGAGACATGCTACCCATCATGTTAAGCCAACGTGCGGTGCAACGATGCCTCTATACGCCTTGCAAACTGACCAGTGCGGTGTAGCGTCGATATCTTATGAATTGTGAGAGCAGAAGTGTCACACGATCGCAGGTTTCAGGCATTGTCGAAGCGAACCGCTTTCCAGTTCGGAGATTTCCGTTTTCTGCCAGAGGCTCAAGCCCTCCTGTACAAGGGGCAGCCCGTTAGCCTCGGTGGGCGAGGTTTCGACATTCTGACCCTGCTCGTGGCGCGGGCGGGCGAGGTCGTCAGCAAAGCAGATCTGTTTTCGCATGTATGGCCGGACTATATCGTCCACGACCATAACTTGAAGGTCAATGTCGGCAACCTTAGACGCGCGCTGGCCGAGCTTGATCCTTCCATGGAGTACATCGCAACCATTGCCGGGCGAGGCTACAAGTTCGTTGCCGCCTTGGAAAGCGATCTTCCGGTGCCGGCACGGCAAGTGGTTTCAGGCGCAAGCCATCATATCGCCGCACCTCAGGTACGGCCACTCCTCGGCCGCGATGACGCGATCCGGCAGATCTCCGGGACGCTCGATCAACCGGGCTACCTCACTATCGTTGGGCCAGGCGGCGCGGGAAAAACCTCTCTTGCGGTCACGGTTGCCGAGCGATCCTGTGGGGCAGACGAAGCCATTGCCTTTGCGGATCTGTCTACCCTCAGCAACCCGCGGTTTGTGGTGCCGGCGATCGCGTCCGCTCTTGGCGTTTCGCTCGGATTTGACGATCCGATCGCGGGCGTAATTGACGTCCTTCGCAGCAACAAGCTGCTTCTCATCATCGATAATTGCGAGCATGTCATTGCGATGGCAGCGACTGTGGTCGAGCGGATATCATCAGAGGTTCCTGCGGCCCGTATCATCGCGACCAGCCGCGAGCCATTGCGGACGCGGCACGAGCAGATCCATTTCCTCTCCGGGCTCGCTTATCCGGACGAAACGACGGCGCTTTCCACCAGCGATGCGCTGCAGTTTCCGGCCATCCAGCTATTCATGTCAAAGGCGCGGGGCTCAGCGGATGCCGAGCCCACCGACGAGTATGTCCGCAGTGTCGTCTCGATCTGTACGCGGCTGGGCGGACTGGCACTCGCGATAGAACTAGCGGCCGGCACAGCCAGCGTTCTTGCGGGCGCGGCGCTCGATGATCTCTTCAAGGATGGCTTTGATACGATGAACCGGGGCGCAAGGGATGCGCCCTTGCGCCACCAATCCCTGGAGGCGACCCTCGACTGGAGCTATCGACTTCTTCCTGACCGCGAGGCCGTCTTGCTCGGTCTGCTTTCGGTGTTTTCAGGCCGTTTCAACGCCGACGACGTGGAGGCAATGTATCCCGCCGGCGCCCTTGAGCCGATGACTGGGCGAGATGCACTGTCGCAGCTCGTGGCAAAGTCGTTGGTCTCCGCCGAATACAACGGCGGGACCGTGCATTACAGGCTTGCCGAAAGCACGGGTACCTACGCCGCGCGGCGCCTGTTGGGTTCGCTCTACAGAGAGAAGGCAAGACGGCAATTTGCCGTTCGAACGCGGGACAAGCTGCAGATCGCCGAGCGGGAATGGTCGTCGCAGACGTCTCGCGAATGGCTCGGGAAATATCGCAAGCAGATCGATGACGTCCGTGCCGCGATCTCCTGGGCGTTCGATCCTGCGGGTGATGCTGTCTTGGGTGTCGAACTGGTGGTCGCTGCGTTGCCGCTGTGGCAAGAACTGTCGGCGTTCAGGGAAATGCTGGAGGCAATCGAGCTTGCAAGCTCAAACAGCGCGGCACTGGCAGGGCTTGCGCCTTTGGGACGAGCAAAGCTTTCAACGGCGCGGGCCTGGGCCATGACGCTGGCGCGCCACATGCACCCGCAAACCCATGAGGCCTGGCGCGAAAGTATCCTTCATGCGGGCCGATCGCACGATGCCGAATTGCAAATACGCTCGGTTTGCGGACAGGCCGTTTTTCTTGCTTATTCCGGCCGGCCGCGCACGGCGTTACGCAGCATGAACGAGTTTGCTGCAGCAAGGGGGCTGGACTGGACGACTGCGCCCGACGGCAAACGGCTGTTGGCGCATATCCAGATCTATGCAGGGGAGCTCAATACGGCATCGGCTCACCTGGACGCGCTGATGAGTGATTGGGGTCACCTGGAAGAAGGCCACGGGCTCTCGCGCTTCCAGGTCGACTTGCCAGCTGGCATACGCCTGTCCCAAGCATTTCTGTCCTGGTTGCAGGGTGACCCTGATCGTGCCGCCGATCTGGCCAGTCATGCCATCGATCGTGCCGTCGATCTTGATCACATGATATCCCTCGGCAATGCAATTTCATTGGCCGGCCTGCCGATCGCTTTCGTGAACGGCAATCTCGAAACCGCCTCGCAGCTTCAGCGGCAGCTGGCTGATGTCAGCCGCCGCGAAAGCGTCGGCATTTACGAGGGGACTGCCACGTTTTTCGCCGGTGCCATCCAGTCGGCTCGTGGTGACACAGCCGGTTTGACCTTGATGCAGGACAGCATCACCGGATTGCTTCGGGGACGCTGGCGAACGCGTGTCCCATTCTACCGAAGCCTCCTGGCGGAGGCCTATATTGCTGCGGGGGAAATTCAGCTTGCGCAGGAGTGCCTGCGTGCCGTGCTTGCAGAAACCGGCATACGTGAAGAGCGTTGGTGGCATCCGGATCTTTGGCGCGTTGCGGGAATGATTGCAGCCGGACGCAGGCAGCCCGACAAGGCGATGCGCTATTTCCAGACGTCACTGGATTGCGCACGCACTATCGGCGCAGGGGGCGCGACCAGGCGGACCCAATTTGCCATGGATGCAACGGACCGAGGTTGACCTTCGCACCTTCTCGGGTTCGTGGGTGCCCGCTCAATCCTCTCGTTGCGGGCCGATCTGCGACCGGAGCGATGCATTTTCCTGCTCAAGCTGACTGACCCTGTCGAGAAGGTGTCGCGAGGCCGCCAAAAATTGGGCCTCGGTATACCGCGGCACGATATGCTGCGGACAGTTCCAGTCGAACGCCTCGAGCTTCAGTCTGAAGATGCGCTCAGCCTGGGCGCCATAATCACCATCCTTGACTCTCTCCGTAAGCGCCGGATCCGCGTCGAGCGTCAGCTTTTCGGCGCGGGCATAGATCTTCAGGCGGGTCCGTGCGGGATAGTCGATTAGAAACAGGCATGTCCTGTCGTTCTCGGCCAGATTGCCGATGCTGATATATTGGCGATTGCCGCGGTAGTCGAGGAAGGCGAGTGTGCGATCGTCGAGGACTTTCAAAAAGCCCGCAGGCCCACCGCGATGCTGGACATAAGGCCAACCCGTCTCCGAAACCGAGGCGATATAGAAGCTGTCGCGCTCTGCGATGAACGCGGCCTCTCTCGCTGAGAACCGGTTAAATTCGCGGTGCCCCTTGAAGTCGGACCAGATATGATCCGCTCCCATTTCCGCCTGCGCCCTGCGAACCGCTGGTGTGATCGCAATATCCATGAAGCCGTAAGACATATCGTATCTCCCTAAAATTTGATCAGTTCGCAGGGCATGCGAACAGAGGTGCTACATTCTCTCTAGTGCGGCCTGCTGAGCGCGTGCATAGCTTTCGGCCACCGCAGCATAGTTGGGCGCGGAAAGTCCATAAAGCTTGCCGAGCTCGGCAGCCTCAGGCCGCGCCCAGGTGCGGTGAAGCTCGGACAGCAATGCGTTGGTCGATGTCGGCTTGACGCCGCCCTGCACGAAACGGGCAAGTGAAATGCGCGAGGCCATTTCACTCGGATCCCCCGACGCATCGAGGACCGCATAGACGTCGTAGCCGGCGGTGCGGGCGTCGAGCGCCGGAAACATCACGCAGACGCTGGTCCAGACGCCTGCCATGATGAGAGTATTGCGGTCGGTCGAGCGAACCGTTGCGACGAAATCGTCATTGTCCCATGCGTTGACTTCGCCCTTGCACGGTACATAGACAGCGTGCGGAGCCAACTCATGGATCTCGGGCATCAGCGGGCCATTGGTGCCGGCAGGTTCCGAGGCGGTCGTGATGACCGGGATGTTCAGGAGTGTGGAGAGCCTGGCGATGATTCCCACATTCCGGCGCAGATCGGCGACCGGTATGTCCTTGACGGTCTGGAACAGTCCCGACTGGTGATCGAGAAGCAGGATCAGAGCGTCGGAGGGATCGATGAGGGCCGCGCCACCACCGGTCGGAAGTACGCTCGACTTGGATTTGCTGTTGTACATGGTCGATATCCTTTTTGGGGTTTCAGTTAGAGGCTCAGGTTTCGGGCGAGGAAGTCCCGCATGACCGGGATCATTTCGTCCGCCTTGTCCTCGAGGGCGAAATGTCCGGTGTCGAAGAAATGAAGTTCGGCGTCGGGAACGTCGCGGAGATACGCGCGTGCACCTTCAGGCAGAAAGATCGGATCATTCTCGCCCCACAGGATCAGGGCTGGCGGCCGATGCGTG
Source organism: Rhizobium sp. KNZ2-6A (assembly GCF_056755475.1). Lineage (NCBI taxonomy): Bacteria > Pseudomonadati > Pseudomonadota > Alphaproteobacteria > Hyphomicrobiales > Rhizobiaceae > Rhizobium > Rhizobium sp. KNZ2-6A. Next base: position 69,595 of record NZ_JBNDIC010000017.1, on the reverse strand, counting down.
CGAAAATAGTCCTGAAACGCGGGGTAGAGAACGACGTTGGTCCGATAGTCGTAGATGATGTCCAGCTGGATTTCGACGCTGCCCGGACGGTCGAGAAAGAGCTGGTCATATAGCCAAGCCGCGGGATCGATCCGCGCCTCGTCTTTTGACCCACTGAGATATTGAAAGCGCGTTCCATCGAGCGACAGAAAAGGTCGCAGCGCGTCGCGGTTCTTCGCACCGTTGTCGGCCCAGTAAGCGCGCGTAGGTGCCCAGAAATCCCCCATGCCGTCTTCATAGGCGTTGCCGTTCTGGACGATCAGAGCCGTCACCCGGTCGGGGCGCGCGAGCGCCAGGCGAAACCCGGTTGGCGCCCCGTAATCCATGACGTAGAGCGCGTAGCGTTCGGCACCCAGCTGTTCGAGAAGATTGGCGATGATGGACGCAAAAGTGGCAAAGCCATATTCGAAGTCATCCGAAGAAGGCATTTCCGACAGACCGAACCCGGGAAGGTCGGGCGCAATCACGTGATAGCGATCGGCGAGCGCTGGAATGAGGTTGCGGTACATGTGCGAGGAGCTTGGAAAGCCGTGCAGCAACATCACGACAGGTGCGCCCCGTTCTCCGGCCTCGCGATAGAATATTTTTACGCCGTCAATGATGGTTGTTCGGTGATAGGTGACGGGCCGGGTCATTGTCCGGCACCTTCGGTCGGGGTTGAGACAGAGGCAGCGGCTTCGATGAACTTGGCGACGTCCCGCGGGTGCGACAGCATCGCGGCGTGACTGCTGTCGATTTCGGTAATCGCTGCTCCCGCGCGCCCGGCCATGCGACGCTGCGCACTGGGCGGCACCATCCTGTCGGCGGATGCCACGAGATAGAAGCTGCGTTTGGTCTTCCATGCGGCATGAGTGAGCGGCGCAATCACCGCGGCAAGGCCCCAGGGTAACTGCGCTGCCGCCATGAAGCGCGTGATCGCGGGGTCGACGTCGGCTGCGAAAGCGTCCGGAAAGCGGGCCGGGTCCACAACAAGATAACCATCCTGTGGCGGCAGCAACGGTGCCTTCGCCTCGCCGGGCTCTTCCGGAGTTTCGTTCAGCGCCGCGACGGACTCGCCGACTTCAGGCACGAAAGCCGCAATATAAGTCAGCGCCTGGACCTTGGGGTTGGCACCCGCTTCCGTAATGACCGCTCCGCCGTAGCTGTGGCCCACAAGGAGGACCGGGTGGCGAGCCGCAGCGATCAGGCGTTCGGTGACCGCAACGTCACCTTCGAGTGAGGTCGTCGGGTGTTGAGCGACAAGCACCTCGAACCCGCGGTCAACAAGTTCGCCATATACTTGTTGCCATCCGGAGTCATCAACAAAAGCGCCATGCACGAGGACGATCGAAAGGGATGGCGACCCAGTTGCCTGGGTGCCTGAAATGAGATTGGACATGATCTTTCCTTTGAGGAGGGTGGCCGCGGCGCCGCTAGCCCCGCGGAATGGATAGGTTTTGGTCTAGTTGCAAACCTTGCGGTCGAGGAAATCGCGGATCAGGGGCGCCATGACGTCGAGCTTGTCCTCGAGAGCAAAATGGCCGCTATCCAGAATGTGCATCTCGGCCTTCGGAAGATCGCGAAGATAGGGATGGGCGCCGGATTCGGGGAAGATCTTATCATTCTTGCCCCACACGATCAGAGTCGGCGGCTGCTTTTCGCGGAAGAAGGCCTGAAACTGCGGGTAAAGCGGTACGTTGCTCCCGTAGTCGCCCAGCATATCCAGCTGAATGTCCTTGTTGCCCGGTCGATCGAGCAAGGCCTGATCGACGACCCAGTTGTCGGGGCTAATATGCATGACATCGCCCATGCCGTCGGTGTACTGAAACTTCGTTGTTTCGAGCGTGACCAGGCCGGCGAGTGCTTCGCGACGCGCCGGGGTCTTCTCGGCCCAGTAGGCCTTAATCGGGTCCCAGAATGCGGCGAGACCTTCGGTATAGGCGTTGCCGTTCTGTACGATGAGCGTTTCGACCCGCTCGGGATGCTTGAGCGCAAGCCGGTATCCGATCGGTGCGCCGTAATCCATGACATACATGCTGTAGCGGTCGGCTCCGACCTTTTCGGCCAGCTTGTCGACGATGTTGGTCACATTCTGGAATGTGTAGGAAAACTTGGTGTGGTCAGGAGCATCACTCTGGCCATAGCCGGGATAATCGGGGGCAATTACCCGGTAGCGGTCGGCCAGCAGCGGAATAAGGTTGCGGAACATGTGCGAAGAGGTCGGAAATCCGTGCAGGAGCAGGAGGACTGGTGCGTCCTTGGGGCCGGCTTCACGGTAGAAGACATTCACGCCATCGATCATAGTATTTTTGTATTGAATGACGGGAACCGCATTCGCGGCGATGACTGTGCTGGCCGGCAGGCAGCGGGCTTCAGCTGCAGCGGGCGTGATCGCCATAAGAAGTGCGACAGTGGCAAGAAGATACTTTTTCATGATGCTTTCCCTTCCGGATTGGGTGCCGATCCACATCAGCGCCTCTGGAAAAAGGACTAGCATCGCCGGTCTTCGAACCCGGGATAAATAAGGGTAAAAAGTTGAACGGTTGGCGGCGGGCGAACGCGCCATGAGCCGCAACAACTGCACAATCCCAATGGAAGCCATTCCACCAAGTCAGCGTCGCCGGCAGCTCTGCTCCCCTCTCTTGACGACCACGCGGTTCGTTTAATTCTAAGAACATTCTTTCGGGGAAACAGCTAGATAGCTTATTGGAAGGTTGCTGGTTTCGGGTTCAGATCCCTTCAAGAGCTTCGGCTATCCAATGGCAAGATTGATAGTTCAGTTCCAATTAGGGTGGCCTTCCCTCGGTGAAGCCACGGCTCGAAGGTTCCAATCTACTGTGCCATCATTCTCACAATTGCACTACAGCAGAGATTTGATACGCTAGGAAGTCGGGCTGATCGAGCCGCATGGTGGTAGGGTAGTAAGAGTGCATCCTCTTGCAGGCTATTTGCCCTGGTTCGTTGCTCCCCAGATGACATATCCCCCCGCTAGCGTATAGCCGGTGATACCGTACAGGCACACGGCCGTGTTCGACTTCGCGGCCTTTAGCGCCTGATCCACGCCTCGGATCGCCGTCGCTACGCGACTTTGACCTTCGCTGCCGAAAGACGTAGCGAACTCCGTTGCCCAGTTCTTGGCATCGTTCAGCAGGACGTCGCCCACCCCGAAGGGCACTCCGCCGGCCACTCCCACTTTCGCCGCGAGCGCAAGGCCCTGGTTCCAGGACTGATGGGTCATCAGGTTCGTCATGATCTGGGCGATGGCGTTGGTGGAGCTACCCATCGCCACGTTGAGAGCAACCTTGAATGCCGCCTTGCCCGCAATCTTGCTTGCTGCGTTCAGTCCCGCCTTTTCGGCGACGTCACCCCATGCCTTGCTGACGGCTTCGGCCTCGAGCCCGGCCACGCCGGAACCGATGCCGTAGAGCAGCCCGCTCCAGGCGCCGGACAGAAGCGCATCGCGGAACCCTTGTCCCGAGAATTGGGCACCCGGACTGATATCATATTGCAGCCCGGAGGAGCCGACGCCGAAGGCGGTGTTCGTCACGACCTGCTGCAGGAAGTTTCCAACGGCATTGACGGTTCCCTCGATGCCGGCAGCGCCAACGCCTTCAGGCAGCGCGACCGTGGTCGACAGCTCGGTCAGCACCGCCGTCTGTGAAAGGCCTTGGGCTCCGACCGAAGCGCCGGCGGCCACGACTTCGGAGCCGCCAGTCAGCGCGCTCGATATCGAGCCAATCGCGGAGCCGACAGCATCGCCGATGGCAGCCAGCACGTCGGAAAGGCCGAATGTGAAAAAGCTGAGGGCGAAGCCGGTGACGGCAAGTGCTGCCATTCCCGCCCCGATGCCGACGCGCGCCCAGGTCGAGGTATTGCCGGTGGGGTCGATCATCATGATCGGGTTGTTGCCGGCGAAACCGTAGGGGCTTGCACCTTGCCCCGCGACGTCGGGAGAGCAGAAGCGACGCAGGAGGGGATGGTAGAGCCTCGCCCCGAAATCGTAGAGGCCGGTTTCCGTGTCGAGTGCCTTTCCCATGAAACGGAATGGGACGATTTGCGGAAGGGAACCCGAGATGCTGAGCACCTCGCCGAAAGGCGCGTAGCTGTACCGGGCCACCAACGCATTCTGATCGTCGACCACGGCCCAGACGGTCTGCGCGTGATCCTTTAGCGGGAAATAGCGTGCATCGCTGACAACGGCCACCAGGCCCGTGGGCCCCTGGATGTAGGCCGTCCATGTCCCGTCGGAAAGGCTGCATAGCGGCTGGGCCGCAGCGCCCCAGAGATATACCGTGGTGGAAGACGTATTGCCGCTGACCTGCTTCATTATCCGCTGCCCCTTGCCGCCATAGGCAAGCCGAAGCTGCGTCACGTCATCCCCCGAGGTGACCGTCAGTCCGGTCGCCAGTTTCAGGCACGGGTCATATTCGAGCGCCAGGCCCCCCGCTTGCGTCAATCGGCCATCGGCGCTGAACTGCAAGGAAATGGGATCGGGATCGGCGCTGCCGGTCGCCAGCGTGCTCGGCCGGTTCGAGCCCGGGGCGCAGGTAAAATCGTATTCCACGCCGTCTTGGGTGAGCTTCCAGATATTGCCGTTGGCATCATATAGTCCGACGGACTCGTTGCCCTGTGTGTCTCCTGTCACGGTTGCGCTCGCCAGGCGCATCTGACCGTCATAGGCATAGGCGACCTGCGTGCTGTCCGAATCCGAGCCGAAGCTGTACGACAGGTCGCGGCTCTCGATCCGGCCATCCGCGTCGTAACCTAGCCCCAGAGTGAAGCAGGCATCTGTCGTGCCGCTCGGCGTCACAGTATACCCGGTGAGCCAGCCCGGAGACGCATACTGATAAGCGCCGGTCAGTAACCCCTGGTTCAGCGTCTCCGTCTCGACATCACCATCTGAGTTGTAGGTGTAGGCGGCGATATCCGTCGGAGTGCTCACCGAGGTACCGATGCCGGTCACGCGGCCCCGGTCGTCATAGCTGTAAAGGACAGTTGCGACAGGCGAGCCGTCCGGATAGCTCACTTGAGTGATCTGCTTCAGATTGTTGTAGGTGTAGGACACGGTCGCAGCCGAGGTGCCAAGCGTCGAGGGAAGCTGCAGCGTGATGCTGGCGAGATTTCCGTCGCCGTTATAGGCCAATGACTCGGTCGTGGTCACGGCATCGGCCGAGGGGACCAGGGCAGGCGCCTGGTTGACCGTCACGATCAATATTTCCTTGCCGATCGCGTTCGGATCGCTGCCATCCCCATCATAGCCATGGGTCCGCACGACGGTATGCGCGACGGTGTCATCCGGCCAGGCAGCCTGTCCAGCGAGCGTGGCGAGTTGCGCCGCATCCCAGGCCTGCTGAACCGTTCCTTCCTCGAGCACACGGCCGAGCGCGTCGTACTTGTAGTAGGCAAACCATGCCTCGCCATCCTCGAGCGCTGTGTTCACGAAGCGAAGACGCGACGACGGATCATAGAGGAACTGGCTGGTGCCTGTGTCCGGGTCGGTGGTCTGCAGGGTGCGCCCCAGTGGGTCCTGTACCAGCGACTTTACGAAGGATGAAGGGTCCGACTGCGGCGTCTTGGTGTAGAAATTCGGCTGGCGGGTCTGCAGGGTGGCCGCTGCTGCCCCTGCGGCATCGGCGAAGGTGGCGATGGCTTGCCCTTGCCCCGCGACTTCGCCGGCGATATCCGTGAGCGAAGAGGCAAGCTTGCGGCCCATCGTGTCGCGCAGGGTAAGCGATTGCGTCTTCAGTGGGCTGATCAGCGTGTTGGCGACATAGTCTCCCTGCGGCAGATCGAAGGCCGAACTGTTATTCGGTCCGTAAAGGAACTGCGTTGTCTGGCGATCTGCCGGCGCCGTGCTGTCGATGTCGTGGATCGCGTAGGCCTTGCCGGGCTGTCCCTGCTCCAGGCGTCGCTTTCGAGGCGAGGCTTCGAGTAAGTAGCCGAAATACGGGTAGCCCTCGTCGTCCGAGCGTGGCACGGTCCCGTCGGACTGGCCGGCATAGTAGTCGGCCAGGTCCCCGGTCATCTCCCAGCTTCCGTCCATTGCGGCGAGGAAGCCCGATACGTCGACGAAGTCCGGATGATAGCTTAGTATCGGCAATGCTGCGTCCGCACCGAAGCTGGCCGGGGCCATGCGGGTGACCGCCACGGTTCGGCCGAGCGGATCGTGAATGGTGGCAGAGATGGCGGCATCCTGACCGAGAAGCTGTTGCTTCTGGCGGTCCTGTCCGGAGGCGTCGGTGTAGGAGAGCGATACCCGTGGCGCCGCGACCATCGCCAGGTTGCGGAAGGAGAGGAGGTTCGGACCGGTCGAGATCGCGATCGGATACATGCTGTCGAGGGGAACGCTGGCGCTGAACAGGAGCTGACCGTCACCGAAGAACAGCACGAGGCCATCACCGAAGACCGTGAGCCATTCCGTCGCCATCTGGGGCTGGCTTGTCAACGGCGTCTGAACCGTTTTGCCGTTCGGATCGATGAAGCTGTAGCCGGCATCCGGATCGAAGGCGATCTGGTAGCCCTGGGCGAAGGAGACAGCCAGTGGACCGGCCATCGTCGCGGGCGGGAGCACCTCGAAATAAAGGGCCGAGGTGGCGGGGGAAGAGCCTTGCCAGGTAAGCGTATCGTCCACACTTGCCGTATGCGACAGCGCGCCGCCGGAGACGCTCCAATTCGTCGATGTGGCGCTGGCCTGCCAGCGATCCTGCCATTCGTCGCCTGTGCAGAAGGTCTCCAGCGTGCCGCCATCAGCGGGTTCCAGCGACAGATTGGCGTTGGGGTTGCCGGCATCGAACGTATCGGTGGCATTGCCCGCGCGCGACAGGGAGACCTGGACGAGTTCCTTGACCTGCTCCTGAGGTCCCACCTTGGCCACCAGCCGCTGGAAGCTGTCGTAGATGCACCGCAGCGTATGTCCGGCCGAGTCGACCATCGCGGTGACCTGGTGCGTCGCCGTATCATAGGCGCGCACGGAGACCTTGCTTGCCAGGGGCGTTACCAGAACGTCGTCGACGAGCACCGCATCCGCAGCGGTGTTGGTGGCCTGGATGATCAGCTCGATGGACCTCTGCCCCGCGATGAGCGGGATACCCAGCGTCCGGTATGTCCAAGCGCCGCCGGTATCGTCGAACGGGGCGCCGAGTGCCTCCGTCACTAGGCCGTCGACCATGACGACCACGCTGAAGCCGGTGCCGGTGCCTGGCGAGAAGCCGGACGGCGTCTTATACCAGAAGCCGAGCAGGTAGTTCTGGGAGATGTTCGCAGGGGTCAGCGTCGTGGCAAGCATGGCTATCCCGCCGCCCACCAGGCTTAGGCTGTTCGTTCCGCTATGCGCGTCGCCCGTGACGAGTTGCGTGCCCTCCATAGTCCAAGCCGCGTTGCTCTCGTAAGGTTCGAAGCCGAGATAGGCACATTCACCACGCGAGAGCGAGGCATTGGTGATGCGCGCGATCGGAAGCTCCGGCGCTGTGCCGTAGAGCGTCGATTGAATGACGCCACAGGCGTCCGCCATCTCGGTAAGCTGGCCCGAGGCCGTGCGTCCTTGGATCAGCGAGTTGCGAAGCCATCCGTCCGGAACAGAGCCAGGCTTGTAGGATTCAAATGGGAAAGCGATCGCCGCCGTACCCGTCCAGGCAAAGGTTGCCTCCTTCGCAGGGACGAGCACATCCTCCCCGTAGCTGCTAGGGAAGCCGGCATAGGTCATGGCCGTTGCCTTGACCGGCACTGCGGCGGCATTGCCCGAGGCCCAACTGGTTGCAGATTGCGCCACCTTGGTCAGCATGTGCTGTGCAAGCAGCGTTGCGTCGATCTCGTATCCGTAGGTCGTGGCGGTGGTGAAGGTTTCCTGTACGCCGCTGCCGCCATAGACGAGCGTCTGTGTCGACACCGGCTGACCGGAAAAGGGCGCGGCGAGACCGTCGGGGACGTAGCCCGTCGTCTGCATACTGGTGACGCCATCCTCCATCTTGGTCTGCTGGACCTGAAGAACGTAAGCGCCTTTCAGGTTCAGCAGCAGCGCTTCCGGGTCGGAGGGGTCGGAGGCGCGAGTGGTGTAAGCCTGCCATGTATTCTCGGTCTGGGCCAGCAAGTTGCCCTGGCTGTCGAGCGTATCTGCGCTTTGCAGCAGGCCGTCGAGCATGTTGTAGTAGTCTGCGCCGGTGGCGACGGCGAGACCGTTGAGATACCGCGTTACCTTGGAGCCATAGGTCGGTTGCGAAGCATCCGCGGTGCCGGGGTAGGTCGTAACCTCATAATACTTGACCACGAGCCCTGTCGGATCGCAGGCAGCCTGATCGGGATCGGGAAAATAGGTCGTCGCGGCGGTTGCGCCGAAGCCGTCGGAGATGGAGATGCCGGTGACCGCGTAATGGGTCAGTACTCCGTCGATGGCGTCGCCCGCATAGCGGTGCAGGAGGATCGCCGAGGCGTGGTCGAAATCCGAATCCGTGCTCGGATATGCGGCAAACGCTTCCGGTCCGCCCGGCGTCTGTCCGGGTGCGGTCGGGACGCTTTCGGCAGGCGTGTAGATGCGTTCCGACGACAGCGTCTGGGCCGCACCGTAGACGCCGCCATTCTTGAGCACCAGCACCGCGGCCTGATCGTTTGTCGGATCCGCGATGTCATAGACGTAATAGCCAAGGAAGGTCGGCCCTTCGTTGATAACGGACTCGGCATTCAGGACATAGCCATCAGCGGAGCCGAGCGCCTGGTTCACCAGCTGCTGCAGGTCCGCATTCGGAGACTGGGTCAGCACGTCATCCCAATTCGTGGCTGCTCCACGGAAATAAAGATATTGGCCAATGTTCATGAAATCTCCGCCACCGGCGGACGGCCAATTGGCGGTCGCCGAATAGCCGGGCGGGTTCGAGAGCCCCTGCGCTGGTGTGACGGGGTTTCGCGTCCAGGACGAGGAGTCCGCGTCGGGATCGAAGGACAGGACCTTTGCCGTGGTGGTTCCGACGCCGCCGCCCGGTACCATGATCTGGATCGCGTAGTCCGGACCGTAGGCATAGCGCTGCTGCGATCCCGATGGCAGGCTGGCGGGCACGAGCTGCGAATTCTCAAGCCAGGTCTGACCGTTGTAGCGCAACACATGTGCGGCCACCGCGACCATCGTGTTGTCGATAATGGTGGGGATATAGGGCGTCTTGTAGTTGCCGCTCGCTTCCAGGCGGTCGTTGAAGGTGAAGCTCGTCACGGTCGAGGGGAAGGCGTAAGCCGCGTCCCATTGAAGAAAGGTGAGCTCGTAGCCGCGCCACTGGGAATTGTCGGTCTGCAGGTTGCTCATCACCACGAAGGAGGCGGACGGCACCAACGTCACCCGGTCGTAGTACACGACGCTGAAATCAGGCAGCGTCAGGATCGCCGGTTGGCTCCAGACGAGGCCGGGTGACAGGAAGGACAATTCCGCCTTTCCCGTCTCGTCCAGGATCAGCTGATACTCGTTCATCGCCGTTGCCCAGGCATACTGCGACAGCGTGAAGGATTCGAGCGTCCAGCTTGCCGTGGTCCAGCGCCAAGTCAGCCGATCGTAGCCATAGGATGAATGATCGGGGTCCATGCAGACGACGAGCAGGAAGGTGTTACCTCCGATGACATCCACCGTTCCGCCGGAAGGCGCGTAGCTTCGCGTCGGCTGGTTGGGCGCTGTTGTGGTGCCGTCGACCGTGGCCGGCACCCATTGGCCTGGCCGCGCCACGTCCTTCTGGAAGACGTATAGATCGGTCTCGCTGCTGCTCGTGAAGGAGAGCGCGAAGAAATTTTCGCTGGCGACGACGTTAAGCGTCGTCAGGTCGAGGCCGCCAGCACTGCTGAAGAGAATGGTATCATCGGTCAGCGACCATTCGATCCAGCGCCCAAGCCACGTGTAGACCTGCAATGAAAGCTTGCCCTCGCCCGTATTGTACCAGGTGGTGACGACATAATCGGGTCCGAAAAAGGCCCGTGGCTCCGCACCCTGGAAGTCGTCCGAAGGCGGTCCGACGCTTACCATCCGCTCGCAGACCGCGAGCTGCTGCTGCGTATAGGTATAGGTGGCGACCGCGCCTTGCGGATAGGTGATGGATTTCAGAGCGCCCGGGCTCGATCCTGACAGCGAGGTATCGAAATAGTAGTCGAAGATGAGCCCGGGCAGGGCCTCTCCTGAAGCATTCTGGAAGGTGACGCCGGTGAGGAAGCGCTTGCAGGTGTCGCCGTACAGCTTGCCGGCATAGGAGGTTACGTTGGCGACGGGGCTGTCATCCCCGCCGGCGGGCTGGGTCGGCAGATAGGCGAGCGCCAGGCTGAACATCGGTGCACCGGTGACATCCTGCACAGCGATGCCTTCGAGGAATTTCGTTTCGTACCGATCCTGGTATGCGTTCGCCGTCATGTCCGGCTTGAGCTTGTGCGGATCGGCATATTCCCGCGCGCTCTCGGGCGTGGAATCGTCCCACAACTTGTCACCATACTGGAAGACGGCCTTGCGGCCGAACACGTCGGTGATGCTGGTTAGGTAGCAGGCCTTGGTGTAGGGCAGGCCGCTGGCGCCCACGGGTTGCTCCACGTCCGGGATCAGCCCCGTGGACGAATCCCGCACCCATTCATTGTAGCCATATGCGATCGAATCGCCCCAGAGAACCGAGCATCCGACCAGATGCCAGACCCGCGCATATTGGCACTGGCCTGATGTCACCTCGCTCGCACCTTCCCATATGGCGGAGGCCGCCTCGCCATCGAGGGACCAGCGCACGCCCCACTCGATGCTGTTACCGACTGAAGTCGCGTAACCCTGTGCCGTTGGTGCTTCGAGCCCCCCGAAGGACATTCGGTGGCCGTCTTCGTTGACGACGACCCATCGTTCATAAAGTGGATAGTAGAGGATCTTGCGGAATGCGTAGTTGACCAGCTGGTATGCCTCGCCTCCGTCCAGGACCTGAAGCTGAGTGTCGGCAAGCGCGAGGTCAAAGAGCTGCTGGTTGTCGTCATCGGACAGGGTCCATGCCGTCGAGGAGGTGGCGTAGACCATCGTCGCCGACGACAGGTTGAAGCCGCGACGGACAAATTCGGCGCGGAGGGCGGCCGGCACGGGCTGGCCGTCCTCAAGATCATTGGCGAGCAACTCGTCCACCGCGAAAAGGTTCGAGGTTTCCGGTTCCCGCGCAAGCGGGGTGGGAATTCCCCCCCTCACATAAGTGTATTGCCGTGTGCCTGGCGTTGGGGCGCCGCCATCATCGAGCTCGATCAATGTCGCAGGCAGGGTCCAGCCCAGTCCGGCTATGCTCGTGGGCGCATCCCGGTTCCATGTCATCGCGTCGCGATAGACGTTGCTCTGGTAGAGCAACGACACCGATATATCCAGCCCGTCACCACTCAGTCGACCCGGCATCGCCAGCAATGCCTGCGTCAGATTGATGTCGCCGCGGAACTGGTTGACATTGCTGTCAAGCGACGCAACGGCGCTGGTATCGAACTGGAAGGTACGGATCGGCGGAAGTTGAGAGGTGGAGTCTGACATGGGAAGGTCCCCAGCAAGGATGGGTTGCTATTCGGACTGGTCAAGAATGCCAACCGCGATGACGCTGGCGCTGCTCAGCGACGCGTCCTGCGTGTCGCCATCGTCGTTGCCCATCCAGGCCCAGACACCGGAACTCACGACCTTGGAGCCCGTGTCGTCATTCTGGCAGACCCAGGTATTCGGGCCAGCACCAATATTGCTGATCTCGTGATCATCATTATCCGGGAACTGCACCTGGAAACCGGTCAGGAGCACGAAGGCATCGGACAGTTTCACCGATCCCATGGGGATCATCTGCTGACCGGGGTCTTGCGCCGTGTACGGCACTACAACGAAGGAGGGTATCTTGTCGGCGCTTGCGATCAGGAACCCCGTTCCCGTCGGGTTCTGCGCCGTGTTGCCCGAATCGTCCGACATATTCGCAGTGACCGTGATGTATCCGTCGGAACCGTTGGACGTGCTCCCGACCGAAGCATTGACATTCAGGACATGATGATCGGTTTGCGGATAGGCGAAATAAAAGCCGCTCATGCAGGCCTGCAGTATGGAATGGAACGAGTCCGGCAGACTGATCGGCGGACTTTCGTTGTTGGATCCGCTCTCTACGGAGAACGGCGCGGAAAGCAGGTTGGTGGTGGTGGCCGAGCCTGTCCACGCGACGACCACGACGGTCACGTAGGATTTGGTGAGGTCGACCGTGTTGCCGCTTGCATCGCTCAACACGCCGTTCACAGTGACGAAGACCTGCGCGGGGGCTACCTGGTTCGACGTGAGGGCGAGACTGATCTGCTGAACGTGATGATCCTTGCTGAAAGCGAAGTAGAAGGACGAGATGCCGACCGCGAACTGGCTGATCGTGTCAGGGAAAGTGAAGGTATGGTTCTGGATAGGGCTGAGGCTCATGGTTTGATAGGTCAGGGGCATCGCTGAAATCCTCGTTTTGGAATGGACGGAAGGGCAGGGCCGGCGAATTGATGCGGCCGTTATTCCTGCGTATCTGACTGGCTGCAGCGGTTGGCGCACGGTTTGGTGCGATTCGGTTCGTCTGGCGCGTTTGCGCCGTTCACGAATCGTCGGTCATGCGGAGTTATGCGCGTCATAGCCATTTCTCCTCGATGCCAGCGCCATTTGCGGTTGAACGAATGGCTCTTTAGGACTTTGATCGTTTTCGCGGCGCGATGCCATTACCCGAAAGGGTAAGGATCGGTCTGATGAGCGTCGCTTTGCTGAGCGCAACTGACCGATATGTCCCATTGGGAGACATGTTTCTGATCGGAACGCGGGATGTCCGATTTCTCGTCGATCAGAAGGGTGATACCGGAGCGGACAGCCGAGCCGGATCAGTTTCGAGCCGAACTCGGCGTCGAGCACGATCGGGGTGTTCTTGTTGCCTGACTGTTTCTGGAGAGAGCGAAATCACATCAAAGCCAAGCCCATAAATGAGCTCTGAGCAGCGCTAGATCGGTCTATGCTGCCTGCCCCAAGCCGATGACGTCAGCTTCCAAAGGGGCGGAAGCTCGGAAAATGGTGGGGTCGTGTGGGCGATCACGGCAGCGGCAAGGCGCCCCTCGGCGCCGATCCTGCTATAGAGCGCTTTGACATGCGCCTTCACCGTATCGATGCCGACATCCAGAATGGTGGCGATGTCCTCGTTGGACTTTCCTTGAACAACCCACGAGGCTACTTCAAGTTGACGCGGGCTCAACTGTGGAAACGCAATGCGCAGTCGATCGATCGGCGTCAGTTTGGCCAGCGTGCGCTCTTGCGCTTGACGATAGCTGCGAACGATATGCGGACGAAAAGCGACCAGCCGATCACGCTCGAGATCGCTGAAAGCAGGGCGCCCGATCACTCTGAACCCGGCGATGTCGACGACATAATCGTCATGCGCGATGATCATTTTCATGATCCGTCGCGCTCGAGATGGCAGGAAGACTTCTTTCACGATCGGCAGATTGAAATAGGTCTCGTCATCGAAAAAATCGGATTCCCGCAGTGCTTGGCCGCCAAAAAACTCTGGAGTGTTCTGCCAGAATGGATGGCTGTGCATATGGCGTGCGTAGGCAGCCATGCCCGCTCCTCGCGCAGCGGCGTCGTCCTCTACCGAAACCAGGGCACGAAAGTCTTTGCTCTTGTGATGAAACTCTGCATACGTGACGACATCGGCATCGATCAGTCGGGCCACCGCGTCAAAGAGGATTGATGGCAAGTTCTGTAGATCAGGTTCGTGCTCGTAGAGGCGGATGGTTTCCTCCATGAGGGGTCGGTCCAAGTCATTCAGCTGCGCGATATTCATCCAATCACCTCCCATTACTGGCGATGAAACCGACGGTGCGTTGGCCCGTATATCTCATTAATCTCAAGTGAGGATTGAAAGTCGATGGGTTGAAAACTGCTCCCACAAATCGTTTGGGTTGAGGTAAACAAATTTCCGATTGCCATAGCCGCTGTTTCATTGAAGGACATTTGTCACTCGGTATCTAGAGCGTGATGCCGAAAAGTGTATGCGGTTTTCGGGCGACATCACGCTCTACTTCTTTGATTCTAGAGCGGATTCAGATTTTAGGTCGACCCGACCTAAAATCATCCGGCTCTAATGAAAAGGATCGCGCAAATTAGAGGGTCGGCTGCTTGCATGAGAAGCGTTCGTCCGCGCCGATGAACCGATACTACGAATGCTATCGGAATAGGCACCGTAAAGTTAATCTGTCGGCGATTGGCCTGTGCGATCCTTCGGCATGACCCAAGTCGCTCATGATCACCTTTATCGCCGCCATCGATTTCCAGCTGAAGTGATTGCCCATGCCGTGTGGCTCTATCTTCATTTTCCGCTCAGTCTGCGCATGGTCGAGGACCTGCTGGCGGCGCGCGGGATCCTCGTTTCGCACCAGACCGTGCGTCTGTGGGCGGAGAAATTCGGTCGGCATTTCGCCAATGATATTCGGAGGCGATCCGCCGGCAGGCTCGGCGACAAATGGTACCTCGATGAGGTCGTCATCTCTATTGGCGGCAAGAAACACTGGCTTTGGCGCGCCGTCGATCAGGACGGTTTTGTTCTCGATGTGCTGGTGCAGAGCTGCCGTAATACCAAGGCCGCCAAACGTCTGATGCGAAAGCTTATGAAAGGACAGGAGCACTCGCCCCGCGTCATGATCACCGACAAATTGCGATCCTACGGCGCAGCAAAGCGCGACATCATGCCCGGGGTCGAGCATCGTTCGCACAAAGGCCTGAACAACCGGGCGGAGAATTCCCATCAACCGACCCGGCGGCGAGAGCGGGTCATGAAGGGCTTCAAGTCAGCCCGACATCTCCAGCGTTTCGTCTCTATTCATGACCCGGTCGCCAACCTCTTTCACATTCCACGCCACGATATTCCATCCGATCATCACCGCGAACTGCGAGCCAAAGCCATGAAGATCTGGAACGAAATCGCACACCTGCAAATCGCATAAGCAAAAGCCGCGGGCAACATTTTTGACCAGTGTCGGTTAACTTTACGGTACCTGGGCTCCAATCTATTCTGGAGAAAATTACCGGCGGCACGTCATCTTGTATAAGAAATGTCATTTCTGATTATTTCGGCGGTGCCCCGCTCTGAAAGTGCCGCAATCGTCTTAGATGGATTCAGACCGATCGCACGCGGCAGTATCGAGCCATCTAGCACGTGCAGGCCGGGGTGGGCAAAGACATTTCCATAATGATCCACAACGCCAGCGGCAGGGCTCGCCGCCATTCCGCAACCACCAAGCGGATGGGGTGTCACCAGGTTTCGGAATACGGTCCAACTGACTGGAACTTCGGGCTTGCCGCCCGTCGCCGAACTCAATTTCTTGTGCATGGCGATCAGACCGTTGATCGCAGCCTCCGAGCGTTCTGAATCCCAATCAAGCGTTAGAATGTGCTCCCAAGGTGCCCATAGTCGTCGGCGAAGATAGAGTGTTCCATTCGCCCCATCGATGCCTTGTCCAAACCAGGGCATCATGTGTTCGGTCGGGTTCCAGTCATTGATGGCCGTGCGCAGCCGTCTGGAAAGACCTGTCATTCGGCGGAACAGGCTCGAATTGGCTTTTCTAGCGCCAAGGAAGTTTGCAATGATGTTCGGAAAGCCGCCGTCTTCGACAAAAAATCGGCCACCTTGCGAGCCGTCCAGAAAATCAATGGCACAGGTGATGGTCGGACCTTCCGTGGGTGAAATGCGACGATCATGATAGAAGGCTGGCGTTAGGAAGTCTCCGTTGGAGCTCCAGCCTCTGCCGAGGGAGCGGGGCAGGCTGGGAAGTGTCCGATACTGGTCGCGGGACCGCAACAAAATCTCGGTTGACCCCAGCGATCCAGCAGCAAGGATGACCCGCCGTCCATGTGCCGTGCGCGCGATACGTTTGCCATCAATCAGCTTGTCATAATGCACCCGCCAGCCACTGCCATTCGACGAGACGTGAGTAACAAGGCAAAGCGGCTCTATGGCCGCTCCTGAATCCACCGCGACGGCTAAATAGTTAAGATCGAGAGAGTTTCGCGCTTGAACTTTGCAGCCGAGATCACAGTTGCCGCAATGGTAGCATGTGCCCTGACGTCGCTTGAAACGGTTCTCTTTCCACTTGCTATGTTTCTCGTTGATCGCATCCCCAAGCGAATACGACCAATCGTCATCGAAATTTATCGCCAGGTCGACTTTCCGGAAGCGGTCTCCGACCCCCAGTTTTTCTGCAGCCTCCTTTACGAGCTTGAACCGCTCGGTTGCCTGGCCATCGGGGATCTGCCGAGATCCAAGCATATCGGCCACCTTCTCGTAGTGGGGCCGAAGCGCATCATAGGTGATAGCGGAAGGCCATCCGGACGTGAAAACAGAGGAGTTCGCGTCGATCGAGACGTTGGCATAGATCAGAGAGCCACCTCCGACGCCGGCGCCTTGCGCCACCCACATGTCGTCGAGGATCCGTAGATCGATCCATCCGTTGTGCCGCTCCGGGCGCCTTTGGTCCCATATCCACGCATCTCCGGGCGCACGCGGATAGTCTTCGGGTTTCCAGGCGCGACCACGTTCAAGAACGAGGACGCTTCGTCCGGCCTTGGAAAGGCGCGCGGCAGCGACCGCTCCACCGAACCCTGATCCCACCACAATGACATCGTAGTTACGATCGCCCATGTTCGATCCTGATCGGTTTTTCGATAAGCTTCGGCCGCAGCGGTGCTACAGGATCATAGATTCGACCCGCATGGACAGGAACGACAACCGTCTCCGTCATTGAGAGGTCCGGATTCGTCTTGCGTGCTCGCACCGCGATGCCAGGGGCAGTTTTCCAACCTTTCGAAATCTTATCGAGGCCTATCGGGTAGATGGTCAGCGCCTTGTTATCGATATGGATCCTGAGAAAACCTTTGTAATCCTCGATTGACTGACAGGAGAAGACCTCCTGCTCATGCAGACCGAAAAGAATGTTGGTGACGATCAGGTAAAGTCCGAACAGCAGTCCACCGAACAAGAATACGCCGACTGCATTAAGTAGCACAAAAAGCACGTCACTCCAGACGCCAGGTGATACTGCCACCTTAGCTGCGAAAAATGCAACCGACATTCCCACGACGATTTGCAGCAACCAATGCAATACCCCACAGCTCAAGGAGACGATCGGCGCCGTGGTCTCCGGACTGCCACTTTTCGCAAAGGCAATGAAGCCGGCCAGCATGGCCGCTAGAAGGACCATAGTGATGGGGGCATTCCAGATGAAACCGGAAAGATAGCTGGCGATAGCGCCGGGCGCACCCAAACCGACTGGCGTTGCCCGTATCACCGCGACCCATCCTTCACGGGTGTCCATCGAGATTGGATTAAGAAGACTTGCGAGATTGAAAGCATAACAGAGAAGAAGCTGGACACACGTCAATCCAAACGTGAAGCCGGGACTAAGCTTTGCAAACCACAGGGCTGACCAGCGTCTCTTGTCGGATTCCGTTTTGCTGGGGAATTGGGCTTTCAACGTTGCCGGCATCGTGGGCGCCACGAGCTTTTTGGGCGTACGGCCTGTTCCCAAGGCGAACGCGCCGCCTCCCCCGCAAACAATGTATTCGCTGTCTTCTGACGAGTGACGTGCGTAATAATGGAGATCACCCGACAAGCGAATTCGTATCGTGGCTTTGGTTTTTGCCACCATCTTCGTTATGAGATTATATCGCTGTATTTCGCGTTCAACCTCCCTGTCTCCTACTGCGCCTCTTTCGATCGCGGCGCGATGGGCCTCGCGCTTTATCCATGTCGGTGATGGAACGCAAAGAACCACCTGATCGCCCTCCTGCAATCTGGCGGCTTGATTTCGGAAATAGGCGAGCTGCGGTGGATCGAGGTCGTCTTCAAGGGCCATGTCCACAGCCCAGATCCACCAACCGTGTGGCAGCTTGAGCGAGAAATAGCTCCGCTTCTGTTGTGTCTGCCATCCCCCGATCCAACGGGTGCCGCCTTGACAGAACAGGGCGATAAAGCCGTTAAGCCCGTCATACCAATCGTGGTTGCCTGGAATAGCAAATACCTTCCGACCCGTCGGTTGGTAGAACAGTCCAGATTGGAAGGGGTCGATCAGGCGCGCTTGGTACGCTTCGCCAGAAGCCGTCGGATAGACTTGGTCGCCGCCAAGGATGAGAATTTCGCCGGCGGGCAGGATCATTTGCATCTTCGCGCCGGGGGCCGCGTCATCCTCGGGATTATTGCGCGGAATCTCTTGCGGTGTAGGGCTTCCTTCCGGATCAAGCGCGAGAAACTTGCGGCCCACCAGCCACGCGATCGAATGAGTGGCGTCGAAGCCGTCTCCGGTATCGGCGATGAAGTCCAGCCACATTTCCTGCTTGCCCGAGAAATCATCTTCTACAGGCATGGAAACTGTGGAGTGTTGGTCGAGAGCGGCGAGCAGTTCGCGTCGCCCAGCCATCGTGCCGACGATCGTGGAAGTGATCACCTTCCCGACGGTTGCAAACAGCTGCTTGACGGCGAACCAGCCGACACGCGTTTCGCGGCTGATGGCCAGCGAGATTTCCTTTCGTCCATCATTGTCGGTCTGCCTTTTCATCAATGCCGCCTCGCAAAATAGGAGCGCCCGATTTGACATGCGAAGAACCAGAAAAATCGAAAGGCACATCTAGCTCTTTCCCAGGCTGTCTCACAGCCGATCGCCTGGAAAGTCGAGATCAATGCTAGAAGCTCGAAAACGCCGAGTCGAAGTATGCCGGCAGCGATTACCTCGTCCGAGCGTGCGTCAGGGCGAATTTGTACGTGAAGTGTTGTCGTTTCGGGCCAGATGGACCACGGGCGAAAGCCCTTACCGATGAATTTGCGCCCGTCGAACCAAAGGGGCCGTCCATTTTGTCTGTAGTTGGTGGCGTAAACCATTTCGGCGGACGCCGCGTCCCTACCGGGTGAAAAGAGCCGAAATGTTCCGTGCCAGCCGATCGGTTTGTCGCCGAGACGTGGCGCATAGAGATGACACGTCAACTCGCCGTGATGATCGGGGTCAGCTGTGAAGCGCTCGAGATCGCGAATGACGATGCTCGCGTCGAGGGCAACCGCTACCGCGCCGTGATGATCGAACCCTACCTGAGGATCGCTCTCGCCAAACGTTATGCGTCCCGTCATCACTTCGCGAAAAGAGACGCCTTTGGGCGACACCTTCATACGCGTACTGTCGGACGAAAGAGCGGTTCCACTTGTCTGATTCGTTTCGAGATAGGACATTGCGTCGCGATACCCGAAGTCGATCAGTTCGGCAGGGTTTGTCCGCCCTGCGACCAAGTCGAAGTCGAGCGGAATTGGATACTCCGGTCTGATGAGATGCAGGACGATAGGGGTGTCATGTCCAAAGGGCCGGCCGCCGCTCGCAATATCCTCGTTGATCGCCTTCAGTTGCGCGAACTGACCGTGCAGGGAACCGAGTGCGCTCATCTCGATCATGTGCACATACTGTTCCACAAGGTTATCGCTATAGCGTGACGTGTTCGCAATGCACCACAGAAGCCAGAGGTCATTGGCTCCGTTCTTGACTGCCTCGATGAGGTTGCAGTCTTGGATCCAGACCGCATCGGTGTAGGTCTTCCCGTCAATCGACATAGCCGGGGTGACCAGCGGTAGCGATATGGCGGCGAGGAGATGATCTAGTGTAATCTCGCTGTTGGCGACAGCCGCGACCGTTTTCGAATCGAACTCGCAAACGTTGAAGGATCCCACGATTTGGCGTTGCTCGCGGATCGCTGCGACATCGATGCCAAGGCCCGGAAAAATCGAGTTTTTAATACCGTCGAAATCGCCAAATGATCCAATCGCCGGAAAACGTAAATACCATGAGGGATTACGGAACGATAGGAAGCTGTCGACATTGAGTGCGCGCCACCGGCGACATAAGTCGTCTGGTGTAATCCCTGAAAGCAGCGCTGCTAGGTTCATCGTACCGCCCGAAGCACCATCGGCGACCGAGTAACGGAAACCATTTTCGTGTAACGCCTTGATTGCGCCGGCCTGCCAAGCGACGCGCATGCCGCCTCCCGGGAGTATCAAGGCCCTACGGCTATTGTTATCCGCGATTGGGATGTTAAGCACCATCGATCATCCTCGCATGAATGAGGTATATGCAGAGGACAATGATCTCGAGTATCAGAAATAGTACGAAGAGAGGCGCTGGTTTGCCGTCCGTGCTCCACGCCACAAGCCGAGCGAGGATCCCAAGAACCACAATGGCGGCAAAAGCAGCACCATGTTTGCCTCCGGTCATGATCTGCTTGCGGAAAACCAAGCAGAAGATGCCCGCGCCGCACTCGACCCCTTTGAGAAACCTGTACTGGTTCAGAATTGTCGCGGAGACACCCGGCGGCCAGGAGCTAGGCTGAATGTGAAAGAGTAGCTCAAGCTCGGTTCTAGCCGCAAATATCCCGATGAAGCCGACGACCACAAGCATAAGCGAATACAGGATCTGCAACCACCTGGCCGATGTGGTAAGAGCGAGCATCATCTTGTGATTCTCGCGGCGAAGACTATGCAAAGGATCGCACTCAGGGCGTCGAAAGCCGCGACACCGATCGATATGGGCAGGAATAGGCCAGCATAGGCACCGCGGGCAACAAAGAGAGCCGCAAGGAATTTCTGTAGGCCGATCCAAATCGGTAGGGCGCCGCCGGGAAGCCTGTTCCACAGAGATTGAAGGAAGAGCCCACCGGTTACGACCATGAACATCCCGATGGTGGCAAAAAGCTGCCGATGCAGATCATCCGAAGCGGGCGCTAGAAAGTGGAGTACCATGCCGGGTACGATGACTTGCACCAGTCCGCTAATCACGGTCACCGCGGCAATTACGATAAGCAACAGACGGATCAGAGCATCATTCATCGGTCGGCCCTCGCCTGAAATGCAAGCCGGTAGAACCAGTACATCATCGCTCCCCACTCGATGCACCAAAGCACCACACGGATGCGGTTTAAGTTGGCCCAGGAATGGAAAACCTGCGCGAGCTGGCCAGGGTCGGAGATCCCTGCGGCCAGCCTATCATTCAATGGTAAGATTAGAAAAATGGTCAGCAGTGTCGAGGCAATGAGAGCAGCCAGTACTATCACCGGAACTAGTCTAATTCCTGACAGCCACTCGGTCGCCAGCATCAGAATTGCTGTTACCAGCATGACGATCGTCATCCAGGTGAAAAAATGCGTTGCTCGGGTAACCGGATCCACGAAGATAAGCATGTAGTTGTCTGGTCTCAGCAGCGGCTCCGCAGGAAATTGGAATAGCACAAGTGAACCGCCGGTTCCGAGATACATGGAACAGCATAGAAAGAGAACGACGTGGTTGAGCAGCAGCAGCCGAGGCATGGTTATTCCTTGTCGAGGTCGAAGCTGGGGTCGCGTGAAGGCGGGGCAAGCCAATCCTTGCCGTAGGCGAGTGGAAAGGTCGTCTCCAGCCCTTCGCCGGCAGGCGGATTCACTTCAGTGGGATAGGTCACGAACCACGTCTCGCAGCGATCATCGAGCAGCCCGCGGACCTTTGGGAGAAACGCCGCGAAAATCGGCTCGCCCAATGCAAGTTCGGTAAGCCACCGGCTGCGGGGATGATTGCCAAGAACAATCCTAGCCGCTGTGCCGCGTAGCAAATGAATGCCGGCCTTACCCTTGAAATGAATGAGGGAGCGCATGATCATGCCACGGAACATGCAGTAGTTGATCGCCGGCATAGAAACCGGGAGCCAGACTGACGCCGGACACCGAACATCGAAGCGCATGACCATCTGACCGTCGAGATCGTATTGCGCGCTGACCCATTTTTTGCCAACTTTGTAGTCAAGACTGGCTTGATGTTTCGGCATGCCCCAAATGCCCTTCCCACCCTTCACGGATATCTCCGTGGAGACGGGTAAATCGACTACGTATTGCCCTGTGCCGAACCAGCGCTGCATAATTGCCGGGAGGAGCGGCGGTGCGGGCTTTGCTCCTTTCGTGACCGCGATTGCGACGCTGTATTCGATGTAGTTGCCGATATCAGTCTTCCGATAGTCGACAACCGTCACCAGCAACAACGCTTTCTTCCATATTCGAAAGGGATGGACGTCGCCTGGAGGCAGTTGCTCCCTGGCCCTGTCGAAATCTATTGGGAACGCCGCTATCACAGCTCCTGCATCCGTCGAATCGACTGGCATTACAAATGGAATGCCGTCGACGTTCGCATATCTGCCACTGAGCCTATCCTGACGGTTTTGAAGCCCCAACACGCTAGCCTCTCCGAAGTTCGTCGATGATGAGTGGAAAAACGTCTGTGGCCGCATGTTGGCCGATAAAGACGTCGAGATGCCCGTAACCAGCGAGCTGATAGAGCGCGTGCCGTCCAGGACTGTTGGTCTCGAAGAAGTCGTAAGTTCTTGCTTGGCTCTCGGCGGAAAAGCAGTTGTTTTCCTCTCCCGCCAGGAACACGAAACGGGCATCAGTCTTGGGCGCAGCAGCTACAAAACTGTCCGGCAAACGATTCTGGTATTTTCCGCAGGAAACCAAATGTCCTGCGTCGATGCAGCGGGCCATCTGGCGAAAAAACGTCATTGGCACTTGCGCAAACTCGCCTTTGAGCCATTCGTGAGTTTGGTCGCTGAGGTTTTCATGGCGCCACAGGGTTGGAAACGCAGAGCCATACGTGAAGCTTGAGTGTTTGCAGACGGCATTGTTGCATTCGTGATGAGTGGCCCTCACCATCCAGTCGATGACCCGTGGCCAGCCGCGAGGCGCCGATAGGCCCCATTGGGGGTTGAGATACGGGATGAAGTGGCCGACGCTGCTCGTTAAATAGCGAGATTTCATGAGGGAGCGCCAAGGCACGATCGGATGAAGCGTTACGGCGTTGGCAATCACCAGCGAGACGTTAGGAAGCAGACCCGAGACGATCGACATCATGAAGCTCGTCGAACCCTGGCAATGAACGATCGCGTGCACATCTGTCCCGCCAGTGCGTCCCAGAATGGTCCGTACCGCGGCTGGGTAATCGAACACCGCGGCATCATCCAGCGTCCATTGATTGGGCGTCAAGTCGATACTCGCTCGCCAGTTCAAGAGCCAAACGTCGAAGCCTTGCTCTAGGAGACAATCAACGAGCGTTACGTCATTGGGAGGCAGGAAGAGCCGCGCGCGAACCCCAGCGCCATGTACAACTAGCAACGGCGTTTGGCGCACTTCACCAACTGGCCTGAAGCGTTCAAAGGTGAGCGCGATACCATCGTCGGTCTTGAACTGGACTATCTCGCTTTCGACAACCCTAGGCATGTTCTGCTCCCAGAACAGCAACTCCCGACGCGAGTAAACGCGGCAGGACCAATGTGGATGTTTTTTCGAATATTCCCTCAAACGCAGGATTGCACGAAACATTGCTTACTGCAACTGGATACCAATCAGCCGCGAACATTGGGTCTGACTTATAGTTGATGATTGCGAGGTCAAACCTGGTGCGATCGCGGCATCGTCTTAATGGTTGGCGCACGTAGCTTGTTCTTCCGCAAGGACTTCGGCGTCAGCAAAATGATTTTCCGGACGTGGTCATGCCGACCACTTATTTTGCAACCATTAAATCCACGACAACGTGACATCGCCCCTTTGATATCATTTGCGCATGTCGCGTTTCGCGGCAAAAAGCATCTTACGTCGGCTCATATTTCTGTTACAGTCATAGCAAGAAATCCATGAGTGTCGAAACAACCCTGGTTGGGGCAGCGTGTGCGCATGGGATCGGATTTCCAAATAATCTTCAAAAAGGAGTTGGACGTCGTAAACTCTCGACGCCGCTTCCTTCAAGCCGATGCAACAAGCGGTGGCGGCGCCCGTGCAACCCACGGCCGTTTCTCCGCGCATTGCGACGCCATCCACGTGCCGGGCGTGTGGTTGCAGGCGCATCATGTCGAGATCGACTATTATGACCGCTTCTTCAGGAATGGACTGACGCCCGCGCACCGTTCGCACTATCGGGATTTGCATTGACGGGAGCGATGGCTCGTCCGTCCTGTCGACGTGCTCCAAATGCCTCTTGCAGCAGATCCGCAATTCACGAAGCGAGGTAAGAATTTTGCATATTTTCGTTCTTCAACGCAAATCGGGAGGTCGTTATGAACAGCTCATGCATGATATCGGCTGCGATAATGGTTGCCGCCGCAGAGATAGCCAGCGGCGAGGACACCATGGGTTTGGCTCGCCCAGACAGCGGTAAATGGGGATACAGTGACGACATCTCCAACTATCGATCAAAGGATCATATCTTGATCGAAAGCCAATATGTTCGCAAACCGTTTCGGTGGCCATGGGACCCCGGGCAAGGCAATGCAAACCAATCTGGTCAGAAAAGCCATAATGGCGGTCGTTCCGGTGGTGCATCAAGCGGCGGTAACATGGGCGGGGCCAACACGGGCAGCAGCAATTCTAGCGGAAGCGCTAGTGGTACCAGCACAGGCGGCAACATGGGAGGCACAAATACGGGCAGCAGTAGTTCAAGTGGCAATATGGGAGGAAGCAGCTCCGGTAGTGGCAGTACTTCCGGCGGTAACATGGGTGGGAGTGGTAGTTCCAAGGGCAACATGTGAGGTACTGGCTTTCTCCGGCGCCATGAACGAGCGGGCATTGCGAATATGAGCGAGAACTGGGCGATCTGTATAGGGATAAATCACTACGACAACTTGCGGCCGCTTGAGTATGCACAGCAGGATGCCCAAGCAATCAGTGAATTCTTCGGTCATACCGCCCACTTCAAACAGGTCTATCATCTCGCAGAAGACGCGCCGCCTCTCACCTCGGATTTCGGAAGCTCTCTCCAGTCGCGTCCGACCTTTGGCAATCTGATGCGTTTCCTGAGGGTGCGTTTTGACGAGCGTTTCCTTCGCCCCAGCGACAATCTGTGGTTCTTTTTTGCCGGTCACGGGAGGCGCGAGAGGGATCAAGACTATCTGCTGCCGATCGATGCGGATCCTGGAAATGTCGAGGAGACGGCAATTTCGGTGCGCCATGTTACCGAACGATTGAAACGCAGTGGCGCGAATAATGTGATCTTGCTCCTTGATGCCTGTCGGAACGAAGGAGCACGCAGCGGAGAAGGTCTTGGTCTCGACCGGCAGCAAGGTGCGGTGACCATCTGCTCCTGCAGCCCGTCGGAGTTTTCCTACGAAATCGCCGAACTTCGTCACGGTGCCTTTACCTACGAGCTTCTCGAGGGTCTCGGAATGGAGGGCCAACAGAATTGCGCCACCGTCGAAAAGCTCGACAATTACCTGAAATTCGCAGTCCCCGATCTTTGCCGTAGGTACGGAAAGCCTCGTCAGACGCCATCGACGTTTGTCGAGCCGCTCTCGAAACGCCATTTCATCCTGCTTCCGGCGCTGGCCACTCCCGACGATCTCGAGCCGCTGAAGCTTGAGGCCTTGGAGGCGGAGGCAAACGACAATCTGGCCGAAGCCGAACAGCTATGGTGGCGTGTGAACGCCGTCGCGCCCACAGATGCGCAGGCGAGGGAAGGGATTCGACGAATTACGCTGAAAGGCAAGCTTAATCGTAGTGATGATGCGCGCGCTGCCGTGCCTCGTTCGCCGATCACGCAAAGGGAAGAAGTGGCCCCAGTGAATATATCGCGACGACTGCTACTTTACGGCGCTGGCGCTGCCGGCACCGTGGCTGCTGTCGGCGTCGGTGCCTTTCTCATTGACACGAGGATGAGGCAGCGTCCGTTGATGACGCGAGGAGAGACGATTCCTGTGACAACGGTCGATGAAAAAGGTGAACTGCTCGATACAAGTTGGGAAAGTGTGGAAACTTTCGTCCAAACTGTCGACAAAGATAACGCGATCGAATTCAGCGTAATTCCCGCGCTCCGCTCCTTCACCATGGGCTCACCAGAAGACGAGATGCTTCGAGTGAGCAAATTCGAGCGACAGATCGACGTTTCCGTCAGTCGTATAGCGATCAGCCGCACGACGATCACGCAGCGGATTTGGCGTGCGGTCTTAGATGCCCATCCACAGCAAATTGGCATGGCATTGTCGCCCACACCGTCATCCTTTCCCGGTGACGAGCGGCCCGTCGAAACCATCACATGGCGACAGGCAACCGAATTCTGCGCCAGGCTTTCGAGGTTGAGCGATCGTGTGATCCGCCTGCCGAGCGAGGCGGAGTGGGAAAGAGCCTGCAGGGCAGGAACGATAACGGCTTTTCACTTCGGGCCAACCTTGACGCCGGAGCTCGCCAATTATTGTGGTACAGGTGGTGCGGTTTGTGGATCGAGTTTCGGACGCGACGTTACTCGCCCCGACTATGCCGAGGTCACCTATCCGCAGGGTTCCTATGCCAAAGGACCAGCAGGGACATTCTACGGATCGACCAAGCCGGTGCGATCCTTTCCACCGAACCGCTTCGGGCTGTTCGAGATGCACGGTAATGTCTGGGAACATTGTCTCGACAATTGGAGCGCGGCTCTGACGGCTTTGCCGCGTGATGGTAGCCCATTCGTGGATAGAAGTTCGACCATACGCGTTCTTCGCGGTGGTTCCTTCTCGCACAATCCGGCACTCTGTAGATCCGCCTATCGAGACTGGATGGAGGAAACCCTGACCGGATGGGAGGGGCGTGTCGGCTTCAGAGTGGTCTGCGTCATATGAGCGACGGAAGGCGTTCGATTGGAATTTCGCCAACAATACGGAAAGGGAATAATATTATGGGCAGAGAAATCACGATCATAACGGACGCCATGTCTCCGGCAAGCTCTATAACCGAAGGTCATGGTTCCAGAGGCAGCGACGACATCGGTGGCGGCTTCGGCTCCATCCTCGGCTCGCCGTTCAAAGCGGTGACGCTGAGCGCTGATCTATTGAAATCACAAATGACCAATCTGCTGGAGGTGGTCAGCCTGGTTTTCGATCAATCGCTTGCCAGTTCGACCCTGGCGCTCGATGAGGTGCAGCTCTCAATTGAGATTAGTTCGGAAGGTGAAGTCCGCATCTTGGGCAGTGGTGGCAAGATCGGCGGCAATGGCGCGATCAGATTGATATTCAAGAAAAAGGAGATACAGAAATCCGAAACCGTAAAAAGTGAAAGACTGTAATCGATGGGCAAAGCCTGCCCACGATCCATGTTCTCGATGAAGCCCTGGCATCATCAACGTAACCGAATGTGGAACTGGCTGTGCGATGACGGTCCATGACATACCCTCACCCACTGTACCGCCGCCATCGCCTCCCAGGTGAAACTGTTGCGCTTGTTTTGGTAGCATCAGGTATCGTCTATGAGCTTTGGCCGCTGCTATCGCAAGCCCTTGAAGGTTTTATGAAGCCGGTGTCCGACAGATCGACCGAGACGATCAGCGGTTCCGGAATCGGCTTGTTATCGACGTCACGCGGGTAGATGCGCATCTTGCCGGGCATGCCGATACCGTTCGCGGTGACGTAGTCGCTCATGTAGCGAGCCGCGGCGTTCTTTCCTTGCATATCGACTTCGTAGTCGTGCCGGACAAGCAGCCCGCTGTGTTGAAATAGAACGTCTGCTCCGTGCTTGTGGGTCGCGATCTCGTCCGGGAAGCACACGCGTGGCCCCGGCGCCGAGATGTCGGCTTTCGCCCTGTCTGGCCTAGAGCCGGATGATTTTAGGTCCGTTCGACCTAAAATCTGAATCCGCTCTAGAATCAAAGAAATAGAGCGTGATGTCGTCCGAAAACTGCCTGCACTTTTCGGCATCACGCTCTAGCAGCAGGTGGTCTGCTTCCAGCCATAAATCGGTCATTCCAGGCGGACAAAGCGGATGTCCGCTACTGGGGATTTTCAGACGGATAGCGTTTGTAATAACAGGGTCGACGGCTCGCATCCCCTCAAGGCGACCTACCCAAATGGTTCCGGTGACGCTGAAGATGATGCATTGGTGCGGGCTTCCGTCGTGTCGGATTATCTCGATGCGCTCACCGGAATTCGCAGCCGTCGCGATTTGTGAATATCCCAACCTTGCGGGTATGGGTCTCTCATCGGTAGAACTTTTTGAAGCCCGGGCGATGAACGTCGTCACGTCTCCCATATGCTCCAAACGATCGTTCATCTGCTTTTAAAGCTCTTCTAGGCCTTCGTTGAGTGTTTCAATATTTCTGAGGCGCTTACGTCCCTCGACACCTGCCTTTTCTAGGCATCTGGTGATCAGAAGGTGGCAGAGCGCCATGACGGATGTGTGGTTGAACAGCGGTCCAGGCGCCAGCGTCTGGCACCGGAAATGCCAGCTTGCAGCGGTCTCGAAGGGTGCACCTTCGTCGGTGATGTAGAGGAGTTTCGCCTTCGATTTGCGGATCTGCGCGAGGATCGTATCAATCTGGGCGATCCTGCGGCGCATGGCGAAGAAAACGACGACATCGTCTTCGCGCAAGCTGACGAGATATTCTCCCAGCGTTTGGCCAGCACCGGGGATCGCTACGATATCCTCGATCACCTGGGTCAACTGCCATTGCAGATAGGACGCGAAGGGATGGCTGCTGCGAAAGCCAAGTACCCATACCCTGCGCGCCTGCATCATCGTAGCCGCGACCGTCTCGATCTGGGCGTCGGAAATGGGGAGGAATGTCGCCTCGAGATTAGCGATCCCCTGCGCGATATGCGCCGTTACCGATTGAGACGATGTCGGATCGGCGGAGCTCGCGAGGAAAAGCCGGGAGCCGGTTTGTTTTTCCGCCCGGGCATGACGGCGAGCTTCCTCGTAGTTTTCATAACCCAGCCGCTGGATGAACCTAGTAACGGTCGCCTTCGAGACATGCGCAAGGGCGGCGAGTTCCTGCGCCGAGTAACTGGCGAGTTCGCCGGGAAAGTCGCAGACGAATTCTCCCAGACGCTTTTCAGCGGGGTGGAGATCGGGCAATGCCTGCCGCACGCGATACAGGAATGATCTATCCTTCGGCACCGTAAACTCCGCCATATTCTCAGCGGGCAGACTTTCGTTTGGCGACAATCGACTTGCAACATAAAAAGCGGCTGCGCGATTGCGAGACGGGTGCGGCTTCCTCATTGCGTAGCTTTCGCAACCGCTTTCGATGGATGGGTCATGTGCGATAGTAGAAGTTCGACGGCTGACCGGATCGGCGCGATCACCGGGGCTGAAAGCAGCCGTTGAAGATCGTCGGCCGCCTGTCCGAGCGGGCCGCCGCCGATGATGACGGCGTCTGCGCCATCCTGTTCGAAACAGGCGCGGACAGCCTTTTCGAGTTCAGCCCGCAAGCGATCCGGATCGGCAGCCAGCTGTATCGGATCGCCGGTCGTCAGACGCGTGCCGGTGAAAAGACGCGCAACCCCCAGTACCTCGGCTTTCTTGGCGAAACTCGTTACCAGATGCGGAGTGACTGTTGCGATACCGAAGCGGCGGCCGCCGGCGGTCGCTTCCAGCATGCTGGCCTCGCATATGCCGACGGCAGGTAGGCCCGACAGTCTTTTCAGGCGGTCGAGGCCTGGGTCACCGAAGGCGCTGACGATCAACCCGTCTGCACGCGGCGCGGCAGCCATCCCCATTTCAACAACGCCTTCCGCCGCCGCTGCAAGCGCGACCGCGTCGAGGATCATCGTCACGCCCGTGCTTGCGGTGACTCCTTCGACGGTGAAACCCTCGGGCAGATATTTGCGGGCGATGTCAGTCATCATCGCCGTCGTCGGTTGACAGGTGTTCGGGTTGATCAGAGTAATGCGCTTCATTGTTTCCAGACATGCGAACCGCATGTCCTCCTCCCTTAGTCATCATCGTTTTTGATAATCATAGCCGCTGCTAGGCATATTGCACGCAGGCGACCCTCGCTGCTTCGCCAATCGTCATAAGGGCCGGAACATTCGCTCGACAGAGATCCGAGGCTTGTGCGCAGCGTGGAGCGAAGGCACATCCCGCCGGCATGTTGGCGAGATCCGGCGGTGCCCCCGGAATGGTGATCAGACGGTCGCGCCCATGGGCAAGTTCGACACGGGCGCCGAGAAGGCCCCTCGTATAGGGGTGTTTGGGATTGCGGATGATCTCGGCGACGCTGCCTTCCTCGACGATCCGCCCGGCATACATAACGGCGATCCGGTCGGCGACCTCCGCCGCGACGCCGATATC
Source organism: Rhizobium sp. KNZ2-6A (assembly GCF_056755475.1). Lineage (NCBI taxonomy): Bacteria > Pseudomonadati > Pseudomonadota > Alphaproteobacteria > Hyphomicrobiales > Rhizobiaceae > Rhizobium > Rhizobium sp. KNZ2-6A. The sequence goes on along the minus strand of NZ_JBNDIC010000017.1, from coordinate 39,504 downwards.
GTGGGTGACGAAGATGACGGAGAGACCGTATTCCTTCTGCAGATCGCGGATCAGCAGCAGGATCTGGATCTGTACCGTGGCATCGAGAGCGGTGGTTGGTTCGTCTGCCAGCAGGACCTTTGGGTTGCAGGCGAGCGCCATGGCGATCATCGAGCGCTGCAGCATGCCGCCCGACATTTCATGCGGGTAATTCTGCAGCCGGCGCTCGGGAGAGGGGATCTTGACCTTCTGGAAGAGCGTGAGGGCACGCGCTGCGGCCTGCGACCGCGGGATGCGCTCATGACGCATGATCGTTTCTTCGATCTGCCGGCCGAGCGTATAGACCGGGTCGAGCGCCAATCGCGGTTCCTGAAAGACCATGGAGACCATGGCGCCGCGAAAGGCACCGAGGTCCCTGGTTGAAAGCCCGGTGACGTCGCGGCCATCGACGGTCATTGAACCTTCGATCCTGGTGCCCCTGGGGTGCAGCCGCAGCAGCGAGCGCATGGTGACGCTCTTGCCGGAGCCGGATTCGCCAAGCAGGGCGACGACTTCCCCCGGCCGGACCGAAAGGCTGACGCCGTTGACGGCTTTGACCGGCTTGCGGCCGCGGTTGAAGGTAACGGAGAGATTGCGGATATCGATCATGGCATCGGTCTGCATGGTCATGCCTCCATCAAGACTGGCGCGCGGCTGTGGCCCGATCCGGGCAGAGACATCAGGCAGGCGGCCGCTTGGCTTTCGGACACATCGGCAAGTGGCGGCAGCTTTTCACTGCAGACGGCCTCTGCAAATGAACACCGGGTATGGAAACGGCAGCCCGATGGCGGATCGATCGGGTTCGGCGGGTCGCCGGACAGCGGCGGCTCGGTGGTTCGCTCGGAGGGGTCCATCTTCGGCATCGAGGCGAGCAGCGCCGCCGAATAGGGGTGGCGGGTGTTTTCGAAAATTGCATCGCGGCTGCCGATCTCGGCCACCTTGCCGAGATACATGACCATGACCCGGTCGCACATGAAGCGCACGACGTTGAGATCGTGGGAGATGAAAAGGTAGGTCAGGCCGAAATCCCGTTTCAGGTCGAGGAGCAGGTTAAGGACCTGAGCTTCGACAGACTTGTCGAGCGCGGATACTGCTTCATCGAGAATGACGAGGCGCGGTTCGAGCGCTAAGGCGCGAGCGATGTTGACGCGCTGCCGCTGGCCACCGGACAGTTCATGCGGATAGCGGCCGGCAAATCGGGATGGTTCCAGCCCGACCCGGAAGAGCAGGTCATGGACCCTCGCGATCGCCTTCGCGGTAGGCACGCCGTGGACGCGCGGGGCAAAGGCTATGGATTCCTCGATCGTCAGACGCGGATTGAGCGAGGCGTAACTGTCCTGGAAGACCATCTGCACCTGGCGGCGGTAATCTGCGAGCGCCAGCACCTCGCCGACCTTTTCGCCGTCGAACAGGATATCGCCCTGGTCCGGCACGATGAGCTGCATCAGCAGGCGCGCCGTAGTCGACTTGCCGCAGCCGCTTTCGCCGACGATGCCGAGCGTTTCGCCCTTGAGGATGTCGAAATCGACACCGTCGACGGCGCGGACGGCCTTTTTGGGCCTCAGGAAGCCGCTTCCCTTCACCGGAAAATGCTTGAGCAGGCCGCGGGCGGAAATCAGCGGCTGAGCTGGGCCGCCGCGTTCGCCGACGGGCAGGTCGTAGGCCGGTTTTTCAACGATGCTGATCATGATTTCACGTCCATGGCGGAGCGCAGCCCGTCTGAGAAAAGATTGAAGCAGATCGAGGTGATGAAGATCATCACGCCGGGAAGGGCGGCCACGAACGGGTTGTTGTAGATCGCCGTTCTCAGCGTATTGAGCATCAGCCCCCATTCGGCATCCGGTGGGCGCACGCCGAGCCCGAGGAAGGAGAGGCCGGAGGCGAGGATCATCGACACCGAGATCAGGCTGGTCGCAAAAACGAAGATCGGCCCGAGCACGTTGCCGAGGATATGCACCCGGATGATTGTGGCCGGCGGGGCGCCGGAGGCGCGGGCGGCATCGACGTAATCGAGTTTGCGCACTTGTGTCGTGACGCTTTCAGCGACGCGGGCGATCTGTGGGATGAACACCACGGTCAACGAGACGAGTGCGTTGGTGAGTCCTGATCCGAGCGCACCTGAGAGCGCGACTGCTAGAAGCACGGAAGGGAAGGCATAGAACACGTCGATGGTGCGCATGATCAGCGTGTTGACGAGACCGCCGGCGTAACCGGCGATGATACCGATCGCCGAGCCGACCACGAAGGCGACTGGCACCGGCACGACACCCATGATCAGCGACAGCCGGGCGCCGTAGATCAGCCGGGACAGCATGTCGCGGCCGAGTTCGTCCGTGCCGAGGATATAACCTTCTGTGCCAATTGGCTTCAGGCGGCGAATGACGCTGCCCTTCGAGGGGTCGTAGGGCGCGATATAGGGTGCCAGGATCGCGATCAGCACGAGGATGATGAGGATCGCCAGCGCCGTGATCGCGACGGGATCATGACAGAGGCGACGCAGCACGCCGCTCCAGAAGCCCGGGGACCTGGCGATGTCAGGTGTGGGAACCGAAATGTCTGCAGTGACGACGGCCATGGTCAGTTCCTCTGGATGCGCGGATCGATCACGCTCTGCAGCACGTCGACCACCAGGTTGAGGAAAACGAAGAACATTGCCAGCACCAAGATCGTGCCCTGCAGGATCGGCAGATCGCGGGTGAAGATCGCGCCGTTCAGCAGGAAACCGGTGCCCGGCCAAGAGAAGACGGTCTCGATCAGGATCGAGCCGCCCAGGAGATAGCCGAGCTGCAGGCCCATGACCGAAAGCGCGGTAGGCGCCGCGTTGCGCACAACGTGCCGCAGGATTTGCCGCGTCATCAGTCCCTTAGCCGCCAGTGCCTGGGTGAAATCCTGGGAAAGGATGTCGGCCACCAGCGAGCGGATGGTACGGGCGATGATTCCCATGGGGATGACCGACATGGTCACTGCCGGCAGGATGAGGAACTGCAGATAGGCCCAGCTCAGGCTGCGGCCCGATGACCCTTCCGGCCCGCCTCCCATTGCCGGTAGCCAGCCGAGCGTGACGGAGAAGGCGATCACCAGCACCATGCCGAGCCAGTAATGCGGCACGCTGACGCCGAGCATTGACACCGCCGAGGCCAGCCGGTCGATCCAGCCGCCGCGGAAAACGCCGGCGAGGAAGCCGAGCGTCAAGCCGGCCACAAAACCGATGAAGGCCGCGGCGACCGCCAAGATGATCGAGTTGACCGAGGCATCGAGGATCTCGCCGAGCACTGGACGGCCCGTGGCGATCGAAGTGCCAAGATCGCCCTGCAGTGCATGCCAGGCCCACAGCGCGTATTGCACGGGTAGGGGCTGATCGAGGCCGTAGAAGGCACGCATCCGCGCCTGCGTGTCGGCGGAAGCGTCCGAGGGCAGGATGGCGGCGAGCGGATCGCCCGGCGCGATATGGATGAGCATGAAACAGACGATACTGACGCCGATCGTGACAGGGACGACGTGGAGCAATCGTTTCAGGGCATAGAGCAGCATGGTGTCCTCACCGGAAAGGGTTGATCGGGCATCATGAAAGGCGGTGCGCCGCCGTGGTGCAAATGGCAGCGCACCGCATGCTCGAAATCATTCTATCGAGATCGGTGAGAAATCCTGGAACCAATTCTGCGCCTGCACGAAGCCCTTGACCTTGGTCGTCATGGCACGCGGGTTGACATCATGCGTCACCATTAAGAACAGCGCGTCGTTCACGTATTTCTCGTGCACCTGCTGCATCACCTTGTCCTGCTCGACGGGATCGAAAGTGTTGCGCACCTTGTCGAACAGCGAGTCCATGTCCTTGTCGCAATAATAACCCCAGTTGGTGCCGGTTGGCGGCGCGAGGTTGCATTGGGACTGGCGGATCATTGCCGTGAAGGGGTCCTGGATGAAGTAGCTGTAGTTGATCGCCGTCGCGCCCTTGGCGCTCGGGTCCTTGGCGCCGGCGCGCCAGACGTTGATCACCGTGTTCCAGTCCATCACTTCGTATTCGACATTGATGCCGACCTCGGCGAGCGTCTGCTGGATATATTCGTTCATCTGCAGCGGCAGCATCTGGCCCGAGCCGGACGACGAGATGATGACCTTGGTCTTGAGCGGGTTGTCGGGGCCGTAACCAGCCTCCTTCATCAGTCGCTTGGCTTCGTCGACATTGTATTCCACTTTGAAGGAGGGCTTGCCGAACCACTGATGGCCTGGCGGCATGTAGCCTTGAGCCGGAATCGACAGGCCGCCGAGAAGTTCATTGAGGCCGTCTCGGTCGACGGCAAGGTTTGCCGCCTTGCGCACGCGGATGTCGTTCCACGGCGAACCCTCGACGCGCGATAGATGCCAGGTCCAGTTGTGCGGATAGGAATTGGTGATGATCTTGAAGCCGGCATCCTTCAGCGACTTGACCGAATCTGGGGCAGGAGCCTCGATCCAGTCCACCTGGCCGGAGCGCAGGGCAGCGACGCGGGTATTCGGTTCCGGCAGCGGGATCAGGACCAGCTTGTCGAGCTTGGGAATGCGCGCCTTGTCCCAATAGTCCTTGTTGGGTGTCAACTCGGCGCGTTCGCGCGGCGTAAAACCGCTCTCCATCTTCCACGGGCCGGTGCCGGAGGGCTTCTGCGCAACAATATCCCAGTTCTTGCCCTGCTTTTCCCAGTTTGCGGGGGAGGACATCAAGATCCAGCTTATCTGATAGGGAAGCGTAGCATCCGGCCCCTTGGTGGTGATCTCGACGGTGAGTGGGTCGACCGCCCTATAGGAAACGACGGCCGGAATGCGCGACTTGCCCTGCGCCGACTGACGCTTGTCGAACTGCGGCGCGTCCGGCTTCATCAGCTTGTCGAGGTTCCAGACGACGGCATCGGCGTTGAAGGCGCTGCCGTCATGAAATTTCACGCCGTCGCGCAGCTTGAAGATCCATTTGGCCTTATCCGTTGCATCGACCTGCCAGGAGGTCGCAAGGCTGGGGATCAGCACAGAAGGTTTGTCGGCGCTGGTGAGGTCCCATTCGATGAGCGAATTGTAGACGGTATAACCCATGAAGCGCTGGCCTTCACCGCCCTGGTCGGTCTGGCCGGTGGTCAGCGGTATATCGGACGCTGTCATGCCGATGCGCAGCGTTCCGGCCGCAAGAGCCGGATTGACGGCCGCTGCCAGTAGAGCGGCGGCGACGGTGCCCAATACCGTTGTTATCCGCAAGGTATGAAGAATGCCGATGCCATATCCGGTCGTCGATAATGTCCTGGTCATGCCGTTCCCTCTTTTTTGAACCGTGTTGGACTTCCGTCCAGTCATAAAAAGAGAAGCAGATTTCATGCCAGATTATGTGAAACTGAAATTTCATAAATGTTGTAGATAGATAGCGCAATTCCTCGCTTTTTTCTGCGGCGCAGTTATTCTGTGATTGTCGAATTTCTGGGCTGCGGTATGGCATATGCTCAAACAAACGCCGGAGCTAATGGTGAGCACGAATAACTATTTCTCTCAGGTGGGCGGCCTGCCGCCTCAGACCAACCTCCTGTCCAGCAAAGCCGTTTTCAAGACGGCCTATGCAGTGATACCGCGCACCGTGATGAGCGATATCGTCACCAGCGCGCTGCCTCACTGGATACAGACGAGAGCCTGGATTCTTTCACGGCCGCGTTGGTGCACGGATCATTCAGCGATCATGGTGTAGGCGAGCGGCGATCTCAATAGCCGGTCTGTCGCAGTCATGCCTTTCAAACACAATTCCGTTCGCCGCCATCGCATCGGCAAGATGAAATTCAAAGTGACGAACTGGCCGGAAAATATGAGGCAGGCCTCCGCCGGCGTGGCAGTTTGACCCTGTGGCTTGCGCCGGAGGTGCTTGGCTGTTGGGCTGCTCCACGACGAATAACGCGTGGTGGCAAGCCTCGCTATTCTGATCTTGCCATCGAGACCGCCTTGACGCTGGGCCTGGTGTTCGGCCTGCGGCTACGCCAGGTGGAGGGCTTCCTGGAATCGATACTGCAATTGATGGGGTTGGCACTCTCCGTCCCCGATCATACCACGCTCAGCCGCCGGGCACGGACATGGCAATCGCCCGACAAACAGCAAGATCCTCAGGTTCCTCTGGACGGAGGGGTGCATGTTCTTGTCGACAGCACCGGCCTTCAGGTCTATGGCGCGGGCCAGTGGCTGGAGGAGAAACATGGCGCCAAATCCCGTCGTGGTTGGCGCAAGCTGCATCTGGCACTGGATGCCGATAGCGGCGAGATCATCGCCCACACAATGACTGACCAAGATGCGGGCGATGCCTCGCAGGTGGGTCCACTTCTCGGATCGACCGGCGCAGTTATTCACCGAACAGCATGGTGCCATAATCGGTGGCGCCATGCAGAAGATGGACGATGACCACCTTCGCGGATTCGACGCGGTAGAAGATCAGATAGTTGCCATGGACGCGCCGGCGGATACCATGGCGCTCGTAGCGGGGGACGAGGGGGTAGCCGTTCGGATTATCGACGAGATCCTCGCACTTGCTTCGCAGCTCTCGGATGAATGACAGAGCGCGCTGGGGATTGTCCCTCGCGATATAATCGGCGATCTGCTCAAGGTCGTTTTCCGCCTCGTAGGAAAATTCGAGGATCACGCCGATTTTTCGGCCTTGTCAGCCATCGCGCTGTATTTGGCCTCAAGCCGATCGAAGACATCGCTCGCCGGCTTCGTTCGGCCAGCATCCCCATCGGCAATGCCGCGCGTGATTGAAGCATCCAGCGCGGCAAGCCGGGTCTCGCGGTCCTGGACCAGTCGCACACCTTCCCGCAGGACTTCGCTTTTCGAACCATAGCGACCTGTCTCGACAAGTTGCTGAATATAGCTTTCGAGCTGCTTTCCCAGATCGGCACTGATCATGCGGTCCTCCATCTGATGTGATGCAGACCAAGATAGGTCGTTTATCAACTATTATCAATCCCGTCGCGATCACCCCCATTCCGACCTAACACCGGAGATCTTAGGTCAAGGGCCGGCCAGCTTGCGAACGCGGCTTTAATTAATCCAGACCTCACGGGCGTTTTGAACTCTATCTGAAGGAAGGGTTTTCGGCTGCTCATTCGGCACCTGGCGATCCGGCAAATAGTCTTAAAATTGCCGCCGTAGCCATTGGTTCGGTTTAGAAGCCGAGAACATCTGTGCCAAGCCGAAAGCGTGAATAAACGCGTGGCACCGATGTGGCCAACGAGCATCATCGGTAACGCAGAGCTTCCGCCGGTGACACCATAGGCCGCCCTGCACATCATACCATAAAGGTATTGGTTCCCATATTTAAAGTATTGGCTCGATTGCTTTTTGGTCGATATTTGATCCTGCAGCGAGAGCGAACGAACTCGCAGCCTGAACCCCAGGTTCGGGACCCGTCTTGACCACAACAATTCGAGGAGAATCCTCATGTTCCGTTGTTTTCGTAAGAGCCTAATCGTCGGCACCGCCCTCCTGTCGGCTGCCTTCACCGCTTCCGGCGCTTATGCCCAGCCCGCCCACAACGTCATTTTGGTGCATGGCGCACTGGCCGACGGTTCGGGCTGGAAGGGCGTCTATGATCGCCTCAAGGCCAAGGGCTTCAAGGTGCAGGTCGTCCAGGAACCGCAGACCACCGAGGAAGAAGATGTTCAGGCCGTAAAGCGCGCAGTCACGCTAGCGGACGGTCCGGTGGTTCTGGTCGCCCACAGCTATGGCGGGCAGCTGATCACCGAAGCTGGCGACGATCCTAAGGTGACGGCGCTGGTTTACGTCGCGGCCGCCGTTCCCGATGTCGGGGAGAGCGTGGTCGACCTGTTCAAAATCACGCCGCCCCCGATCCCCGGCGCGATCCGGCCGACCCCGGACGGCTTCCTCATGCTTGACCCGGCGCGCTTCCGCGAGGCGTTCGCAGCCGACCTCCCCAAGGACCAAAGTGATTTCATGGCCGATTCGCAGGTCATGATCTCGGCGAAGGCTTTCGACACCAAGGCCAAGGTCGCAGCCTGGAAGACCAAGCCGAGCTACGGCATCGTCGCGCAGAAAGATCGCAGCGTGAACCCGGACCTCGAGCGCTTCATGTACAATCGTGCGAACGCCAAGATCACCGAGATCCCGGGCGCCAGCCATGTGGTGTTCATCTCGCATCCTGCTGAGGTCGCGGCGGTTATAGAGAAGGCTGCCGCGAACAGCCGCCCCCAAGGTGAATGACCATGATGTGCGGCCGGGGGCTGGCTGCAAAGCGTAGGTCGGAACCGTGGGGATTATGGCCCCGCGGTACGCCAGCGGCCCCCTCGATTCCCGGTCTGACTACCATTTAATAGGACAGCTGCCGGTAGAACTACCTTCTAAAAGGTATCTGAATAAGTGGAGATGTTTTGTGACGCACATCGACAATGACCCTGCCTGGTCGACCTCAGAATGGCTCAAGATATACTATTTCACCCGCTTCGCGTTTTCGGCAGCCTGGGTGGCGGTCGCCCTCAGCATCGCAAAGAACAGCCCGCCGTTCGCCGCGATTATGTTGGTAGGCTATCCGGCCTGGGACGCGATCGCCAACTTCGTCGACGCCCAGCGCAGCGGCGGTATCACCCGTAACAGGTCGCAGCTCCTCAACTTCGTCGTCAGCATTATCACGACCATTGCCGTCGTCGTCGCGCTGAGCGACAGCATGGCAAGCGTGCTCTTGGTCTTCGGTATCTGGGCCGGATTTGCCGGCATCTTCCAGCTCGCCGCCGCCGTCGGCCGCTGGAAATCCTATGGCGCGCAATGGGCAATGATCCTGAGCGGCGCGCAATCCGCCCTGGCAGGCATCTTCATGGTCAAGATGGCGTATGGCCCGACACCGGTCGGCATCGCCAACATCGCTCCCTATGCCGCATTTGGCGCCTTCTACTTCCTCGTTTCGGCCATCTGGTTGACCGTCAGCGAGGCCCGGCGAGGGGCATCGCGCGCGGCACACTGAGGCCACGGCAAGTATCCCCTCAAGGGGCAGAGCCACCCTTTCACGCCTCAGGGCAAAGCATGACACCGATCCCCTTACCGATCCAAGGAGCAGCTATGAATATTGAAGCTAAGTATCGTACGACGGCCACCGCAGTCGGCGGTCGTGATGGACGTGCCTATACCGAAGACGAAACCTTCGACCTAGTGGTGAGCACGCCGAAGGAGCTTGGCGGCACCGGCGGCCCGGGCACCAATCCGGAGCAGCTCTTCGCAGCCGGTTATTCAGCCTGCTTCCTGAGCGCGTTGAAGCTGGTGGGCAGCAAAAGAAAGATCGACATTGCAGCCGACTCGTCGGTTTCGGCGACCGTGGGCATCGGCCCGAACGGTCAGGGCGGCTTTGGCCTGGTCGTCCAGCTCTCGGCCAGCCTTCCGGGGGTCGAGCGGATGACTGCGGAGCAGCTCGTCGCGGAAGCCCATCAGATCTGCCCTTATTCCAATGCCATCCGCGGCAATGTTGACGTGCACATCGTCATCGCGTGAGCCGATACGCCGTTGTGGGGTGAACGCTGCTGGCGGAGCCGTCGCGCTCCGGCGGCCGTCGACTTATGCACGCAAAGCGCCCTATGGCACGCGTCGGTCGTGCGGTCGAAAAGGGCGAGGCGCTGGGCTTCATGAAGGTCGTGGCTGATGCGGACACGCGACGCATCCTCGGCACTGGCGGCGATGAGGCGATCCACGGAATCCTCGACATGATGAACGCAGATCAGTCCATCGATACGCTCCGCTGGGCGGTACCGATCCACCCGACCGTTTCCGAACTGATCCCGACCGTTCTTCTCGATCTCAAAGTCTCGCCATAGTCAGTCCACATCTCAAAAGGGAAATCTGATGAAAAATATAATGTCCATCGCGGCCATCGTCGTCGGCCTTGGTTCGTCTTTCGGGGCGGCTCACGCCGCCCAGCCGATCAAGAACGTGGTGCTGGTCCACGGAGCCTTTGCGGACGGCTCGGGCTGGAGGGCCGTCTCCGATATCCTATCGCGTGATGGCTATAGAGTGATCGTCGTGCAGGAGCCTGAGACATCGTTGGAAGACGACGTCGCAGCCACGACCCGAGCTATTAAGCAGACGGCGGGACCGGTCGTCTTGGTCGGCCACAGCTACGGGGGCATTGTGATCACGCAGGCGGGAAACCTGCCCGAAGTGCAGGCACTGGTGTATGTCGCAGCTTTGGCACCTGATGCGAACGAGAATCTCGCGGAGGTCCGGAGCAAGTTTCCGCCGGCAACCAACAATGTGGTGAAGAGCGCAGACGGCTTTCTGACGCTCAATCAGGAAACCTTCCACCACGATTTCGCGGCGGACCTTCCGAAGGCGGATGCGGATTTTATGGCCCTGTCGCAGGTCCCCGTGAGCGAGAAGGCGTTGGGTGCGGTCGTCAAGGAAGCCGCATGGAAGTCCAAGCCGAGCTGGTATGCCGTCGCGACCGAGGACAAAAAGATCGATCCCGACTTCGAACGTTTCATGGCGAAGCGGGCCGGAAGCGTCACCGTCGAGGTCAAGGGAAGCCACGCGGTGTATGTCTCGCAGCCCAAAGCGATCGCGGACCTGATTGAGAAGGCGGCCGCGGGCGAGAATACGAAATAACGCCCTGCCAAATCGGCGACCGCGGCCTGATCCTATCCTGAAGGGGCGGTCGCCGATTGTAGGATCTGACCTCCGCCTCTCCGTATCGATCACCCGCTGGATCCCCAGCGCACGCATCATGTTGAAACCGCGCTTGAGACGGCCATGCGGGCTAACTAAGTGCCGGTCCGCTAGGCTTGGGAACGGCGCGTCGAAACCGATACCACTCAGCTGCGCGATAGCCGCATCAGAAAATAGCGCGTATCGATGAGGACAGATCGAATCTGGTCAGCCGGTCCACCTCCGCGAGAATACTTGTCACGATTTCGCCGTTCGTTCCCCGCAGGGTCGTCACGACCACAGGCGAGCTTGCGCCATCGTCGGCCAGCGGTGCGAAGCAGATATCCTGTCCACGCATGAGAAGGGCCCTGGCCGGCACGATGCTGATGCCGCCCCCCGCGGCGACCAGGCCGAGTGCAGCCGCCAGTCCACGGATCTTCATCGTTTTGGCAGGTGTGAACCCGACATGTTCGATGAAGCGTATGACAGGATGGCGCGGTTCCCCGGACGCCCGCTCATCGTATAGTATCAGTGTCTCATTGCTGACCTCGGACAACTTGATCGGCTGGTCGCGCCCCCGGAACGCCGGATGGCCGATTTCAAGCGCGAGCACCAGCTGCTCGTTCCGGACCACGATTTGCTCGACCTGGTCGTCGACGAGGAGGGTCAGCCCGAGGGCCAGATCAATCTCTCCGTTTCGGACAGCCCGCACCTGGTCAGCGGATGCGACCTCGGCATATTCGAAGTCATACTCAGCATAGCTCTCGCGCAGATACCGAAGGATCCGGGGCGTCCGTCCGTATAGTAGCGAGAGGTCGAAGCCGATCTTGAACAGACGCCTGCGCTTTTCGTTGAACGCCGCTACCTCACGCTTGGTCCGCTCCACTTTCGTCAGGATCTCGTTCGCGCGTTCAACCAATAACGCGCCGGCCGGGGTGAGCTTGATGCCTCGGGGGCTTCGCTCGAACAGCCCGACACCAAGCTCTGCCTCAAGGTTTGCTACCTGCCTGCTGAGTGGAGGCTGGGCGATATGGACCTCGGCGGCCGCCTTGGTAAAACTGAGCGTCCTGGCGACGGCCACAAAATATCGGAGCTGCCGCAATTCCATAGCTCATACCAAGCCAATCTACCCTCCAACACCTATAGTATTGGCCTCGAACGCTGTCCAATACTAATTGATCGGGCACCACCGCCGCCTTGACGATTCATTTCGGTTCAGACGCCGCGGGGTTTTGTCGCAAAATTTTCACCGGATTTACAAGCAGTTTAATCGTGCCATGGATCTGGGTCGAAGATGAGCAGGCAGGTTTCCCGATCATGGTCAAATTCAAAGGCAGTCACTACCCGAAAGATGTGATTTGATACGCGGTGGTGGCCAAAAAATAAGCGCGCCTCCATATTGCATTGCAACACGCGCATAGCTGCGCTGCGATTGCGGCGCTGGCGGTCGTGGCGGTCGCTGGTATCTTCAATCCATCGAAGCGATGCGCCTCCTCCCGCAAAGCTTCGTGTTTCAGGTGACCCGTTCCTCCTCCCAAGGGGCGCCTGAGGGAACAGCGGCACTCCTCCTCCCAGCCGTTGTTCATTCTTTCGAAAAGCCTGCCGCACCTCCTCCCGCGACAGGCTTTTTCGTTTTCCGATTCTATTGAGCGGCCATTGATGCGTCACAGCAGACTGCCCTGTTCCACCAGCTCTCCGGATATTGAGACGATCGTCGACCCGTACGGTTCGCGCGACGAAATAATCAGCGCGTCCGGTAATGGGGGGCCAAATCCTTGGCCTTTTCCAGGGCGCCAGCATCCAGGCGTCCGTCTCTTCCTTTGTCAGCAACAGGATCGTCATGGTATCGGCGGAGGCCTAGGAACCGCAGCGATCTGGGAACCTGCCTAAACGAGGCGAGCTATTCGGCCCTGCTGTGCGTTTGGCCAGCGCTAACATCACTGCTATGCGCCTTGTTGACTGGTCTCCTCCGGCACCTAGCGGATAGTCGACTTAGGTTTATCGCTGCCGGAATTTTTGGATAGGCAGTGTCTCACGCGTGTTCCGTGTTCAATAAGCGATCGGCAAAGTAACGCGATGGTGTGGTCCCGAGGGCCTTCTTGAACATGACGATGAAGGCCGTCGTGGATTCATACCCTAAGTCGCCTGCTACCCGCTGGACTGTCGTACCGTCGGCAAGTTCCCGCAGCGCGATGACTAGATGTAGCTGACGCCGCCAACGGCCGAAGCTCAATCCTGTCTCTTGGACCATGAGCCTCTTCAACGTTCGCTCACTGACGGCGACATGCTCAGCCCATTGACCGAGGGTTCGGCGGTCACTTGGGTCTGCCAAAAGCGCCGCAGCGATCAAGGCGATCTTTGGATGGTCAGATACGGGTAGCTCCAACTTCTCTCGGGGCATCAGCGCGAGCTCATCGAGCATGACCCGCACGAGCCGATCGACATGCGCGTCGCGCGTATCACTTTCTGATAGGTCCGCTATCCGGTGTATCATCTCCCGAAGCATCGGCGATACCGAAAGCGTGCAGCATTCAGCCGGAAGCATGGCCGCGCCGGGCTCGACAAACAGATATGTCAGACGAGCATTGGACGTGACCTGATTGCTGTGCGGAACGCCGCCCGGTATCCAAATTCCGCAGTCGGGCGGAACGATCCAGACTCCACTTTCCGCCCTGCAGGTCACCGCGCCATGGAGCGCCAGGATCAGTTGACCCTGCGGGTGCTGGTGCTGCCCCCCCTCGGCTTCATACTCGGCGAAGTCCATCCTGACGGCCATCGCCGGCCCGTGCAAGAGGTTCAGATCGCAAGCGGTGCTGCAGGGTGGCTTAGAAGGTTGGCCCGATTTCGAGATCATATGGCATTATCTCCACTTTTGCCCGCCAAGCAATCCTTTAAGAATCGGCTCAACAAACTTTAGGAGATGTGACCATGCGCATTGCTGTGGTTGGCGCGACCGGCAGGATCGGTGCCAAACTCACCGAGAATCTTTTGGCCAAAGGCCATTCAGTCAAAGCTCTTTCGAGAGGAGGGCCCGCCCTCGATGCACTTGTCGCGAAAGGAGCAGAACCGTTCCTTGGCAGCTTCGACACAGGTGCTGGCGAGCTTAACACGTTCTTCGAAGACGCTGACGCTGCGTTCCTCATGGTCAAAACCATTTGGGAGGCGGAAGACTTTCACGGGCACTACCCTGCGGTAGCGCTTCGGTTTTTTGACGCACTTCGGGACTCCCCGGTCAAATTTGCCGTGAGCCTGACCGGAATGGGGTCCGAGCTCAGCGGAAACACTGGCCATTTTCAGGGCTTCCATATCCTGGATCAGATTCTCAACCGGTTACGCGACATCAATCTGGTGCACCTGCAGGGTGGCTGGTTCATGGAGGACCTGTCCAGGTGGGTCGACGCGATCGCGCAGCACGATAGGATCGGCTGGACGCTTGACCCCAACGTCAAAGCTCCTTGGGTTGCCATTCAGGACCTCGTGGGTTTCGCGGCGAAGGAGTTCGACACGCTGACTGACCAGCACCGGTCGGTGAAGCAACTGGGAATCGATTACACGATGCCTGAGATCGCCGGGATTGTCGGCCGGGCACTCGGTAGAGAGGTGGATTATCGCTTCGTCGATCCGAGCGATCGCGAGGTCGAAACGGTATTCCGGAAGAGGTTCGGGACGCTTGATCGCTGGGTCTATGATAAGAACACCTCGGCTGCTCTCAACGACGGCCGTGTAAAGTTTCACGGTGATCGTCCTGCGCTACGCACGACAATGGAAGACTTCGTCAAGGACACCCTGAAACCGCTTATCGAGAAGGCGCGGACGAATGACGTCAAACCAGAGACCTTCCTAACGTGGAGTTCAAAACAATAATTGCTGAGTTAGCGAAATCTACGTGCGAACCTCATCTATGGTTTGAATTCAGGAACTTGGTTGCCAGCGGCTCCCGGAGGCGAGAAGCTTTGCCGAGGCGGCGCGGCAGGTCGCAGTCAGCCAGCCCGCGGTAGCAAGAAAGTGTTTGATAGCGGCTTGGAGATCGACGAGCGACCGGAAGGCCCCGTGCTTTAGCCGCTTAGTCAATTTAGCGAAGAACCCTTCGACGGCTGATTGAGGAAACCTCGGAAATCGACCAGCTATAACGCTTTAACCCATCCGGTCGCAGGTTTGGATCGCTTCAAGGCGACTAATAAAAAGCCGTGACGCCAAGCACGACCGCGGTCACCGCCGCGCGATCGGTGCGAATGCCATCAAAGCCCGCGGTCTCCATCGTTAACCCTCTCGTTCGTAGTGGTTAAAGTAGCGATAGCTGGAATTCACCGCATGGCGAAGCTCGGTTAGCCATGCATTGCAGCAGCTTCACCATCGATGTAATTCGCAGCTGTCTGCTCTGCTATCGCAGTATTCAGCAAGCCTCGGCTCTCAGCAGGATCCGTGCAGACGACGTGACTCTACGATCAAAGCCCGAGCAGGATCGCGCCGGCCGCGACAATGATGCAGGCGGGAATGCGCCGGGCGGTCAGGGTTTCGCCAAGAAACAGCCAGCCAATCAGAACAGCGAAGACGACACTCGTTTCCCGGAGCGCCGTGATCGGGCCGGCCGGTCCCAGGGCAAAGGCCGCAACCACGGTGCCATAGGCGATCATCGCGACCAGCCCACCGCCGAGCGCCTTCCATGTTGCAGGCGCGCGAAAATCGACCACGAGCCGCCGACGCAGGGCGAGGAACGCGGCTGGCAGAAATGCCCCGTAGAGGACAAGCACCCAGGCCGTGTAAGCTACACTCTGCCCGGCTTGCCGTACTCCCATGGAATCCACGGTCGCATAGGCGGCGATGATTGCGCCGGTCGCCAATGCGAGCAGAATGGATGCCGTCGAGGCTCTTCCCTTTCCCAGCGCCAGGCTCATGATGCCCAGGGCAATAAGAACAACGCCGGTAATCTGGTAGGAATTGAGCTTGTCGCCGGTGATGATGAAACCGCCTGATGTCACCAGTAGCGGCACGGTTCCACGCACGATCGGATAGACTTGCCCCAACTCGCCGTAACGATAGGCCGCGACGAGAAAGACGCTGTATGCGACCTGAAGGACCGCCGAAAGAATGATGTAAAGCCAGGCCCCTGACGCCGGCAGAGGGTAGATGAACAGAAGCGGAAGCGAGAGAACCGTGCTCGCGAAGCTCATGATGGTCACGGTCCACAGCCGATCTCCGCCGCTGCGCAGGAAGGCATTCCATGTCGCGTGAAGGATCGCGGCGAATAGTGCGAGGCCGATGACAACCGCGCTCATTGAGGCAGTCCCGCCGAGGCCAGAACATCGGCTGCCGCCTTTCGGGCGCTGGCGACCGCGGCTTTGCCTTGTCCCATATGGGCGAGCACCGTTGCGCCCTCGATTAGCATGAAGAGCGTTGCGACGACGTGCGCTGCGCGATCGTTCGTTAGGGATTCCGCCAGAATGTCCCGGAGCAGCTGCTGCAGATCGCGCTTTTGCCGTGCGACCGCCCCGAACACGGCATGGGCTGGATCTCCGAACTCGGCCAATGCGTGCTGGAACAGGCAACCATGAAAATCCGGGCTATCGAACCAGCGCTCATGCCAGTCGAAAATCGCCATGATCTTTTTGTGCTGCGTCATCGCAGCTTTGGAAAGCCGGTCGAGCTGCCGCTTGAACCGTTCCGCCCGCCAGTCCAGAACCTCGGTGATCAGCTTGTCCTTGCTCGGGAAGTGCCGATACATCGTCATCTTGGCGACCTCGGCCTCGGCGATGATCTTGTCTATGCCAGTAGCATGGAAGCCATCACGCTTGAAAAGGCGATAGGCGGTTTCAACGATGTGTTGTCGCTTTTCGGCAGCGTCGGCGCGGAGCGGCATGGCTAAGCTCTATATGATACAGACCTGTCTCACTCATATATGGCTTGCCATGTTTAGTCAACGGAGATCGGAAACCGGAGTGCCGTGGAAGTGCCGACTTTGCAGAGTTGCGAAAGTCGAGATAGCATTGCCGGCAAGAATCCTGGATTCTTTTCGACAAAGACGGGGCGGGGTCAGAAGCTCATATAACCGGCGACCTTGTCAGCGCATGGTCCTTTCGGTTCGTTTTCAGAATGGCAATGACAGTCACCCTCTATGATCTTGTCGGTTCGAGTGTCGAAATCCGTTTCAGCCCTCATTGCTGGAAGACGCGTATGTCGCTCGCGCCACAAGGGGCTCCAATATCAGACCGTCCCGACAACATTTGTCGGCGTGCCACATGTCGAGAACGGTGTTTCCAGGACCGTTCCCGTCATTCGTGACGGCGAGCGGGTGATCGCCGATTCCTTTGCGATCGCGCTTTGCCTCGATGAAGCCTATCCGGATCGGCCCGCCTTGTTCGCCGGGGAAGGCGGTAGATCGATGGGCCGTTTCATCGAGCGCTGGTCTCAGCTCACTCTTCTCCCTTTGTCGGTATTGCCACGCTCATGGAGGAGGTTGGCCTCCTGGAGCCGGAAAGCGCTGCCTATTTCGGGAAAAGCCGTGAAGCCAAATTCGGACGAACACTGGAAGAGGTTGCCCGAGATCGCCGCGTGAAGCTTGCTTCTTTCCGCTCGGCGCTGGAGCCGCTACGCTCTATGCTGATCTACCAGCCGTTCATTGGCGGCTCGTCCCCTCTCTTCCCCGACTATATCGTGTTCGGAGCATTCCAATGGGCGAGGACAACGACGACGTTTCCGGTGTTGGAAGAAGACGACCCCGTCAATATCTGGTTTGAACGGTTCTGGATTTGCATGGAGGATTACGGCGATCTTTCGCGAGCGCTGTGTCGATGGCGTCGGTGGGCGAAGACGAAACCGTCTGTGCCTAATGCCCTTCTCAATCCAACGGCTGCCACTGCACTGATCAACTATTTGCACCCGCGTAGATCGGGCGAGCTAAATAGCTCGCGTAGGCACTTGAACCGGCTTCTGCGACAAGCCAGTCGACGAAGCCTGTTACCAGGCTTCCGGCATGAGCGTGACGGGGGATGACCGCGACATAGCCGGTTCGCGGAACCCGGATACGGGGCGTCGCTGCCGACCAAAATGACACAGCTCGCTAGCGAACAAACCAATGGTTTGCACTATCAAAAGCCAGAGCAGGCCGATGGTGACGGAAGCCACCACCGACCGGCGCAAGCCAGTGCATCAATTATCGAGGCTGCGAGAACAATGGAGACGTCCAAATTCGGGATTGGTCCCGCTGACGAGCCGTTATGAACAACGGATGTTCTCGTACCGGATCGAGCTCAAGTTCGCTAAGCGAAATCTCGCCCGCAAGATCTCTCGGCAGCGGTTGGTCGGTGACCCTTTCCACGATAAGACGCAGCTCGACGCCGGGTAGGTCGAGGGTGGCGGAGTTTTTCGCAATCAAATCTTTCCCACTGACTTCAAGCTTGGCTTCGGGGCCATGCACATGCGGTGGCGGCTGAAGCGGGTCGCCGATCTTGCTGTAGCCGTGGAGTTTGGCGTCGATGGTGATGTAAGCGTCGTCCAGCTCGGAAAGTGTGAGCTCAATTCCATCCACATCGCCGTGGGTCGCGGTTCTGAAGCCGAGCTTGCCGAGGCCCGTGCGCCACACAGTTTGTTCGGGGTGGTCAAAGCCGACCCCATGCACATCAAGAACTGCCGCGCCGGTCACGGCGACATCGCCGCTCCAATAAGCCGCGCGATAGCGATCCTTGATGCGCGCACCGCCGAAACGGATGCGGACACTGCGTTCGCTGAGGCCGGCCTCAGCATGCAGATCGCGTCGCCACACCACGCGGTCGCCGTCATAAAGTTCAACCTCTTCCCAACCGGCTTGGCCAAGCAGACGGTAGGAGAGCGGCGTTTCGGGTTCAGCATCGAATACTTCGCCCATGAAATGCTGTCCCTGCCATAGGGCGGCAAAACTGCGTTCACCGGTCGTGGCAAAGGTGCGCCGTGCCCTGAGCGCGCTGCCGACGCTGGCACGGTCGAAGCGGTCGGCAATGACGCCCGTCAGCCCGCCGCGCGAGCCGAACGTTCCGGTTGCCGGCGCGCCGCCGCCGCATCGGCCCTGGTGCTCGTCGCTGGCCGCGGAAGCGCCGACCCTGTATCCGCGCGCGAGCGCCTCGGTGTAGAGCCAATGGAATTGTCCCCAGGCGGACCCGATCTCGATAAGCCGTTCCAGTTCCGGATGGTTCCAATCCAGAATGCAGCGCCGGCCGCCCACATGCGGGATCAGCAAGTGCCCCTCCGGATCGTCTTCATAGGCGGCGTGGAGCCGGTCTACCGGCCATACGCCGGGTCGGATCGTTCCGGCCGTCGTCTCGTTCCATTCGAAAGATCGAAGGGAGCGCCCTTGTTCATCAAAGGGGAAGCGCGGCTTGCCATCCCGAAGGAAGACGACGTTGCGGTCGCCGCCGGCTGCGGAGTTGCCGCACCATTCGGTGCCCGGGTAACAGACGAAGCGGCCGGGCTCGTTAAGGCCATGGATAATCTCCACGGCCTTGTCCCAGTTCGCTTCGGTGATGTTGAAGTCGTTGACGGTGTAGCCCACCACGTCAAGCCCGGCGATGTCCCGTCCATAGGTGAGGTTGTAGGTGGCGTCGTTGGTGCCGACAGTGTCGTCGGAATGAACGTGCAGGTCCGCGTAGAGAGGACGCGAGGCGCCTTCCTCGCTCTGCACGTAGGCGATGGCCGCGGCGACGAAGGGCTCACCGTCCAGCCGCGCTTCCAGTTTCCACTCGCCGGCGTCAGTGAAGGAAAGGCCGGAAATCCGCGCGAATGTCCAGTCCTCCGCGGCTAGCGCGATCGGCTGCGTGCGTTGGGTCGCGTCCGGAGCGGTGATCACCAGAGTGCCCCGCAAATTACGGTCGCGGCAGGTGTTTCCCCATATGTCGTCGACGCGCACGATCGCGTCGAAGGATTGACCCAGACCAACAAGGCGCGGCGCAATGACCTGAAGGGCGTGGGGCTGGCCGGCCAGGATTTCGAGCTTGCAGTCGCCGGGCACTTCGGCAAATTTCGAGCTGCCCAGCGGATCGATGAACAGCCGGAATCGGAATGCTTTCTCGACGAACGTCTGCACTCGCGTACCGGCGCCGCCCTGTCGTCGATCGCCGAGACGAATGACGATCCTGTCGCCGGGATTGATATAGCCATCAACGACATCGATGACGATGGCCTTCTGGAAAGGACGCTCGTGTCCCTTCTGGTCGAAGCGTACTTTCAGCGCTTGCACCGTTGCCGGGCTCTGGCCAGCAACCAGCGGACCGGCGTGATATTCGGCGGAAACATAGTTGGCGCCAGTTGGCTCCGTCGTCTGGAACAGCGCCCAGTCGGAATAGAATTTGAAGGCGAGCTTCAGCCAGGCGCCATCGGCAAGGCCGACAGCACCGACCTCATAGACGAGTTCCAGTTCGGTCCATTCGCCGGCGGTCAGCGTCTGTCTCTGACAGGTGAGGCGGCCGAGGAAGGGAAGCGTGTCGAAATAGGCGGCAAGGCCCGTGGGCGAATGTACGGCGGTTTGGGGCGCCTTGTGCGGCAAAGTCTCTGTCATGGGAAATGTCCGTTATTGTCCGCGCCAGCCTTCGTAGCGGCGCTCTATCCGTCGAAATACGAGGCTCTCCATGAGCCACGCTGTGAGCCCGATCAGCGCGATGCCGAGAAGCACCTGCGCCGAATTGCCGACCTGTCCGCCCATGGCGACCATCCAGCCAATCCCTTGGGAGGCGCCGATCATCTCCGCCGCCACGAGCGCTCGCCATGCCTGCGCAAAGCCGATGCGCAATGCGGCGGTCAGAAAGGGGAGGGAGGCTGGAAGATACACATAAGCCAGCAGTTGAAACCGTTTGGCACCCAGAATGCGGGCTGCGCGCACCTCCCCGCTGCCGATCGAAAGCACGCCTTCCTGGATCGTCACGGCCATGGGAAAAGCCGACGCGATGAATATGACGACGGCGATCGAGAGGTATCCGAGGCCGAAGAAGATCAGTGAGAGAGGCGCCCAGGCGATCGGAGGGATGGCCATGAACAGACCGAGCAGAGGCTGGGCGAACTCGCGGAACGGCCGCCAAAGCCCGGCAGACACGCCGATGGCGAGCGCCGCCAGGATAGCCGCGCCGAAGCCGCCGAACTCACGCAACAAGCTGGCCAGAAACTGGCGGGCGAGCTCGCCGGACCGGGCCCAACGCAGTCCCTCGGCTACCACCTCCCAGGGCTGTGGCAGCACGTAAGAGGGAACCCTGCTGGCTGCGAGGCACCATACGGCAAGCAGGAAGGGAAGCGCTGCCCAGCGCCAGGACGGCTGCGGAAAACCCAGCCGCGCTGTCAATGTCTTCATCGATCGGATCTCATCGCTGAGCGGCCGCTTTCGCGGCAAAACTGTCGTCAATGATGTCATCGACGTTGAATGGCTTATTGAGAATGCCGAGGTTAACGGAGTAGTTGATGAGCCGCTGGATGAAGGCGCGGTCGGACGGTTCGATTTCGGCGGACCAGCCAAGGCGTTTCCTGGCTTCGGCGACGATCGCTTCCGGCGGGACGACGCTGCCGTCGACAGCCTTTACGGCTTCCAGCTTGAAACCCCGCGCGATGATCCGATTGGCTTCTTCGGGATGCTCCTTGAGAAAGGCGATGGCCTTGGCATTGGCCCGCAAGAGCTTGACGAGGTCGTACGGCCGCTCCTTCAGTGTCTTTGCAGGCGCTGCCACGACGTACCATGGATAGCCTGGCAAAGCGCCGTTCACATCGAAGACGACACGGCCTGCGCCGCGAAGCACCGACTGACTGATGAAGGGCTCCCATTCAAAGGCTGCGTCCACCACGCCTGTATCGAGCGCTGCATTCATATTGCCCACGGGCATCTGCGATAGTTGGAGGTCAACATCTGGATTGAGCCCGGCAGTCTCCTTCAGGACAAAGCCGCGCAGCAGCACGTCCATGCCGCTTCCCCTGTTGACGCCGGCAAGCTTCTTGCCTTTGAGGTCTGGGAGCGAGCGGATGGAGCCATCAGTCTTCGCGATCAAGGCTGCCTGACCATAGTTCACTTTGGCGATGATCTTCGCTTCAAGCCCGCGTGCGGCCCATTGATAGACGGGCGGGGCGCCGATATAGGCCGCGTCGATTTCCCCTCCGGCCACGGCCTGCTGAATGACAGGGCCATCGCCAAACCCCTTGAGTTCGACGTTCAAGCCTTCTTCGCGAAAGTAGCCTTTCTCCTCGGCGACCAGGACCGGCGCGTTCGCCATGGCCTGAACCCAGCCGATGCGAAGCGGTGGGGGTTCCTGCGCACCAGCGGGCCAGGCAGCGGCAAGTGCAAGAAAAGCTGCAGGTAAAATGCGGTTCATCCGATGGTTCCCTTCAGGTAAGGCGTTGATTGCTGGTCGTGACTGCGGCGATTTGCTCGGCAAGCCGTTCGCGCAGTTGTGCAAACAATGGATTGGCGCGCGTGCCTCGTTGGTCGCGAGGACGCGGCAAACCGATCGTCACTTCGGCCGTGATGCCGGCTGGAGGCAGACCGAGGATGAGGACGCGGTCCGCCAGATAGATCGCTTCGTCGATGTCGTGCGTAATAAACAGCACCGTCTGCCCCAAGCTCGACCAGATGCGGAGCAACTCGTCGTTAAGGGCCGAGCGCGTCATGGCGTCGAGTGCCGCGAAAGGCTCATCCATGAGCAGAAGGCGCGGCTCAAGTGCCAGTGAGCGCGCAAGTGCTACGCGCTGACGCTGGCCGCCCGACAATCGGTGCGGCGGTTCGTCCACTTGTTCTTCCAGGCCGACAAGCCGCAGAAAATTGAGGGCGATGGCCTTTTGCTCCTGCGGCGTTCCCCTGCGATTCATACGAAGGCCAAAGCGGACATTTTCCAGCACGCTCAGCCAGGGGAAAAGGTTGGGCGACTGAAACACATATCCGAGTGCCGGATGTTCCGGCACAACTGGCGCACCGTCTATGGTGATATGACCCGACTGCGGGCGCAGGAAGCCGGACAAGAGATTGAGCAATGTCGACTTGCCACAGCCAGAGGGACCGAGCACGGCAACGAATTCTCCCGGACGGGCTTCCAAGGAAAACCGTTCGAATATACTGCGTCGGCTTTCGGGATAGGCGAAACCCATGCCACTCACCGAAAAGGTAGCGCCATGTGAAAGCTGCGGAGCTGGGGAAACAAATGCCATATTGCGTTCGAACAATCCGACGTTGGAATTCCCTCAATTTTTAATACATTATAATACAGGTTATCAACGTGGTGTCTTTCCTTGTCCGGCGGCAGAAGAGAACGCTATTCCAAAGCTGCAAGAGTCCGTGGTCTTTTTAACCCCGATGGAAAATAGATGAGCTTGATACGCAACAACCCGGTGGCGATGTACCTCCAGATCGCCGATCGCCTTCGTCGCGAGATCACCGATGGGACATTCGAGCCCTCCGGACGGCTACCATCGGAATCGCAGATCATGGCGCGCTTCGAGGTCAGCCGCGTCACCGTCCGCCTCGCGCTCGATCAGCTCGACAAGGACGGGCTGATCGAACGCAGGAAAGGCAAGGGCACCTTCGTCGCCGGCAAGCAGGTCCGCCATCAGATCGATACGCTCCGCAGCTTTCACGAGTCGCTGAAAGTGCAGGGCTTCGATGCCACGATGCGGATCGTCGAACTGACCGCGATTGAAACGCCATCGGCGTTTGTCTCGTTGTTTGGCGAAAAATGCGCGCTGTTGGAGCGTCTTCACATGGTGGACGACGAGCCCATAGCTTTGGGGCGGAGCCTCCTGCCCACCGTCATGTCCGAACTGGATTTGAAAACGGCCGAACAACGGCCGACCTATGCACTCCTCAAGGACAAAGCGGGCGCCGATATTGCCTCCGCCGAGATCGCAATCGGCGCGCGCGCAGTTCCACCTCGCATCTCGTCCTTGATCGGCACTGCCGCGAACGCGGTTCTGCTCGTCCTCGAACGAACCTCATATTTCGATCACGGCGGTTGCGCCGAGTGGTCGGAGTTCTTCATCCGGCCAGAACGATACAAGTTTGTCCTCGGCAATCGAATGTCCGCCTGATCAAGCACCTCAAAAAAAGACCACCTGCGGGCTCCGGTCGGGGCTTCGGTCGGGATCTCGCGCGCTTTGTCGAAAGCAGGTTGAAGCCAGCCCGGCTCGACCGGTCTCGATGATCAGGACTGGCATGGCTGCTTCTAGCCGGATCGAGGAAACCGATCGACGATGTCAGGCGGTCGAAGGAAGTGGACGAGCGTTAGTTGCACGTTCTCTTCTCCGATGGCGTAACGGCGGTCCACCCTTGGATCTTGAAACGGATTTCCGCCTCTCTTTGCATAAACGCATGACGATGCCTTTAGTCTAGTATTTTTATAGACAATTATCGTGCCGTTCATGCTGCACGATGTCGGTTAAGCGTTCGGCCGCACGATCGATGTACAGCGACCAAAACAGGGACGGGATATGAATAAAAGGTATTTAGGCGTCGGCGATGCGAGACGAGGCAAAATCGGCATTGCACTGGCATTGTCTCTTTTGACAATGGTCGGCACCGCGGCAAATGCAGCATCCGACACGGCAAAGCCGGTTGATGGAGGTATTCTCAATGTCGGATTGGCAACCGATGCTTCGATCATCGATCCCTCGATCACCGGCAACTCCATCACGGCATTGATTACCCGGAATATTGTCGATTCGCTCGTCGGACAGAGCGAAGACAATAAGTTCACGCCCTGGCTCGCCGAAAGCTGGGACATCAATGCTGACAATACCGTCTACACCTTCCATCTGCGTCAGGGTGTAACGTTCAGCGACGGCACACCGTTCGACGCAGCCGCAGTCAAATTCAATTTCGATCGCATTCTCGATCCGAAGACCACATCCAGCTACTCCAAGTCATTGCTTGGGCCGATCGACAAGATCGAAGCGCCGGATGGTCGCACGGTCGTTATTCGCTATCGCCAATCCTTTGCTCCCTTGCTGCAGGGATTGAGCCTTCCCTATCTCGGCATCCAGTCTCCGACCTATCTTCAAAAGGCGCAGAGTACGACGAATACCGTAATCGGATCCGGCCCCTATGTGCTCGACAATTTCACCAAGGGCAGCGGCAGCAAGCTCAGCCGCCGCGCCGATTACAATTGGGGTCCGGGCTATGCCGTGCATAAGGGGCCAGCCCATTTCGATCAGATCGTCTTCAAATATCTGCCGGAGGCTTCCGTGCGCCTTGGCGCGCTGGCAAGCGGTCAGCTGCAGGCGATCGACGCAGTGCCGCCGGCGAACTTCCGCTCGGTTCAGGGCAACGGCAAGCTGCAGGTGGTGACGCGGGAAAATCCCGGCGTCAACAGCTCCTATTTCCTGAACACCTCGAAGGGGCCATTCCAGGACGTGAAGGTTCGCCAGGCATTCCAGAGCGCCGTCAATGGGCCTGCCGCCATCAAGGCCGCCTTTTTTGGAACGCTGAAGTCGGCCGACAACATCCTTGGCCCTTCAACGCTCTATTATGATCGCGATATCGCCCGGTCGTGGGGTTTCGATCCGGAAAAAGCCAACCGATTGCTCGATGAGGCCGGCTGGTCGCAAAAGGATGCCGACGGTATCCGAAAGAAGGATGGCGGTCGGCTGACGCTGCATTACGTCTATGACGGCACGTCACTTGCCGCGACGGAAGTGACCCTGGCGCAGGCCGTTCAGTATCAGGTGCGGCAGGCAGGCTTTGATCTGCAGCTCGATCCGGTCGATTCCGGCGGTTGGACTGCTCGCACCAACGCCAATGATTACGATCTTGTCTCCTTCTACTATGTGCGCGCCGAGCCGGATATCCTGCGTACCGTATTTCACTCGGCCTACATTCCGCCCAATGGTCAGAATGCCTCTCGGATCAAAAGCCTAGACGAGAAGCTGAATAAGGCCGTCGGAGCATCGGATGCCGAACGCAAAAAGCTCTATGGCGAGGTGCAGAGGGAAGTGATCGATCAGGCCTATGCCGTGCCGCTTTTCGTGGCGGCCTATCAACTCGGCGCCTCGAAGAAGCTTCTCGGCATCTCCTGGGCCACCAATGCGAAGCCGAATTTCTACGATGCCTGGCTGGATCAATAAGCTCCTCCAGTCCGTGGTGCGGCGGACCGGTGTGATTGTTGCCGTGCTTTGGGGCGCGGCAACAATTGCCTTTATCGCGGTGAAGCTTATTCCCGGCGATCCCGTTGCAATATTGGCTGGCGGGGAGAACGTCGTCGACGAGGCCGAGCGCGCCGAATTGATACATCAATACGGCCTGGACCAGCCGCTCGCGCTGCAATATGCGCATTATATCGGCAGAGCTCTGACCGGAGATTTCGGAGAGAGCTACCAATATCGCCAGCCGGTTTCAGACGTGATCTATGAGGCTGCCGGGCCGACATTACAGCTTGCCGGCAGTGCGATCGCCCTTGCTCTTTTCCTGGCAATAACCGTTGCCTTGGCAACGGCAGGCCGCCGCAGAAGCCTGACGCTGCTCTCTTCAGGGATAGAATTGATCCTCTTGAGTACGCCGGTCTACTGGATCGGGATCGTGCTGCTCACGATCTTCAGCTTCAATCTGGAATGGTTTCCAGTCACCGGCAATGACGGACCGTCCGCTCTGGTGTTGCCCGCCATAGCGCTGAGCCTGCCTTTGGCAGCACTACTAAGCCAGGTATTGCGCGACGGTCTGGAGGAAGCACTATCCCAGCCGTTCTCGCTGACGGTGCGCACACGCGGCGTCGGCGAGACGGTGCTGCGTGTCAGACACGGCTTGCGACACGCCGCTCTGGCCGCGTCAACACTGACCGGCACTCTGCTTGCCAGCACGCTTGGCGGCTCGATCCTGACTGAAACCGTATTCGGCCGCTCGGGAATTGGCCAGATCACGCTTCAAGCGATCAAGACCCGCGATATGCCGTTGATTCTTGGCCTGGTGATGCTGTCTGCCCTTGTCTTCGTCATCGTCAATCTTCTGGTCGACGCATTCTACCTGTTGATCGACCCACGTTTACGGAGGACAGGCCTTTGAGCGATGTCGGGTTAGAGAACAGACGGGAGCGCCGCATCGCGCGCAAACGCCCGGTCTGGCTGTCCTTCGGATTGATTGTTCCCTTCGTCTTTGTGGTCGTTCTTGGCATCGCAGTCTGGATACCACAATGGCTTTCCTCTTTCGATCCCGAGGCGGTCGATCCGAATGCGATACTCTTGCCCCCCGATGCCCAACACTGGTTTGGGACCGATGAACTCGGGCGCGACCTATTTTCGCGCGTGGTCTACGGAACCTCGCAATCCCTGACCATTGGCATCGGCGCGACCCTAATTGCCAGTCTTGGCGGTATCGTGCTGGGGACGACGGCGGCGCTGGCTCCAAGGCCGATCGGCCGGCTTCTATTGCGCATCATCGATATCCTGCTTGCCTTTCCGGAAATGCTGCTTGCGCTGCTGGTGATCGCCGTTCTCGGGCGCGGGCCCGCCAATACGCTATTGGCGGTCGGGCTTGCCAGCATTGCCGGCTATGCGAGATTGATCCGTTCGCAGGTGCTTCACATCAGGCTGTCGGGCTATGTCGAACATGCCATAGCACTTGGCGAGCATCCGTGGACGATTATCAGGAGGCATATCGTGCCCAATGCCATCCGGCCGCTTCTCATCCTCGCGACTGTTGGCGTGGGGAGTTCGGTATTGTCGGCTTCGGCGTTGAGCTTTCTCGGCCTTGGCGTCGTGCCTCCGGCGGCTGAGTGGGGTGCACTCCTCGCCAATGGTCGCAATTTTCTCGACATCGCGCCCTGGACCAGCCTGCTGCCGGCAACAGTGGTTGCGCTGTCCGTCATTTCAATCACGCTCCTGGGCCGGCGGTTGCAAACCCTTCTCGCAACGGGACATCTGCGATGAATGTCCAAGCCGGTGCGCGAAACTTTCTGACCGCCGCTTCCGAACCGCCGCCGCTGCTTGCGGTCAAAGGACTGAACGTGGTGTTTTGGACCCCGCGCGGCCCGATTGATGCGGTTCGCGACCTGTCGCTGCAAATCGCGCCCGGTGAGATCCTCGCATTGGTTGGCGAATCCGGGTCTGGAAAATCGGTAACGGCCCGGGCGATTGTGGGTCTTGCCGGACCACGTTCGGCGGTAAAGGCCGACACGATGAAGCTGACGGCTCATGACGATCGGTCACTGAACCTCCTCGATCTATCGGAAAAAGCCTGGCGACATGTGCGGGGGCGGGAAATCGGGTTCATCCTTCAGGATGCACTCGTATCGCTCGATCCTTTGAGGACCATCGGTCGGGAAATTGCCGAGCCAATCCTCACGCATCGGCTGGCGCCACGCTCGCTTGTGTCGCAGCAAGTCGTAGAATTGCTGGAACGCGTCGGTGTTCCCGAACCGGAATCGCGAGTAGGGCAATATGCGCATCAATTGTCGGGCGGGCTACGGCAACGGGCATTGATTGCCTCCGCACTTGCCGGCCAGCCGCGCTTGCTCGTAGCCGACGAACCGACGACGGCGCTGGATGTCAGCGTCCAGAAACGAGTGCTTGCCATCTTCAAGGAGTTGGCCGCCGCCGGCCATGGCATCCTCCTGATCACCCATGATCTTTCCGTTGCTGCCCAACTCGCTGATCGGGTTGCGGTGATGCAGAAGGGCCGGTTGGTGGAAACCGGCCCGGCGCGCAGCGTCCTGTCCGCCCCGCAGCATGCCTATACCCGGCAGCTATTGGCTGCCGTACCGATGGCTGCCAATCGCGGCCGTCGTCTCAGCACTCCGGATAAACCCTTGCCGAGGAGGGAGGCCGTTCGTTCGGGCGAGCGCCTCATCGACATCCGCAACGTGTCGATGAGCTTTAGGCGTACGGACGGCAGTCTTTTGTGCGCTGTCAACGATGTGTCGCTTCATGTCGACCGCGGCGAAACGCTGGGTGTGGTCGGCGAATCCGGCTCCGGCAAGACGACGCTTGGCAAGATCGCGCTGGCACTTCAGCATCCGGATACGGGGGAAGTGCTGTTTGCAGGACGGCCGTGGAGCGCGCTTTCCGAACGCGCGCGTCGTCCATTGCGAGCCGGAATGCAGACTATCAGCCAGGATCCGCTCAGTTCTTTCAATCCGCGCTTCACGGTCGAGCGCATCATCGAGCAGCCTCTGCTGCTCCACCGCAAGCTGAACAGATCGGCGCGCCACGAAGAGATCGTCAGATTGTTGGCGCTTGTCGGGCTGACGCCGGATCTGCTTGCCCGCAGGCCGACGGCTCTTTCCGGCGGCCAGCGCCAGCGCGTGTCGATAGCGCAGGCCCTTGCCGCCACGCCGAAACTTTTGATTTGCGACGAGCCGGTTTCGGCGCTCGACGTCACGACACAGGCGCAAGTTCTCGACCTGCTGGTCGATTTGCAGGCACGACTCGGTCTGTCGATGATCTTCATTGCGCATGATTTGGGAGTGATCCAGCACATCAGCCATCGGATCGTCGTCATGAAGGAAGGGACTGTTGTCGAGACAGGATCGGTCGAGGAGGTGTTTGAGCGCCCCCAGCATGCTTATACGCGCGAACTCATCGGATCCGTGCCGAGAATCGGCGATGGTTAGGGACAGGCATTCGCGCCGCCAAACGAGCTGCAGTGGACGGCTTCTTGGGCAGCCTTTCGTCGCAGACGCTGGTCCGGCGAAAAACATTTCGCCACTCATTTGCAGATTGGATGAGCCTCTCTCCGCAATAGCAGGCACTAAAAGTAGATTTATGACGTTGAGTGTCGCGGACGAGATCAATCGCTATGTGCAGGCCGATGCCGCGGATGGATTCGTCTTTACGCCGCATTTGACTCCTGACGGCTTTGACGAATTCGTCGAAAGGACCGCGCCGCTTTTGCAGGAACGGGGTGTCTATCGCACCGAATATGAAGAAGGGACGCTCCGTGCCAACCTTGGCTTGCCTCAACAATTGCTGGCGGCAGCCTCATCAGACTTGGCGGCAGTGGTATAAATGATGGTAGGCGAGGTAGTTCGAGCAGGTGTCGAAGCCGACCGATCCCAGATGGATCTGACGGATGAATTGGTCGCTTTGAGTTTGCGAGACGAGATCGACCCTGGTCCGGACCCGCTGCGAGTGCCGATTACCGATGACGAACTGGACGCGCTGGCAAGGCGGCTATGGCAGGAGTCGCAAGGCGACGCACTTTGGATCTTCGCTTATGGCTCCCTGATCTGGAAGCCTGATTTCGATGCCGTGGAAGCGCGTGTCGGAGCGATCAAGGGCTGGCATCGCTCATTCTGTCTTCGCATGACGCGATGGCGAGGATCGCTGACGCAGCCGGGGCTCATGCTTGCATTGAAGCGAGGCGGATACTGCAAGGCCGTTGTCTTCAGATTGGATGATGGTGATCGCCTGGGCCAGATTCAACGCATGCTTCGCCGGGAAGTCGGCACCCTTGAAGACTCATCCACCATAAGGTGGGTCCGCGTTCAGACCGAGCAAGGCCCCGTGCGCGCGTTGGTCTTCTGGGCGGATCCAAAGGGAAGGCATGTTACCTCCAAACTATCACTGGAAGCGGTGGCAGGTATCTTGGCAAGGGCGTGCGGTGCCAGAGGGTCGTGCGCCGAGTATCTTTATTTGACGGTGAAACATCTCGAGGCCTGGGGAATTCGTGACCTTAATCTGTGGAGGCTTCAGAAGCTCGTTGCCGATGAGCTTAGGGCTATCCACGAATTGCGAAGCGGGCCAGGCCCGGTCCACCTGATGCGCGGAAGCGCGTAGGGCGAAACCGGCATCTTCCGGAGACGGAACCGTCCCATATTGGATTGGAGATTCGCTTGCCCTAGATAAGACCGTGGGAAAGAGATTCAGGCAATTCTTCCGCTCATTGAAAGCAGAAAGAACAAGCGATGATCTATGATGCCGTTGTTGTGGGCTCCGGCTTTTCCGCCATCGCCACGGTCGGCAACCTCGTCGAGCTGCTTCCTGAGACGGCATCGATCGCCGTTGTCGGCGACGATCCCGGATTTGGCCGGGGGACGGCTTATCGCACCGAGCTTTATCTGCATCGCTTGAACGTACCTGCCGGACGCATGAGCCTCTTTCCGGACCGTCCGGATGCCTTCGTCGAATGGCTGCGTGAGCGAAAGCGGCCATTGGGTGGAGGAGACTTCGCCTCCAGACAGGATTATGGCCTATATCTCCGCGACAGCCTGGCCGCTCTTCTGCGCAACAGGAAGCGCCGATGCCGGGTCGATTTCATCAAGGCAAAGGCCAGCGGATGTGTCGAACGATATGGCGCCGCGCTTGGTTTTCTGCTGGACAATGGCGGTGAGATTGCCGGCCGAAGCATCGCACTTTGTCTTGGCGTCGGAAATGCCAAGTTGCCGCTCGATCAGTCGCAGTTATCAGCCGATGCGCAATCGCATATCATCGAAAATCCATGGCGGCTGTCTTGGCTCAGACAGGTGGGGAGGACCGACACGGTCTGTATTCTCGGCTCGGGACTGACGATGATCGATCAGGTTCTCGCGCTATTTGCCCACGGATTTATGGGTAAGGTAATCGTGCTCTCACGGCGGGGCCTCGTTCCGCTCAATCATATCAGTCATCCAAAGCCGGCTGAGGAAATCGATGTCGGGTCATTGCCCACGAAGATGAGTGAAATCCTGCATGTCCTGCGTCGTGAAAGCAGGAATGCCGGCGACTGGCGCAGGGTCATGGATGGTCTGCGCCCTAAAACCCAGGCTCTGTGGCTGAGGCTGCCGAATATCGAACGCCGCCGCTTTCTGCGCCACGCATTGCCATGGTGGAACATCCACCGTCACCGCGTCGCCCCCGACGTTTTTCGCAGGTTCGAAAGCATGATGCAAAGCGGCCAGGTTTCGGTGCGAGCCGGCTACCTGCGGAATGTGGAGGACGCAGGGGGCCTAATGCTGCACTATCGTCCTCGCGGAGGAGGTGTTGCGGCGTCGATACAAGCGGACTGGATCGTCAATTGCACCGGCATGGAACGCGCGGGCACAGCGCACTCGCCATTGTTGCAGGAGATGCAGCGCAAAGGTCTTGTGGAGGCTGATCCGCTTCATCTTGGGCTGGTTGTCGACGCCCAGTCCCGCATTCCCGCGCCGATAGGCAGCAAGGTGGCTCTCTACGCGGTTGGTGCATTGACCGCAGGCCAGTTCTGGGAAATCACCGCCGTACCGGACATCCGCATACAGGCAAGAAAGGTCGCCGAGGCTATTGCTGACGGACTGCGCAGCGATCACCCCTAAATCATGGCGCGATGCGCACCACCAGCTTGCCGAAATTTCGTCCTTCCAGGAGGCCGATAAAAGCCGCCGGAGCGTTTTCAAGCCCGTCCACGATGTCCTCCTTGTATTTGAGGCGCCCCTCGGCGATCCATTGTCCGGCTTCGCGATAGAAATCGGGGCGTTGATCGGCAAATTCGCGCTGAATGAAACCTCGTAGCGTCAGGCTCTTGCGCAATATGGAGCGCATCACCGCTGGCAATTGGTCGGGGTGTCGCGACGCGCCGGCGTCATCGTTATAATGCGCAATCAGCCCGCAGATCGGCACACGCGCGAAATCGTTCAACAGCGGAAATACCGTGTTCCAGACATGCCCGCCGACATTTTCGAAATAGACGTCGATGCCATTCGGGCAGGCCGATGCAAGCTGGGTTTGAAAGTCGCTCGCGCGATGGTCTATCGCGGCATCGAAGCCAAGCTCTTCGTATAGATAGCGGCACTTGTCGGGGCCACCTGCAATCCCAACCGCCCTTGCGCCGAAGATCTTCGCTATCTGGCCGACTGCCGAGCCCACCGCGCCGCTTGCAGCTGCGACGACCAATGTTTCGCCCGCCCTGGGCTTCCCGATATTGCGTAGCCCCGTATAGGCGGTGAAGCCCGGCATTCCCAGAATCCCGAGGGCCGTCGAGATCGGCGCCGCATTCGGGTCGAGCTTGCGTAAGCCATTGCCGTCTGAAATCGCGTGGCTCTGCCAGCCGGAATGGGACAGAACGATGTCTCCGGGCTTGAATGCCGCATTGCGGGAGCTGACGACGCGCGCCACCGTCCCGCCTTCCATCACGCCGCCGATTCCGACCGGCGCCGCATAGGACTTCGCATCATCCATGCGGCCACGCATATAGGGATCGAGGGACAGATAAAGGATTTGCAGAAGGATTTCGCCTTCGATCAAATCCCTCAGCGTTTCCCGCTCGAGGCGGAAGTTCGCAGCCACGGGCTTTCCGGATGGGCGCGAGGCAAGCACGATGCGTGTGGTGACGGGTTGGTTGGTCATGCGGAATTTCCTTCTCTCTTCTTACCCGTTACTATCGTCCGCGAGGTCCGCCTCTTCAAGTTTCCTCCTTGAACCACAGCGCAACCCCGTTGGCGGCGTCGGCATCAACGAGCAAACCTCCCTCGAAGGCACGCGGCGAAAAGCCTCCTTGCGCAAGGATATCCGCCGCTACCTTGAGTGAACGGACGTTCAGCCCAAGGGCTATCTTTCTTTCGTTGCCCTCAAAGCTTTGAGGAGCGGCAGATCCAAATCGCGCGGCAGCATCGGCCTCGGAGACGATATGAATCGTGACGATACCGGCTTCAATCGTAATACCGTCCTTGGTGACTTGCGGCGCCGCGGTATTGGGAAATCCAGCCAGCAGTTCGGTAATCGTTTGAGGAGCGCGGCTGACGATAAACACGTCGACAATATTGAGGACGCCGTTCGGATGGTCCTGGTCACCCGGTTGCCACACCAGTTCCGGCGTATTGTGCTGGCAAAAGAAGAAGCGGCCGTTGGAAAGCGCCTCCTTGCCGATCTGGAAGGTACGGAAGCTGGCTGACTTCTCTGTGCCCCCCACGTCAACCGGACGCGAAAAATCGCGCCATTCCGTAACGGATTTGCCGGCGTTGTCTAATTCGCTTTGCAGAGCAGCGGCGTCGGTGGTGCGAAAGGCCAATCCATTCAAACCAACCGGATAGGACCAGAGATCGGCTCGCTTTCTGTCATTCTCCCGAGGAAATCCCAGCAGTTCCAGATAGTTCTCAGCAAATACGGCGAGATGATTGATCGAGCCCAGGGTATGATAACCCCGCGGCGTGAGGTTGAAGCCGAGCTTGCGGTAGACAGCGGCCGCATCGTCCAGCTGGTCAAGCACGCCAATGACCGCGTGATCGAGTATAAGTGGTTGGGCCGTAACAGCCATCAGTGTCTCCCAATATGAAGATGGATCAAATGGTCGTCTTCTCGCGGCAGCAGGCCGGCTCGCATTCCCATTACTTGCCAAAGCCCGCGTCGGACATGGTTCGGAGAGGAAAGTCTATTGGCCGCGGTTCCAGCCATTCTTTTCGGCTGATGTGACGATCAGCGATGCATAGGTCTTCCCGATCACTTCGAGCTTTTGCACCAGATCGGAATTGGGGCCGCCGAGTTGACCGACATAGTCTTCGCCTTGACCGGATTTGTCCCAATCGTTGCTAATGAAGCGCGCGGTTGCCTTGCCTGAAGCGGCAATTTCCGGCTTGGGATCCGCGAAGGATGCGGCCGTTTGTTTCAATCCGTCCAGGAAGGCCGTGTCATCAAGGCCGCTGTAAGGCTTTCCTTCGGAATTTGCGACGTTAAGGTAAATCTGTTCGTCCGCGAACGCTGTATAGCCGCCTCCCAGGCCCTTCTTCGTCGCGTCGGCCGTCTCGAAGAACTTCTGTGCGACAGCCGCGTTGAGCGTGTCCTTGGGAAATCGCACGACAACAAAGCCGGTCTTGCCCAACGTATCGTCAAGGCGCGAGACGAGCACGCTGTACTGACGAAAAACGTAACCAAATGAGCCGGCAAGCCGATCGGCGATGAGGTCATCGAGCTCTCCTTCCGTCTGAAGCGATGCATTCGTTTTCAGCAGATACCCTCCGGGCGTGACCTCGGTCTCCAGGGTTGCCGGATCAATGCCATTCGCCGATATAATTTTCGGCACGATCTCCTTCAGCACTTGCGCCGAGAATGCCGCCCGGTCATCGTAACTTGCATGGGTGAGCCCTGGCAGGTTGAAGCCCGAAGAAGGCGTGGCTTCATAGGATATAAGTACCTTCTGCCCTGCGGTCGCAGAACTGTGAAACGCCAGCGCGATAGTAGCGGTCAGTACAATTGCAGCGCTGAACTTGGCAGCGATTGAGACGGCGTTCCTGATGTAAACTCTTCGTAACATCGGCAATTTTCCTCGTCGATTCAGGTATTCATTTCGCGCTGATCTTGCGCTTGTCCTAGCGATCACGACGCTGCTGGCAGGCGCCGCTTGGGATTTGATTGTCAAGGATGGCGCTGTTGCTGATGGGACCAAATTTCACGGGAAAGCTCCGAGCATTTCGATTGCAATTCCCCGCTGGTGCCATCGTCAACATGATCGTCGAGAAGCAGCATTCGATACTCTTGAGCTAGCAATCTTGTCTCGATGTCGTCGCGCTGGGCCGCAAGGCGAAAGAAGTAATGTAATCGACTCATGGCGCAGTTTTCCCTAGGCGGCCCGATTGACACCGTCAGAGGATGTCAACGTCAGCTTATGGATTGCCCGCAGCACGTCCGATGTCGTCGCAAAGAGTTGACCGTCGAGGTCGTAGACGTGAAATTTGACCGCGATGAACTTCAATGAATTTCTGTCCGGAACGACGATGCCGACCGGAATGCCGGCATATTCGATCACTTGTCTGTTCATTGCGATCACCTGTTGAAATCCATTCTTGCGGATGAGCTGCAGAGCGTGAATTAGTCTATTAATTTAGTAGACTATAAGCATGGCAGGTGCGGATGGCCATTCTCATCGATACCAAATCGCTGCGCGATCGTGGAATAGAATTCTAATATAAGAGATGTGGGCTATCCCGGAACGAGATGCTGCCAACCGCCTGCTCGATGCTGAACCTGGCTATGCACAAACGACCTTTGCGCGCATCGAAGCTGCCACATTCCAGCCAGAGTACGGGTAAGTGGAGCCTGACGCTCTCGATCGCCGAGCTCCGTGGCTTCTACAGGGAGATCCGGTGTCGGCCCGATAATAGTTCATAGTTTTTATAGACTATTATGATCGCCTCCGGCTATAAGTGAAATCATCACCCGTTGTGGATCCGGAATGGCATGCGAAGAGCCACGCCATCGAATTGAAGGAAAATGGTAGTGACAGATTTGAACGAATATCTCGGACAGAAGCGGGAAGCCTTGCTCAACAGGCGTAAGCGGGTGAAGTCTGGAGAGCTTGGCGTGGTAACCCTAAATGCCAGTGCGAGTGCCGAGGGGCGCAGCGGCGTGCGCCGTATCAGAATTAGAGATTTTCAGGTTATTTCCGATAGTCCCCCGGATTTCGCCGGCTACAATCTCGGTCCTTCATCTCCGGAACTGTTGCTCGGCGCACTTTCCAGCTGTCTGACGCATACGTATCTGATCCATGCTTCCGATCAGGGCGTGCCGTTGGAATCGCTGCATGCGGAAGTCTCGGCTGCGATCGATCCGCGAGGGGGCGTTGAGGGCCATGACGATATTCCGGTCTATCCCCACGAAATCAGTTACATCGTAACACTGGTGTCTTCGGCAAGCACTGAAGACATAGCTAGGTTGCAAGCCACCGTGGAGAGGCTTTGCCCTATCCTCAATCTTCTGAAGCGAGGAAACGAGGTGCGCGGGCGTGTCGACCATCAGCGTCCGGTTTGACGCGAATGCCTGATGACCGGCAGGACGGTTCAGCGATAGGTGATGGCTGATTGCTCAGGTGCCGGCCTGAACATTGGCCAACTCACATCTTGTCTTGAAAGGCTCGCTCACTGCTGCCGGAAAGCCAGGCTCATTATCCCTCTTTCAGAGATCCGCGCATGAATAAATCCGCTAAACAGCCCGCAGGAGAGCTCGCTCCGGACGTCATCGATCGTATCGAAGGCTATTATCCGGAGCTGGTTGCTATTCGACATGATCTCCACGCGCATCCTGAAATCGGTTTCGAGGAAATAAGGACGTCGGCAATCGTTGCCGAAAAATTGTCGTCCTGGGGGATCGAGGTTCATCGCAATATCGGCAAGACAGGGGTCGTCGGCCGTCTTAAGGGGCGGCATCCCGGCAACAGATCCGTGGGGCTGCGCGCCGATATGGATGCCTTGCCAATGCCTGAGGAAACCGGCCTTGCCTATGCTTCGATCTATCCCGGTCGGTTTCACGGCTGCGGCCATGACGCCCATACGACGATCTTGCTCGGCGCAGCTCGCTATCTTGCTGAAACACGGGATTTTGCGGGCACGGTGACCTTCATCTTCCAGCCGGCGGAGGAGGGGCTGGGCGGGGCGCGAGCAATGATCGCCGACGGCCTGTTCGAGAGATTCCCGGTAGACGAGATTTACGGACTTCATAATGCGACGCAGTTGCCCCCTCATCATCTGCATGTCTCGGCCGGCAGCGTGCTTGCGGGAGCTGACTTTTTCGATGTGACGTTCAAAGGGAAGGGTGCACATGGTGCCCATCCAGACGTCGCGCGTGATCCGATTCCGGCAATTGCCGAACTTGTGCAGGCGTTGCAGACCATCGTCAGCCGCAACGTCCCACCGACGGAGCCAGCCGTGCTGTCCGTTACGAAGATAGCGGGTGGATCCGCCTATAATGTAATCCCTGAAAAGGCTAGCGTCGGCGGCACGATCCGCGCTTTCTCCGACGATATCAGACGTTTGATCCGCGACCGACTGACCACTATTTCCCGCAGTATCGCCGCAGCGCATGACATCGAAGTCAGCATCGATATACGCGACATATTTTCGGTTCTGACCAACGACCCGGAGCATGTCGACATTATCGCCGATATCGGCCGTAAGGTCCTTGGCGAGAGCCGGGTTTCGACGGCGTCCCGGCGGGCCATGGGAAGCGAAGACTTCGCGGACATGCTCCTCCACGCGCCGGGCGCGTTCTTTACGCTCGGGCATGCCGGCGACGTTCCGGCTCACAATCCCGGCTTCATCCTTGACGATGCCATTCTTCCCGTCGGTGCCACTTTGTTTGCTCGTCTCGTCGAAACCAGGCTGAAGGCCGCGTGAGCGTTTTTGATTTTCGGACTATCGATGACTTGGCCATTGATCTCCGTTTCCATGATGGAGCTGGCGAACGGTTTCCTCAGCGGCCATCATTGGCGATCGTCACTGATCGGGATGCAAAGCGTTCGTTCCCTCAGTAGCGCGCAAATTAGAATATTAATTCTATAGATAATGACATGTCCAGCGTAGGTTGATGTGCATTTTCCTACAGAGGCATACACAATGGGCATCAAAGCCAAACTCAACGCGGCAACTCTATTGACGGCATGGTTACTGGCGGTGCCGGCCGCATTTGCTGATGACCAGCCGGTCAAAGGCGGCACGCTGATTTATCTTGAGCAGCAGGCGCACACGAACCTCTATCCGCCCGCCGGTGGTTTCTATCCGAACGGCGGCATTCTCAACCAGATTACCGATAAGCTGACCTATCAAAATCCGAAGACGCTTCAGATCGAGCCGTGGATTGCCGAGTCCTGGACGGTCAATGACACCGCGACCGAGTATACGTTCAAGATCCGCAAGGGCGTGACCTTTTCCGACGGATCGCCGCTCGATGCCAATGCCGTCGCAAAGAATTACGATACGTTCGGCCTCGGCAACAAGGAGTTGAAGCAGCCGGTTTCGGAGGTCATCAACAATTACGACCATAGCGAAGTCGTCGATCCCTATACGGTCAAGTTCTATTTCAAGAAGTCATCTCCCGGCTTCCTGCAGGGAACGTCGGTGATCGGCTCCGGCCTGGTTTCACTGAAGACACTCGCACTCCCCTTCGATCAGCTCGGTGATGCCACGAAGATCATCGGTTCCGGTCCCTTCGCCGTCGAGAGCGAGACACTCGGCAAGCAGCTCGCGCTGAAGGCGCGCACGGACTACAATTGGGGTCCGAGCAAGCTGGAGCATCAGGGCCGCGCCTATCTGGACGGCATCAAATACATCATCACCGGCGAAGACAGCGTGCGCATCGGCGCCTTGCTGTCTGGCCAGGCTGATTTCATTCGCCAGTTGCAAGCCTACGACGAAAAGCAGGTTGCCGATCAGAGCTTCGCTATCTATGCGGCACCGACGCGCGGTGTGAACGACAGCGTCGCCTTCCGGCCGGACAATCCGCTCGTCGCCGACCTCAAGGTCCGCCAGGCGCTTCTGCATGCGACGAACAACAAGGAAATCGTCGATACGCTGTTTTCGGCGAATTATCCGCAGGCAAAGTCGATCATTTCGTCGGCGGCAGCCGGTTATACCGACCTTTCTTCGAAGCTGACCTACGACCCGGCAGCCGCTGAGAAACTTCTCGACGAAGCGGGCTGGAAGAAGGGAGCGGAGGGCGTTCGCCAGAAGGATGGTAAGCCGCTGTCGCTGGCCATCTATGAATCCCTGCCGCAGCCGCAAAACAAGGCCGTGCTGCAGCTCGTCGCTCAGCAATGGGCCAAGATCGGCGTCAAGCTACAGGTTCTGGCTGGCACATCCGGAAATCTCGTCACCGACAATATCGATCCGGCAAAGACGCCGTTGGTTGTCGCCGAAGTCGGCCGCGCCGATCCCGATGTCATCAAGAGCCAGTTCTATCCCAAGAACCGCGATGCGCTGCTACAAAAGGGCGGCCTCAATCCGAAGGCAACTTTCTCGGATGACAAGCTGAGCGGCATCCTCGAAGCCGTTGCTTCCGAAACCGATAGCGGCAAGCGATTGGCCGCGGCCAAGGCGGCGCAGGAATATTTGTTGGATCAGGCCTATGTCATCCCCTTCTTCGAGGAGCCACAGGTCTTTGCTGGCGCACCTTATGTGAAGGGAATTGCATTCGAGGCTGTGGGACGCCCGTCCTTTTACAGCACTTGGCTTGCGGAGCATTGACGAAAAGCGAGGGCCTGGTGTGGCGCCGGGCTCTCTCTCCGGG
>NZ_JBNDIC010000016.1:0-122055 GCF_056755475.1 Rhizobium sp. KNZ2-6A | reverse complement strand
TCGTGCATTATCTGAGCGCCGGCATGGAGCAGAGCGCGGCAAAACGCGCCGTCGAACAGACATGGATGGAAAATTTCGATCAGGATTTCGCCGTGCGCCATAAGGAGAGCTTCGCAGCCCTCTGCCGCCATATCCAGCTCGATTATTTCGGCATCGATTGCGCGGAACTTGCCGATGGACGTCTGCTGGTGTTCGAGCTCGATGTCGCGATGGTGGTCCACGACATGGATGATCCGATCGTCTATCCCTACAAGCTGGCGGCCATGCGGAAACTGTTCGATGGTTTCGTCGATGCCGTCAGACAAAGAGCTGTTGCGG
This sequence comes from Rhizobium sp. KNZ2-6A, assembly GCF_056755475.1. Taxonomy (NCBI): domain Bacteria; kingdom Pseudomonadati; phylum Pseudomonadota; class Alphaproteobacteria; order Hyphomicrobiales; family Rhizobiaceae; genus Rhizobium; species Rhizobium sp. KNZ2-6A. The sequence continues at coordinate 121,737 of NZ_JBNDIC010000016.1, read as the reverse complement.
CGCTGACAAAGGCGCCCTGAGTCGGGCGGCGCCGATGCGCCGAGCCAAAATGAAAACCGCGCCTTCCGGGGAAGGCGCGGCGAAGGTCTGTCTCTTGCCATCAACCAACGCGTTGCGTCGGTTCATCCTATTAACGGAAGAGCGACAGGATCGACTGGCTCGAAGAGTTGGCGATCGACAGGGACTGAACGGCCAGCTGCTGCTGCGTCTGCAGAGCGGACAGCCTGCTCGATTCCTGTTCCATGTCGGCGTCAACCAGCTTGCCAACGCCCGACTGGATCGAGTCGGAGAGCGAGGAAGCAAAGCTCGACTGAAGGTCGATGCGGGCCGAGACGGAGCCCAGCTTCGAGCCGAGGCTGGTCATGGAGTTCAGAGCGGTCTGAACCATGTTCAGGGCGCTGGAGATCTGACCGCCAGTCATGCTGGAGATGTCAAGGCTGAAGACCGAAGCGCCAACCGAGCCATCCGACGTACCCAGGATACCCGAAGTCGTGTCGATCGTGCCGCCGCTCGAGCCGAACAGAACGTTGCCGGTCGCGCCGGCGTTGAAGGCGTAAGCGGTCGTGCTGATTGAAACGGTGCCGTTGGTGCCGCGGATGAAGGACGAGACGACCGAAGCCGAACCGCCGCTCGCGGCCATGACCCAGTTTTCGCCGTTGAACGAAGCCGACTGGGCAACGCTCTGCAGCTGCTGCTGCAGCTGGCCGATTTCTTCCTGGATGGACTTCTTGTCAACCGAACCTTCCATGGCGGTGGCAAGTTTGCTCTTGATCTGGCTGACGATGTCGATGGCGCTGGTGACGGCGGTGGTTGCGGTGTCAACCTTGGCGGCGCCGAGGCCGAGAGCGTCGGAAACGGCGCCGATGGCGCTGTTGTCGGACTTCATGCTGGTGGCGATCGACCAGTAAGCAGCATTGTCGGAAGCCTTGGAGATGCGCAGGCCCGAAGAAACAGCGCCCTGCGTGTCCTTCAGGTCGGAACCGATGGTGCGCAGCGTCTGGAGAGCGGCCATTGCGGCGTTGTTGGTAAGAATGCTCGTCATGATATTTGCCCCTTTGGCAGTGGTTGAATAAGGGACATTCCGGACCTAAAACCGGTAACGGCATTCAGCATCATGCCTGTTAACCAAAATCGTTAAGGTTAACTCGCCGCTTCGATGGTCCTAAGAAACAGCAATATGGTTAAGAAAAGCTGAACTGGCTTGAGCCGGAAAATATAAAAAAAACCGCGCCTTAGACGGGCGCGGTTAACTTACTGTTTAGGATTTTCGACCAACGCGTTGCGTCGGTTCATCCTATTAACGGAAGAGCGACAGGATCGACTGGTTCGAAGAGTTGGCGATCGACAGGGACTGGATGGCCAGCTGCTGCTGCGTCTGCAGAGCGGACAGCTTGCTCGATTCTTGTTCCATGTCGGCGTCAACCAGCTTGCCAACGCCCGACTGGATCGAGTTGGAGAGCGAGGAAGCAAAGCTCGTCTGCAGATCGATGCGGCTGGAGACGGAGCCCAGCTTCGAGCCGAGGCTGGTCATGGAGTTCAGAGCGGTCTGAACCATGTTCAGGGCGCTGGAGATCTGGCCAGTCGTCATGTTGGAGATGTCGAGGCTGAAGACCGAAGCGCCAACCGAACCATCCGACGTACCCAGGATACCCGAAGTCGTGTCGATCGTGCCGCCGCTCGAGCCGAACAGAACGTTGCCGGTCGCGCCGGCGTTGAAGGCGTAAGAGGTCGTGCTGACCGAAACGGTTCCGTTGGTGCCGCGGATGAAGGACGAGACGACCGAAGCCGAACCGCCGCTCGCGGCCATGACCCAGTTTTCGCCGTTGAACGAAGCCGACTGGGCAACGCTCTGCAGCTGCTGCTGCAGCTGGCCGATTTCTTCCTGAACAGACTTCTTGTCGACCGAACCTTCCATGGCGGTGGCAAGTTTGCTCTTGATCTGGCTGACGATGTCGATGGAGCTGGAGACAGCCGTCGAAGCGGTGTCAACCTTGGCGGCGCCGAGGCCGAGAGCGTCGGAAACGGCGCCGATGGCGCTGTTGTCGGACTTCATGCTGGTGGCGATCGACCAGTAAGCAGCGTTGTCGGAAGCCTTGGAGATGCGCAGGCCCGAAGAAACGGCGCTCTGCGTGTTCTGCAGGTTGCCGCTGATGCTCTTCAGAGTCTGGAGAGCGGCCATTGCGGAATTGTTGGTGATAATGCTGGTCATTGAGTGTGTCCCCTGGAAACTGGATACGAAAGGAGGACATACCGGACTGAAAATACCGGCGATGACGGAGCAGCTTCATGCCCCTCGATCCATTTTCCTGGAGGACCAAACCCGTCATGTTGCGAGGAAGGTCGCACCCATTGCTTGCCAATTTCTTAAACGCGGGGCCACCGGGAACCGCCTGTCCCGAACGTGGCTAACAATGCGTAAAGGCATTTTCGACCAGTGCTTCGGTTTCAGGCAAGCTACGTGAGAGATGATCCGGCAAATCCATGATGCCGGCACTCGGCCTTTGACGAGAGCCAGTTCAACATTCCGCTTGGAGTTCTCGCTCGTGAATACGAAAAACATCTTTTCGACGGCGTCCAGTTTCTATCAGAAGGGGCAATATACGCGCGCGCTCGAAACGCTGAATGATTTACTTAACGTCGATAAATCAGCCAAAACCTATGCGCTGCTGGCAAAGACGCTGCTCAAGCTCGGCTTCAAGGCGGATGCGGCCAGCGCCTACGAGCTTGCAGGCCGGCAACTGCCCCGTCGCGACGAATATCTTCGCGAGGCGCTGCTGCTGCACAGTGAATGCGGCAACGACGATCAGGCGCTCGCGGTCGGCAACCTGATCCTTCCAATGGCGTTCAAGGATCCGGAGCTTGCCTTCATCCTCGTTCGCATTTTCCTGGACCGACAGCAGAAAGAACTCCTGACCGGCTTCAAGGCGGTGCTGGTCGAGGGACCGGAGCTCAAGCATCGGCTCATGGCATCCAAACTACTCACCGACGATCTCTATGACGAAAGCAACCGACACCTCGTTGCGACGCTGTTCAGGAAACATCCCGAGAGCATCATCTCTCGCATACTCCATCTGATCTTCGCTCGCGAAATATCCGATCTTGCGGTTGTCGACAGGCACATGGCGCCGATCACAGCGGCACTGGCAAAGGGCAATCTCGATTACGTGATCCCGGACAACCCCTTCTTCCACCTGCATTGGTGTGGCGATGAATCCATTAACAAATATGCGTTCCACGACACCAGACCCCTGCCCGCCGGCCATGCCGAGGCTCGTCGCGAGTTGCCACACGCGTGGAGCAACAAGATTCGTGTCGGCTATCTCTCGTCCGATTTCTGGCCCGGCCACGCGACGATGAAGCTGATGCAGCGGACCCTGGAGCTGCACGACAAGGATCGGTTCGAGATCACCCTCTTCGACCATTCCGATCTCGCTTCCCAGAAAGAACGGGGGTTCGACCATCAGAAGTGGGGAACGATGGTCGACGTTCGCGGTCTGTCCGACCAGGGCGCAGCAGAGGCGATCCGCGCTCGCGGGATCGACATACTCGTCGATCTCAAGGGCCACACCAAAGGAAGTCGCGCAGCTATCCTCAACCATATGGCAGCCCCGATCCAGGTTTCCTGGCTCGGTTTTCCGGGCTCCGTCGTCAACATCGATCTCGATTACATCATCGGCGATCATTATGTGCTGCCGGATCATTCGAAGCCGCATTTCCACGAGAAGTTCTGCCGGCTGCCCGAGTGCTACCAGCCGAACGATCCGCTCAATCGCCCGAAACCGCGGCCGACGACCCGCGCCAAGCATGGGCTGCCCGAAGACGCCTTCGTCTTCGCCTCGTTCAACGGCAATCGTAAGATCACCTCACAAATGGTCGACGTGTGGTGCAATATCCTCAAGCGCAGCAAGAACAGCGTGCTTTGGCTGCTCTGCAACGGTCCTCGGGCGGAAGCCAATCTCTTGGCTCGTCTGGAAGCCCGCGGTATCAACCGCAAACGCGTCGTCTTCACCACCCGCATTCGCTATGAGGATCATATCGATCGCCAGCAGCTGGCCGATCTCGGCCTAGATACTTTCCCGGTCAACGGGCATACGACCACATCCGAGCAGCTCTGGGGCGGTCTGCCTGTTCTCACCGTGAAGGGCACCAATTTCGCTTCGCGCGTCAGCGAGAGCCTGTTGAACGCCATTGGCCTGCCGGAACTGGTGGCCGATGACATCAAGGCCTATGAGGATATGGCGGTAGAGCTTGCCGGCCAGCCGGAACGAATTGCGCAGTTCAAGGAAACCTTGGCTACCAACCGCTACATCACGCCGCTCTTCGACGCCGAGCGCTTCACGCACCACCTGGAAGCTGCTTTCGAGATGATGGCGGCCCGCGCCAAGCAGGGTCTCGCACCCGACCACATGGATGTGCCGGCGCTGCCCATGCGCACGGAAGCGTTTATGGAAGAAGACCAGAATTCGGCGGCGATCGCGGCCGAATAAAGCCCAGCGATCGTCGGAGCCGCAGACCTCCGGCGATCGCTTCACGCCTGTCTTTCATTCACGCATGTCTTTTCAGTGGAAAGAGCGAACCAGGCTGCCGACCAAAAGATTCCAGCCGTCGATCAGCACGAAGAAGAGAATCTTGAACGGCAGCGAGATCGAGGTCGGCGGCAGCATCATCATGCCCATGGCCATCACGATGGTCGACACGATCAGGTCGATGACCAGAAACGGCAGTACCACAAGGAAGCCGATTTCGAAGCCGCGACGAATCTCCGAGATCATGAAGGCCGGGATCAGGACACGATAATCGATCTTGTTGTCGACGACGGTGGTCTGGCCGCGCTCCTTCGCCAGATCGACGAAAAGCTTCAGGTCCTTGTCACGCGTATTGTTCGACATGAAGGTGCGGAACGGTTCGGCGATGCGCTGCACGGCGTCGGCTTCCGAAATCTGATTGGCAAGCAGCGGCTGCACGCCATCCTTCCATGCCTGATCGAAAGTCGGCGACATGACATAGAAGGTCATGAACAGGGCGAGGCTCAGCAGGATCATGTTCGACGGCGTCGATGAAAGACCCATGCCGGTGCGCAGGATCGAAAACGCGATGATGAAGCGCGGAAAGCTCGTCACCATGATCAGGATGCCAGGCGCGATCGACAGGATCGTCAGGAGCCCGAACGTGCGGATGATCCAGGCGGCGACCGAGCCATTGACCGGAGCATTCAGAAGATCGGTGGGAAGCTGTTGCGACAATTGCTGCGCCATCGCCAGTTCAGGCGACAATACAGAAATCACTAATATAGATAGGGCAAGTATTAATCGAATCATTCGATCACGAAAGTTCTGAACATAACTTTCGATACTCGCCCTTCCGAGCGCAGGTCAACACGCTCCTGAATGTCATCCCGAAGATATTGCAGGCCCCGCGCACCCTCGATCTGCTGCAGCGAGACCGTGCGGATATAGGTAAGAATATCCTGATGGATCGCCTGGGCGAGCTGAGCATCCGTGGGGCCTTTGAAGACCAGGGCCAGCTCCAGCCTTACCCAGCTCTGCGAGGGGTAGGCAAGATTGGTCGTGATCGGATCGAGCGCTATGATGCCGTTCGCCTGTGCGGCGGCCGCCGCCTGCTTGCTGTCGCCGGCGGCCAGTATCGTCTTCTGCACGGCAGCGGTCGCGGCCTTGATCCTCGGCGCGACGACGGTTCCGAGCACCCAGCCGCCGCCGCCGCCAAGAACGGTCAGCACCAGCAGGCCGACGATCGTCATGATCAGCGGCGATCCCTTGCCCTTTGCCGGTTCGTCTGTGGCTGCCATGTTCCTGTCCGTCCGTTAATCTACTAGAGCATTTCCGCTTTTCTTCGAATCGCGAAAACGCTCTATCTCTTTGTTTTCCCGCAATTCCGGACGGAAAACCGCCGAACACTTTTCCTGGAATTGCTCTAGCCTATACCGTCGGCCGTCAGAGCGGCGACAGCAGATCCACGGCCTGCTGGCCTCGCGGCGGCTGCTGTATTTCCGTCAGGCGCCCGCGTCCGCCATAGGAGATGCGCGCCTCGGCGATCTTGTCGTAGGAAATCGTGTTATCGGCGGTGACGTCCTGCGGACGCACGATGCCGGCGACGTTGAGGATGCGGATTTCCTGGTTCATGCGGACTTCCTGCGAGCCGCTGATCATCAGGTTGCCGTTTTCGAGAATGCCGGTCACGACAGCAGCGACCAGAAGGTTGATCTGCTCGGAACGCTGCATCTTGCCCTTAGCGTCGGTGCTCGTGTCGGAGCCGGAGGTTGCGTCGGCGTTGGTGGCGGGTCTCCAGCCGAAGATCTTGGCCGAGATATCCCAGTTCATGTCGCTCTTGTTCGTGCGATTGCGGTTGGTCTCGTTGTCCCAGTTCGCCTTGTCGTTGATCTGGATCGTGACCGTCAGGATGTCGCCGACATTGAGCGCGCGCGAATCCTTGAAGAGGGCCGCCTGCGAATCGTTCCAGAGCGAATAGCCCTGCGCAACCTGGTGCGGCCGCTTCGGATATTGCAGCATCTGCGGCGTCTGCGCATATTGCAGGCCGCTGCCGATCGGACTCATGGCAGGCGCCCTGCCGATTTCCCTGAGGGCCTGCGACTGGCAACCGGCGAGAAAGACGACGATTGCGCAGGCGGCCGTAAGACGCGTGTTCATGAGGGGTCCTTCGACTTCGATGTATTCGGGTCGGATGCGCTGGCGATGATATTGGTGATGACGGCCGCCTTCTTTGCATCCATTTCCGCAAGGATCAGGCTCGATTGGCGCGACGAAAGCTTCATGATGATCGCTGCGGCAATCGTGGTCTTGACGTCGTTGAGGCTCGCCGCCGCCGCATCCGGCTTCATGTTCTTGTAGATATCGACCAGGCCGAGATCGGCTGTCTTGAGGAAGTCGTCACGGCGTTTCAGCCAGTCCTCGTATTCGGCCTTGCGCTTGTCCATCGTGGCGATGCGCTGGTCGATGTCGGTGCGAAGCTGTTCCAGCTCCTGCTTTTGCAGCAGATAGCGCTGATCGCGGGCCGGATCGGCAATATTGGTGCAGAACTGCCGGATCTCGTCCTGGCTGGAGGCGGGATCGGCGGGTTTCGGCGCTTCCTGCGCTAAGGCCATGCCGAGCGGCAACAGCATCATGGCACCCGTTGCGAGACTGCAGGCAACCAGCATTTTTCTGGCGGTAACGGTCAGGATCATTGCAGCACGAGCTCCGCTTGCAGGGCGCCGGCCGACTTGATGCCTTGCAGGATGGCGATGATGCCGTCCGGCTTGACGCCGATATTGTTGAGGCCGGCGACCAGCGTCTTCAGGTCAGGCCCTTCCAGCACCGCGACACGGCCGCCGCTCTTGGTGGCGGTGATGTCGGTTTGGTCCTGGATGGCCGTCTCGCCGTTTGAGAAGGGCTCGGGCTGGATCACTTGCGGGTTTTCGCTCACCTGCACGGTCAGCGTTCCGTAGCTGACGGCAACGGGCGAGACGCGGACATCGGCGCCGATGACGATCGTTCCGGTGCGTTCGTTGATGACGACCTTGGCTGGCGTATCGGTCTGGACGTTAAGGTTTTCGATATCGGCCATCAGCCGCGTCAGGTCCGCCATCTTCGGCTTGGCGACCGTCACCTCCTGCGAATCCTTGGCCTCCGCGATCGGTGCGCCGAAACGCGAGGTCGCCCAGGTATTGACCGTGTCGGCAATGCGGATCGAGGTGGAGAAGTCGGGATTGCGCAGCTGCAGGACCAGGTTGACCGAATCCTTGAAGCGGGATGGCAGCTCGCGCTCGATGATCGCGCCGCCCGGCACGCGGCCGGACGTCGTAACACCCTCGGTCACCGTTGCGGCGGCACCCTGCGCCTGGAAGCCTGAGACGATGACGGAGCCCTGCGCCACGGCATAGATCTGCCCGTCCGCGCCGCTCAGCGAGGTCATGATCAGCGTGCCGCCCCGCAGCGACGAGGCATCGCCGAGCGAACTCACCGTCACGTCGATGCGGCTGCCGGGGCTTGCAAAGGGCGGCAGGTTCGCCGTCACCATGACGGCGGCCGTATTCTTCGCGGCGGATTGACCGCCCTGGGTCGAGATGCCGAGGTTCTGCAGCATCGCGCGCATGGATTGCTCGGTGAACGGCGAGGAACGCAGGCCGTCGCCCGTCCCCTGGAGGCCGACGATCAGACCATAGCCGATAAGCTGGTTGTCGCGGCCGGATTGCAGCGACGCGATATCCTTAATGCGTGATTGCATCGCAAGAGCCGGATCGGCGACGATCAGGCTCGGCAACGCGAACAGGACTGCGAGAAGTTGACGAAGCCGTTTCATTTCGCGACCACGCGGATCGTACCGTTTTGGAGAACGGTGCCGTTGACGATGATGCCCGAGTCCATATTGCGGGCGCGCACACTGTCGCCGACGGCGCCATCATCCAGCGGCGTGCCTGCCGCGGTGATCGTCATGCTGCCCATGCTCATCACCAGGCGAACATTGGAACCGCGCGTCACGGCATAGGGCTGGCGCAGGGCGGAAATGGAAATCGTGCGGCCGGGAAGAAGCGTCCGCTTCGATACCAGCCCCGTGACATCGCGAAGCCGCCTGGCATAGTCGCCGCTCAGGTTGGGGTTGGTGACCTCGACCTCTTCGAGCTGACCGCTGCTGATGATATCGCCCGGATAGATCGTCTCGGTCGGGACCACGGCAGTGCCGAGCGCGGAACCATCGGCGCTCACAGCCCAGGCGGGCATGGCCGAAGCGAATACGACGGAAAGGCTCGCCGCGGCGAACCATGCCATTGCTAAGCTTTTCATCCGGCGAAACCTCATGTTCGGCCCGTCCCTCTTGCTACTTCAGGTTCTTGCTGACGATCTGCGCCATTTCGTCGGCCGTCGTGATGACCTTGGAATTCATCTCATAGGCGCGCTGCGCCGTGATCAGATCGGTGATTTCCTTGACCGGATCGACGTTCGACGATTCCAGATAGTATTGTTTCATGTAGGCGAAGCCGTTCTCGTTCGGATCGGAGACAACGGGATCGCCCGAGGCCGGCGTCTGCGTGAAGAGGTTGCTGCCCATCGGCTGCAGGCCGGCTTCGTTGACGAAATTGGCGATCTGCAGCTGGCCGAGCACGGTCGGCGTCGTTGCGGTGCCGATGGTCGCGGATATCTGGCCGGACTGGTTGATGGTGAGCTTGCTGGCATTGTTCGGCACGGTGATGCCCGGCTCCAGCACGTTACCGTCAGGCGTGACGATCTGGCCGGTATCGCTCTTGTTGAAGGAGCCGGCGCGGGTGTAGGCGGTCGTGCCGTCGGGCATCTTGATCTGGAACCAGCCACGACCGACGAGCGCGACGTCGAGATCGTTCTGGGTCTGCGACAGCTCGCCCTGGATCTGGATGTTGCGCACCGCGGTCGTCTGCACGCCGAGACCGATATTGGCGCCTTCCGGCACCACGGCCTGGTTCGGCCTGTTGGCAATGCCCTTGGCCCGCTCCGTCTGGTAGAGAAGGTCGGAGAACTCGGCGCGCGAGCGCTTGTAACCCGTCGTATTGATGTTCGCGATGTTGTTCGCGATTACTTCGAGATTGGTCTGCTGGGCATCCATGCCCGTCGCGGCGATTGCGAGCGCTCTCATGCTTTCGTCCTTGGATCTAGGGCGGAACCTTCGGAGCCGTGGAAGGGCTTGTGAAAGTCTCTCGCCAAATCAGGTAACTAGAACGGGGGAGACCCCGCCCTATATCTGCATCTTCGTGATATCGAGGAACGCCGAGACGACCTTGTCGCGCAGAGCGATCGCGGTCTGCAGGGTCTGGTCGGCCTGCATGACCTTGTCGACCACCTCGCGGGTGCTCATCGTGCCCTTGATACCGGCAAAGGAGGCATTTTCCGCCTCCTTCAGCGAGTTGACGGAATCCTTCGCGACATTCGACATGACCGACGCGAAGCTCATTCCGGCATCCGCTCCCATGGCGACGGCCGGCGAGGCGTTCATCGCACTGGAGGCGGCGGAGGTCAGATCCGTGGCGATGCTGCCGAGGCCGCGGGTCGCCGAGAGGGAGGCTACATTCTTAATCGTGTCGATCATTGGTTCTTCAGCAGATCAATAGTGGAGGAGATGAGATCACGGGCCTGCCGGACCGTTTGCAGATTGGCCTCGTAGGAGCGATTGGCTTCGCGCATATCGGCCATCTCGACGAGGACATTGACGTTGGGCATCTTAACGTAGCCCTTCTGATCCGCCGCCGGGTTGTCGGGGTCGTATTCTTCGACGAATTTGCCCGTATCTTCACCGAGCTTCTTGACACCGACCGTGGTGAGGCCGTTGGCGCGATCCAGTTCGGCGCCGAAGGTGACCGTCTTGCGCCGGTAGGGATCGGCGCCGGGCGTATCACCCGTCGACCGGGCATTGGCGATATTTTCGGAGACGATTCGCAGACGAGTCGATTGAGCCTCCAGGCCGGAGCCTGCAATTTTCAATGCGGCTGATAAGGGGTCCATGGCATCTTCACTTCATCTATTGTTTTACGGTCATCAACATCATGCGATGAAAGGAGCCTATGAGCGCGGTGTTCAAGCTGTACTGGCGCTTGATGTCACCGGCCTTGGCGAGCTCGTCTTCCAGGCCGACGGTGTTACCCGATTCCTGGACGCCAATTTCCTGGCTGAGCGACGCCTCCTCGACGTTGACGTTGCCGCTCGTGCTGAATTCGTTACCCGAAAGATGCGCGGGATCGGTCCGGACCATGTTGACGTTCTGATTGTCCAGAACGGCCTGGAACGGGGTCACATCCTTGGCGCGATATTTCGGCGTATTGGCATTGGCGATATTGCCGGCAACAACCTCCTGACGCACCTGGAGCCATTCGGCTTGCCGCGAGGCCAGGTCAAAGAGCTGTATGGGTTGCATGGCCTTCTCTCCGTTCTTACGCTAGAAACCTAGCGGGATAATCTTGCGTGGGACTTGCGGGAAATGCGTTCCTGTAAAGGTCTTCGAAATGCCTGAAATTCCGGCGTTTGCGGGTTTTTCAATTGCTGCCGTAGATATCGCCCGCAGACGTGACGATGACCCACTTTCCGTCTCGTTGTTCGATCGAAGCCAGCCGGCTGCTGTCGGGCAGAACCGAGCCGACCCGCACGACATACATGCCGGTATCGTCCTCGATGAGCGCGCGGCCATTTGCGATGTGCAGCAGGTGGAACGGGAACTTGCCGGGGAACGGCTGCTGGTCGGCCGGTTCCCCCTGGTCGTCCTCGCGTCCGGCATTGCTGACCGTCGCCGTCGTCAGCGGATCGGGAACAAGATCCTTCGGCGCGCTCGGTTTTTTGTTGGTCATGGCGAGCGGCGACACGCTGACGATCTCGCGGCCGGGCCAATTCGGCAGATCGCGCGTGCGCTCGCCTTCGGCCACATGGATGCCGAACTTGTCCGGATTGAAGAAGACGTACCAGGGAAAGAAGGCCGAGGCGCCGGCAAGCGCCAGCCCCGTAAAGGCCAGCGCCCTATCCGCAACGGTTCGCCTTCTCGCCTGCTTCGGCGGGGCGACCGGATCATCTGCGTCGGATTCTCTCACTTCTGGCCCCTCTTTCGGCACGAAATTCGGCAATGCCCGGCCGGATGCGGGCAAGGAAAAATCGAGCTAAGCTTCCCGACGATCATCACTTGCCCCTGACCGGAATGCCGCTCGAGGCGTTCCTGAGAGCGGTGGCAAGATCGGTGAAGGCATCGGCCGACGGCTCTTCGCCCGGCGTCTGCTTCAGGATGTCGTAGATGATCGGCACCTGGCGCACGGCGATATCGAGATCGGCGTCGCTGCCCTGGCGATATCCGCCGATCAGGCGCAGATCGCGCGTTTCCTCGTAGCGATGCACAAGCGCCTTCAGCCTCGACACCAGTTTTTCCTGATCGGATGACCAGGCCTTGCGGGCGAGACGCGATACGGATGCGAGCGGATCGATCGGCGGGTAACGGCCTTCCTCGGCAAGGCTGCGCTGGAGAACGATATGGCCGTCGAGAATGCCGCGGGTGGAATCGGCGATCGGATCGTTGTGATTGTCGCCATCGACAAGGATCGAAATGATGGCGGTGATCGTGCCGGTGCCCTCCGGTCCCGGGCCGGCGCGCTCGAGGAGTCGCGGCAGCTCGGTGAAGACCGAAGCCGGATATCCGCGCGCGATCGGCGGTTCGCCGGATGCGGTCGCCACCTCGCGGATGGCGTGGGCGAAACGGGTGACGCTATCGACAATCAGCAGCACATTGTCGCCCTGGTCGCGGAAATGCTCGGCTATGGTGATGGCCGAAAGCGGCGCCATCTTGCGCAGCATCGGGCTTTCATCGCTCGTCGCGACGACCGCTACCGATTTCTGCATGTGCGAACCCAGCGTATCCTCGATGAATTCGCGCACTTCGCGGCCGCGCTCGCCGACGAGCGCGATCACCACCTTGTCGAAGGCTTCGGCTCTTGCCAGCATCGACAGCAGCGTCGATTTGCCGACGCCGGAGCCGGCAAAGATACCCAGGCGCTGGCCAAGGCAGAGCGGCGAGAAGATATCGATGGCGCGCACGCCGGTCTTGAACCCGGTTTCGACGCGCTTGCGCGTCATGGACGGCGGGGCGGTATTGGAGATCGATCGCGATTCAAGACCCGCCGTCAGCGGCCCGAGCCCGTCGATCGGCTCGCCCAGCGAATTGATCGTTCGGCCGCACCAGCTTTCGTCGGGCGCGATGCGGAAGGCGCCCTTGCGGATGATGGTGTCCTGGATACCGATCGGCTCGCCCGGTTCGATCGGACAGACATAGGTGAGTTCCGGCTCGACACGAACGACTTCGCCGAGATGAATGCCTGTCTGGGAACGATGCGCGACGAAATCGCCGAGACGCACCTGCCTGGAGAGGCCCGCGACGGTGTAGTGTCCCGCGGCGATGGTGCGCACATGGCCGCCATGGGCCACGGCATTCTCCGCCATCGCATATTGGCCCGCCAGAACGGCCATATGCGAAAGCTTCGGCGACAGTGCGCCCTCGGGCAACCGATCCTCGACCATCATCCGCCTCTTTACTGGCTGCCGCCGAGGGTCTTGATGGCGTCGGTGAGCGTGCCTTCACTGCTGCTGGTGAGCGTGCTGATATTGTCGAAGGCGCGGCTGACCTCGATCAGGTTGGTCATTTCCCGCATGCCGTTGACGTTGGAGTTTTCCAGATAGCCCTGGGCGATGCCGATACTCGAACGGTCGATCACCGCCTGAGGCGTATCGGTCGGCAGGATGCCGCTGTTTTCGTAGCGCAGGAAACCCTTGCCGACATCGGCGCTGTAGAGGCCGATCTGACCCATGCTCCGGCCGTTCTGCGTGATCACGCCGTTCGATGCAACGGTCGGGGCGCCGCCCGCCGGATCGAGCTGGATCGGGGCGCCGCCCGGATCGAGCACGGGGAAGCCGCGCGTGGAGACCAGCGCGCCGCTGTCGGTCATGGTGAAGCGGCCGTCGCGCGTGATCACCAGGCCCGCCGGCGTATTGAGCCCGAAATAGGCGTCGCCCTTGACCGCGAAATCGAAGAGATTGCCGGTATTTTGAAGTTCGCCATTGTCGGTGGAGAGATAATCATTGCCTTGCGAGACGAAGGCGACCTTGGCGTTGAGCTTGTTTTGGGTATTGCTGAGGACCTGATCGAACTTGACCTCGGTGCCACGGAAGCCCGTCGTGTTCACGTTGGCCAAATTATCGGCGATCGTGGTCAGGCGCCGTTCGAGCGCCATCTGGGACGATAGCGCGACATAAATACCAGACTGCATTTTCAACGCCCTCCGGACATTGGAGAATAACGGGAAAGGAAACGCCACCGGCGCTCCTACATTTCGTTAGCGGGGCATGGATGCCCTTACCCATCATCCTGCAGGGCTTGGCTTGTGCGAAGCTGACAAGGCAAAAAGCGCTTCCGCGAACCCATCGAACAGCCTCACGCAAGGCAGCTCCCCTAGTTCATCATATGAAGCAACGTTCAGGTGTGGACCGACGATGAATATTATTATCGGATTTGTAGTGACCTGCGGCTGCATCATAGGCAGCTTCATGGCTATGGGCGGAGACGTGGGGGCGCTGTTCCAGCCCTTCGAATTTGTCATTATCGCAGGCGCCGGTCTCGGCGGCTTCATCATGGCCAATCCGATGAAGGTAGTGAAGGATTCGGGCAAGGCGCTCGGAGAAGCCTTCAGCCACAAGGTGCCGAAGGAGCGCGACTATCTCGACACGCTCGGTGTGCTTTATGCCCTGATGCGCGACCTGCGCACCAAGTCACGCAACGAGATCGAAGCCCATATCGACAACCCGGATGAATCGACGATCTTCAAAGCCGCTCCGACGGTTCTGAAGAACAAGGATCTGACGGCTTTCATCTGCGATTATGTCCGCCTCATCATCATCGGCAACGCCCGCTCGCACGAGATCGAGGCGCTGATGGACGAAGAACTCGAGACGATGCAGCACGACAAGATGAAGCCTTATCACGCGATCACGATCATGGGCGATTCCTTCCCGGCGATCGGTATCGTCGCCGCCGTTCTCGGCGTCATCAAGGCGATGAGCCACATCAACGAATCGCCCGAAGTGCTCGGCCACCTCATCGGCTCGGCGCTGGTCGGCACCTTCCTCGGCATCATCCTGTCCTATTCGGTCTGCGCGCCGCTGGTTTCGCAGATCAAGGTGGTGCGCAACAAGCAACATCGCCTCTACGTGATCGTGAAGCAGACGCTGCTCGCCTACATGAACGGATCGGTGCCGCAGGTCGCGCTCGAATACGGCCGCAAGACCATCTCCTCCTACGAGCGTCCCTCGATCGACGCCGTCGAGCAGGAGATGATGAACCCCGGCGGCGAAAGCAAGGCAGCCTGACGATCATGAGCCAGCAATCCGCTTTCAAGGCACAGACGATGGACCGCACCCTCTTTGCCAGACTCACCGGCAATCTCGGCGATCAGGCAGCGCTTGCCAAGCTCGGCGCCGCCTTCACCCAGGTCTATGCGGAATTCCTGCCCGACATCGTCAAAAGCGAGACCGGCCTGGATATCAATATCGCCTATGCCGGCTGCCAATCCGGCCCGATGAGCGAGCTGATCGCCGGACTGGGCGGCAACCATGCCCTTATCAACGGCTCGCTGCGCAACTGGGCGCCGAAATTCATCCTCGGCTGCGGCGCCGGCTTCATCATGACGCTGATGGAACATATGCTGGGGGCGCGCCCGGAAGACATGGAAGCAGCGGTCGCCCGGCCGCTTTCCGCGATCGAGCTCGACCTTTCCGTCATGGTGTTCGATAAGATCGCCAATGTGCTGCGCTCGGCCGTCAACGCGCCCGGCGGCTTCGAGCCCTATCTCGACCCGCCCTACAACATCGAGGACCGCCCGAAGGCTACCGGCGACGAGGGAAATGATTTTGCGGCCGCGATCACCATGGCGATCTCGCTCGGCAAATCGATGTCCCACATCGTCATCATCGTGCCCCAACGCGATCTGCTGCGCACCGTCGTCAGCGCACCCCGCGCCAAGAACCCGACGGCCGCCTCCCAGGCATGGTCGGATCAGCTCGGCGAGCAGGTGCGCCGCTCGCAGGTGACGCTTGAGGCGCGCATCCGGCTGCAGTCGCTGACGCTCGACACCATTTCCAAGCTCGCGGTCGGCGATGTCATCCCCTTCAAGGATGCCGGCGACGTCCGGGTCGAAGTCAGCGCCAACAGCAAAGACCTTTACATCTGCGAATTCGGCCGCTCTGGCGAAAATTATACGGTGCGCGTCAAGGATAACGTCAATTCCGACGACGAGCTTCTTCGACACCTGATGAATTAACTAGCTGAAGGTGGTCAGTCGCCCACCCACGGCAGCTTGAGGCAAGTTTCAACTGGAATAGTGATTTCATGGCTACGAAGACGACAAAGCAAAGCAGCGAGGAATCGCTGGAAATTTCAAACAGCGACGCCGCCCTGGACGAGGCCATCGACGGTCTGCGCGGCGTTCTGAAGAAGGATAGCGACGGCGATCTGCCTGACTTCGACGCCGATACGTTCGGCGCGGAGGAAAGCACCGACCTTTCTACCTTCGGCGATTTCGGCGACGACAATTCCGCTCCCGCCTTCGACAGTGGTGACTTCGGCGGTGGTGACTTCGACGACGTTTCCGCGGCGCCTGCGGCTCCCGGCAGCGCATTGACGGCCAATCTCGACCTGATCATGGATATCCCGATCGACGTCCAGATCGTGCTCGGCAGCAGCCGCATGCAGGTGTCGGGCCTGATGAACCTGACCGAGGGCGCAATCATCGCGCTCGACAAGAAGATCGGCGAACCCGTCGAGATCACAGTGAACGGCCGCAAGATCGGCCGGGGCGAAATTACCGTTCTGGAACATGATGACACCAGGTTCGGTATCAAGCTCACAGAAATCTACAACACGAAGAAAAGCTGAACCGGCTCAGGATGAGCCCACTCCCCCTGCGGGATGGAGACGAAGACCATGATGGACTTTGACGATTTCAGCGGCGCCCTTGCCGAGAAACCGTTGACTCAGACTGAAAAAGCAGCGGCCGTCCTTCTCGCGATGGGAAAGCAGGTAGCAGGACGGCTGCTCAAATATTTCACACAGAACGAGTTGCAGATGATCATTGCCTCGGCGCAATCGCTGAGGCTCATTCCGCCGGACGAGCTCGCGCAGCTCGTGGCGGAATTCGAAGACCTCTTCACCGAGGGCGCCGGCCTCATGGACAATGCCAAGGCCATCGAGAGCATCCTCGAGGAGGGCCTGACGCCCGATGAAGTGGACAGCCTGCTTGGCCGTCGCACCGCGTTCCAGGCCTATGAGACATCCATCTGGGATCGCCTGGGCGAAGCCGATCCGGTCTTCGTCGCCAAGTTCTTCCTGCGGGAGCATCCGCAGACGATCGCCTACGTGCTGTCCATGATGCCTTCGGCCTTCGGCGCGAAGATCCTGCTGCAGCTTCCCGAAGCCCAGCGCGCCGATGTCATGAACCGCACCGTCAATATCAAGGACGTCAGCCCCAAGGCCGCCCAGATCATTGATAACCGCGTGCTCGGACTGATGGCCGAGATCGATGCCGAACGCAACACTTCCGGCTCCACGAAGGTCGCCGACCTGATGAACGAGCTCGACAAGCCGCAGGTCGATACCCTGCTGAGTTCGCTGGAATCGATCAACAAGGAATCGGTCGAGAAGGTCCGTCCGAAGATCTTCCTCTTCGACGATCTCACGCGCATGCCGCAGCCGAGCCGCGTGCTGCTGCTCAACGACATCGCTTCCGACATCCTGACGATGGCGCTGCGGGGATCCGGCAACGAGATTCGCGAGATCGTTCTGTCCTCGATCAGCCCGCGTCAGCGCCGCATGATCGAATCCGACCTGCAGATGGGCAATACGGGCATCAATCCACGCGAAATCGCCATCGCCCGGCGCGCCATCGCCCAGGAAGCCATCCGGCTTGCCAATTCCGGCCAGATCGAGCTCAAGCCCCGAGAAAATACGCCTGTGGAAGAAGCAGCGTGACCTCGGCGCGACTCAGCTAAATCGTCTTAAACTGTTCAGCACCGGGCCGCGTATGATGCGCGGCCTCTTTCCGTTTCGCAAAGGGCGGCTGCTTTGGCTGACGAAGACAAGGACAGTAAAACAGAACGACCGACGGAGAAAAAACTCCGCGATACCCTGGAGAAGGGCAATGTGCCCCACTCCAGGGAGGCGACGCTCTTTGCCTCCATGCTGGCAACGGTCATCTACGTCACCTTTTTCCTGCCGGCGCGCATGGGCCGCATGGGCGAGGTATTGCGGGATCTCTTCGAAAAGCCGGATCAATGGCGGCTCGATACGGGTCCGGACGCCCTCTCCCTGTTTACCCGCATAGGCTGGGAAGTCGGAAACATGGCGCTGCCCGCCGTGGTGCTGTTCTTCGTCTTCGGCATCGGCGCCTCGATATTCCAGAATCTGCCCACGCCGGTCCTGGAGCGAATCCGGCCGCAGTTTTCGCGCATATCGCCCGTGTCGGGCTTCAAGCGCATCTTCAGCACGACCGGCCTGGTGGAATTCGGCAAATCGATCGCAAAGATCGTGGTCGTCAGCATCATCATGTTTTTCGTGCTGCGCGGCCAGTTCTTCCATGCGATCGATTCGATGGTTTCCGATCCGCAGACCATCTTCGTGCGCCTGTCGACGGTGGTTCAGCGGATCCTCGTCATCGTGTTGATGGCAACAGCGATCGTCGGCATCGCCGACGTACTGTGGAGCCGCCATCACTGGTTCGACCAACTGAAAATGACCAAGCAGGAAGTCAAGGACGAACACAAGCAGTCCCAGGGCGACCCCATCGTCAAGTCGCGCCAGCGCTCAGTCGCGCGCGACCGCGCCCGCCGCCGCATGATGAAGCAGGTGCCCCGCGCCACCCTCGTCATCGCCAACCCCACTCACTTCGCCGTCGCGCTGCGCTATGTGCAATCGGAAAACGATGCGCCTGTCGTCGTCGCCAAGGGTCAGGATCTGATTGCCTTGAAGATCAGGGAGATAGCCGAGGCAAACAATATTCCCGTTTTCGAAGACCCGCCGCTCGCGCGCTCCATGTTTGCGCAAGTCTCGGTTGATAGCGTCATACCGTCAGTATTTTACAAGGCTGTCGCCGAGCTCATCCATCGGATCTACGCCGCGCAGTCGAATAGAAAACGGGTACGATAAACCAAATGAAAAAATGCCCCTACTCTGTCCAACGCGAACAAATACTAGCCGAAGCCATCAGCCCCGTCGCCAGCGAGCTGCGCCTCCTCGATGCGGCCGACCTCATCTCGCTGCTGCGCTTCGAACGATACGGCAATCTTGGTGACCTCGTAGCCTCGGCCGCCGAGCTCTATTTCCTTCCAGGCATTGTCAATTTCGGTCTTGGCGGCGACTACAAGCTCGATTGGGGCGGGCCGGCGGAAGTCACGCTCGACCTGGAAATCAAGCCGCATGGCGTCACCATCTATGCCAAGCTGTCACTGACGGAGCACCTTGCCGGCATCGAGATCAATCACATCGCCTTCGACAGGGCATCGTCCGACCCGGACGAAAACACGGCGCTGCTCGCACGCAGCCTCAGAGACGCGCGCTACGTCATCCGCGGCGAAGCCGCGCACGCAATCTGAAAAGATTCATCATTTCGAAATTTGCAAAGATGATTCGCCGAGGCGCTGCAATGTCAGCTTATGTAGCCGAAGCGAATCGCCTTTGCGATTGCCTGGATACGGTTGACGCTGTCGAGCTTGATCGTCGCCGATCCGAGATAGGCATTGACGGTGTGGACCGATAATCCCAGTTTCTCGGCAATTTCCTCGCTGATGCGCCCGTCACCGGCAAGCTGTAGGCAGGCAATTTCCCGCTCGCTCAACGCTTCGGCGGCCTGCGAGCGGCGCTCATCCAGCGACAGGAGCTCCATCATGATCTGGCAGCTGCGGCCATGCAGCTCGACGATCATGTCGCTCGCAAGATCCATGAACTTGGCCGTAAAGACGATATAGCCGTTGCCGACCGCGCCCAGCCGCACCGGAAAAGCCACGCCGGCAAAGGGCAGAAGATGCGGCTTCAGGCGCTGCGTGAAAACCGCAAAGTCCGGCGTTTCGGCCGTGCTGTCGCTATCGCGCCCGTTCCACATGAGCGGCAGCAGGGATTTGTCGATATGCTCGATCATGGCCTCGCCATAGGCTTCCAGGAAGGATTTGCCGACGACGGAATTGGCCGAGCCCCAGTTGTCGAGCTCGCAGACCAGCCTCTGCTTGTGCGGCAGGCCCGAGCCATGAAGGCGATAGACGGCGAAATGCTGCGCATCGATCAGCTTCTGCATCGACACGAGCTTTGGAAACAGATCCGAGCGGCCAGAAATCCTGCCGGAACGGGTAAGCCGCGATTCGCCGGGCCTATCCGTCGTCCTGTCTGGCTGATAGCGCATCCGGTAGCCCTTAAACGAGATTGTTTCGCACCGCGAAGGCGATGGCCTCCGAGCGGGTCTTGGTGGCGGTCTTGCGCATGACGCTGGTGATGTAATTGTTGATGGTATTGCGCGAGATCCCGAGAATCATGGCGATCTCGTCGCTCGTCTTGCCCTCGGCGATCCAGAACAGGCATTCCAGCTCGCGCTCGGTCAGATCGAAATCGCGCTCCAGCTTGCCTTCGGCGCACCGGGTGGAGCTCGCGAGATAACCCGACAGCAGGCCGACATCGCGCAACCGCTCCGATGAAAGCACCGCCGATTCACGCGCCAGCAGCAGCAAAGAGAAACGCGTACGCCCGACATTGAAGCTCAAGGCATGATATTGCCGACCGACGCCGTCAGGCAGGGTGAGGTCGTCCGGCAAGAGCGCCACGCTCGGCTGAAACAGCGACATGCATCTTTCCAGCTCGCCGATGCGGCCATAACCGCTGGTCAGTTCCGCCGCCAGGCGCCTCACGAGATCAAAGGGCCAATCGGAGGAAATGACGAAGTCGAGGCCGCTTTCCTGGATAAGATCGGAGCGTACGAGGAGATAGTGGGAGGCGCCGGCATAGCTGGCCAGCGCATGCAGGCCGGCTTGCAGATAGGCCGAGCCTGAAACGGCATTCAGCTGCAGAATGAGCTGCTCGCGTGACATGGCTCCGGCAGGCACGACTGATCGCACATCCCTATCGCCTCTGCTCGCCTGCGATATCTGCATGTCCATACTTGCATTTCCTGCCACTGTTGGGCGATCGGCCGTCAACGAGAGCTTTGTTTCGCCAGAACCCGGCCCATCGCCCCAGGAAATCGAAGGGATTCTCCATGAGGCATTGAAACTGGGTCTTCTCTACCGCGACACAAACACATCCCGGCGGAAGCGGGTAGATGAGCGTACCCATCCCTGAATTCCACGTCGGCAACCGTGCTGGCATATACCGTCGCCAGCACGATCTACGAAGCACGAACTGATTTTTCCGCGCTCCGGAATCTGCAGACGCTTTAAACATGCGAAACGCGGAAAACGAGGGCTGAGCGGCTCCGAATTCACGGCTATTACGCAATAAGCATACTATTTGTATGTCGATTCTTTCTACCCAGCAACCGGATATCCGGGGGAATTCCATCTTACGAACACGTCAATTTACTTGGCAGCGGCTAATTGATCACAGTTGAAATGATAGATATCGGTAAGATTAGCGCGCCCGCGTTCCCGCAACGAAAAAGGACCGGGAGGTATCCCGGTCCTTTGCTCAGGCCGCCTGGTCGACAGCCCATTTTCTGAGGATCTTTGCGGCGCGCTCCTCGCTGATCTCCACCATGCGGGACAGGCGGCGCTCCGGCCCTTCCTTGACGCGGCGGTTGAAGGTGCCGCCATCGTCGCCCATCGTCAGCAGATCGTCGGTGCTGTCGAAGCCGAAGTCCGAGCCGAAGCCGTCCATCAGCGCGGCACCGGGACCGCCCACGGCGGGCGCGAAGTCCGGCAGCTCCAGCCCGGCCGCCTCCGGCAGTGCGGTGCTGCTTGCGGAGCCGCCAAGCGAACGGATCAGCGGACGGAAGCCCATCCAGACGATCAGGAAGGCGACGGCGACGAAGGCCAGCGAATTGATGATGCCGGCCATGTTGCGGCTCAGCATGTCCGTGATGCTGAAGCTGGAAGATGCTTCCTCAAGCAGCTGGTTGTCGACGAAATCCATCGCATTGACGGTGGCGATGTCCCCACGCTTCGTATCGACGCCAGCGGCCGTCGCGACGATCTTCTGCATCTCGGCGATATAGGCATCGATCTTGGCCTGATCAGCGCCCTCGCCGACCATCTGCGCGATGCGGCCCTTATTGACCACCACCGCGACGGACAGCTTTTCGATCTTGTAGCTGTTGCGCGTCGTGGCCGTGGTCTTGCTGTTGATTTCGTAGTTGGTCTGCTCTTCGCGCTTGTCCGACTGGTCGTTCGACGTCGGCGTGTTGCCGCCGGACTGCGGGGCCGCCTGCGGAATATTCTGTTCCACGGTTGCGGCGCTATCGGGCTGGCTCTGCTGCGATTTCTGGGCTTCCTTCACCGTACGGACCGAGCGTTCGACCTTCGAGTCCGGATCGTAGGTGGTTTCCTGCACCTGCTGACTATCGGTGTTGAGTTGCGCCGTGACGCTCGAGCGGAAGTTGTCCGTGCCGAGGAAGGGTGCGAGCGCCTTGTTGATGTTGGATTCGACTTCGCTCTGTACATTCTGCACGATGCCGAGATTGCGATTCAGAACGCCGTTGCTCGGGTCATCACCCGATGCGAGCAGCTGGCCCGTCGAGTCGAGGATCGTGACGTCGTCGACCTCCAGGCCCGGAACGGCGGAGGCGACAAGGTGGCGGATCGCCGACGCGGATTTGCGGGCCGCTTCCGCGCTGGCGCGGATCATGACGGACGCCGTCGGCTTCTGATCCGCCTTCCGGAAATTGCCGACGTCCTGCATGACGATATGGACGCGTGCGGCACTGATGCCGGCGATGGAGGTAATGGTGCGGCCGATTTCACCCTCGAGTGCGCGCACGCGGGTGACTTCCTGCATGAAGGAGGTCAGGCCTAGCGAACCGACATTGTCGAACAGCTCGTAACCCGCATTGCCGCTATTGGGCAGGCCGCGCTCGGCGAGCAGCGCGCGGGCCTTGCCGGTCATCCCGGCCGGAACGGTCAGGCTCGTGCCGTCGGAGCCGACCTGAAAATTGATCTTTGCCTCTGCGAGAGCGATGCTGATCTGATTGAGATCGGTCGCATCCAGGCCGACATAAAGCGTCTCCTGGGAGGGCTTATTGACGTAAAGGGCGGCAAAAAGGATCAACAGCATGGAGACAGCGCCGACGCCCCCAAGGATCATCAGCCGCGTTCTTCCCAGATTCTGAATATTCCGAAACAGGGGAACTAATTGATTTAACAGATTCATTCTGTTCTCGCACGATTCGTCAAAGACCTGATGGCTTTGTACCCTGCGGAGAAAATAGAAATCGAAACTTGTGCGAGCGTTTCGTCCGGCTGGAAAAAACAGGAAAAAATCGTAGGGAACGATGAAGATTATATAAGAAAAACAGTATTTATTGCCGGCGACCGGATCAGAAGAAATCAAAATCGCCGGCAGCCTTCGTCATGGGCTGGGAATGCGCATGGAATGCACCGCCGCCAAGCGCCTTCTGCATCTCCGTCAGCTTGACCAGGCTCAATGCCGTTGCCAGATCGACCGTCCAGCCTTCCGGCATGGTCCCGGCGATCGTGTCGATGAATTCAGCGATGCCGCGGGTCTTCTGCACGGCAAGGTCGATGCCCTGAACGACCTTCATCGCCTCCGGCGAGGCCGTTATATTGGTGTCGCTGATATCGAGCAGCTGCGGCTCGATGCGCTCGATCAGATAGGCGACGTCATGCAATTCGGAAACGACCCGCAGGAGGATGGCGGGGAGCGTCTCCTCGGTGGCGGCCGTTTCAATGCGCTGGAGGGGGGTCATGCGGTAGCCTCGCTGATCAGAAAAATTCGATCGTGTTGTCGACCGGCTTGGGAGCCACGACCGGACGCTGTTCCAGCGCAACGGTCTTCTGCGTCTCCGCGCCGGTCAGCGGGTATTGCCTGGCCCTTCCGGAGATCGGCCAATATTCGACTTTGCGCCCATGCTCGCCGCCCGTGCTGGAGCTGACGACCGGTATGCCTTCGTCTTTTAGAAACTGCATGGCGAAAACAGCATTCTGCTCGCCGACATTGGAGAAGGTGGCGATCGTCTTGGCACCGCCGAAGACTTTTGCCTCCAGCCGATCACGCCGCGCCCCCTTCTTCAGGAGACCGTTGATCAGAAGTTCCATCAGGTGCACGCCGTAACGCGTCGCATCGCCGCCGCTCATCGGCGCGGTGGCCATTCCCGGAAGGAGGAAATGGTTCATCCCGCCGACGCCGGCGATGGGATCGCGCAGGCAAGCCGCCACGCAAGAGCCGAGGATGGTCGTCAGCACCACTTCGGGATCGCTGATGACCTTGTACTCGCCCTGAATAATATGCACGCGGCGGGCAGCACCCTCGACGATCATTTCAGCGCTCCGAAGACAGCCTCGATGGCAGCTTTCATCTTCTCGATGGTGAAGGGCTTGGCGAGCACGTTGTTAGCCCCAAGCTGCGCCGCCTTCTGGACCAGCGCGCGGTCGCCCTGCGCCGTCAGGATTATGAAGGCCGCCTTCTTCGTCGTCGGGTTTGTCCGGACTGCCTGCAGCAGACCGAGCCCGTCCATTTTCGGCATGTTGAAATCGGAGATGACCAGATGGTGCGGCTGCTGCTCCATGATCTTCATCCCCTGCTCACCGTCGCCGGCGGCGGTGATCTGCTTGAAACCGAGCTGCGTCAGAGCATCGCTCAGCAACAGGCGGCTGGTGACCTGATCGTCAACGATCAGAACTTTGATTTTCTCCGCTAGAGACATTATTCGCTCCCTTCCTTTCGGGCGGCTGTTATCTTCAAAATTTCCTCGCCAATGGCATTCAGCGGAAACTGTTGTTCGACGGCGCCAAGCTCGTGGGCGACCCTCGGCATGCCGTAGACCACGCAGGTCTTTTCGTTCTGGCCGATGGTTCGCGCACCGGCGTGGCGCATCTTGAGGAGACCGGCGGCGCCGTCGCGCCCCATACCGGTCAGGATCACGCCGACGGCATTGCGGCCTGCCAATTCGGCAACCGAATCAAAGAGCACGTCGACCGAAGGGCGATGGCCGTTGACCGGCCCACCATCCACCAGACGGCAATGGGGCGCCGAGGCATTGGCAACCCGCAGGTGCCTTTCGCCGCCCGGCGCCAGATAGATCTTGCCTATTTCCAGCCGCGCGCCATCGGTCGCCTCCTGGACAACAGGCGCGCAGAGGCGGTTCAGCCGTTCGGCGAAGCTGCGCGTGAAGGTCGGCGGCATATGCTGCGTGATAACAGTCGGCGGGCAGTTGGCCGGGAATTTCTGCAGCACATTGATCAGTGCCTCGACACCACCGGTGGAGGAGCCGATGGCGACGATCTTGCGTCCCACGCGAAAATCTGAAACGGCAGGCGGCGGCACGCGCTGGGCGGCGGGCTTCACATATTGCCGCTGCGAGCGGGCTGCCGCCTTCACTTTATCCGCGAGGTCGCCGAAGGGATGCGGCTCGCCCGGCGACGGCTTTCCGACGCAGTCGAACGCGCCGATTTCGAGGGCTGCAAGCGTCGCGTCGGCGCCGCGATGCGTCATCGTGGAGACCATGATGACGGGCATGGGCCGCAGCGTCATGATCTTTTCGAGGAATTCGAGGCCGTTCATGTTCGGCATCTCAATGTCGAGGGTGACGACATCGGGATTGAGCGCCTTGATGGCGGCGCGGGCTTCCAGCGCGTCACCGGCCTGGCCGACGACATCGACCTCCGGGTCGGAGCGCAATACGGCCGTGATCAGGCCGCGCATGGTCGGGGAATCGTCGACCACGAGAACACGGGCAGCTGCGCTCATGGTTTCCTCCCCGCGTTCTTGCCGAGATAGCGATAGGTGGTGATGCCGATATTATCGAAGACGTGCTTCGCCTCGCCGGAGACCCGTTCGGAGTGGCCGATATAAAGGTGGCCGCTGTCATGCAGCTGGCCGGCAAAGCGCGACCAGATTTTCGTCTGAGTCGGCTCGTCGAAATAGATGACAACGTTGCGGCAGAAGATGACGTCGAACATGCCCTTGAAAGGCCATTGCGCCAGCAGGTTCAGCTCGTTGAAGGTGATCAGCCGCTTGACGCGATCGTCGATCTGGAATTTGCGCCTGCCCTGAACATTGACCTCCTGAAACCATTGCTTGCGCATGGCGGGCGAGATCGTTTCGAGCGCGGTGTCATCATAGGCGCCGGCGCGGGCAAGCCCGAGGATCTTCGGATCGATGTCCGTCGCCAGGATCTTGAAATCGAAGTCCGCGGCATTCGGCATCAGCGCCAGCACGGTCAGCGCGATCGAATAAGGCTCCTGCCCGTCGGAACAGGCGGCCGACCAGATGCGCACCCGGCCGCCGGCCTTGGCACGCGCCAGGAGACCCGGCAGAACCTCGTCGCGCAGATGATCGAAATGATGGTTTTCGCGGAAGAAGCGCGTGAAATTGGTCGTCAGATGGGACAGCATCTCACGTCGCGCCGCACTTCCCGCCGGCGAGGAAACCAGCTGGCAATAGTCGCGAAAACCGGCGAGACCCAGCGCGCGGATGTGCTTCGACAACCGTGAATAGACCAGCGACGCCTTGCTCTCGTTGAGCGAAATGCCCGCATCGGCATAGATCATGGCGGCGATTTCCATGAGGTCGCGCCGCGTCAGCGGATATTCGCCGCTCGCCAGCACCTCGTCCGGAGACGCCCTGAAATCCATGGCTCCCATCATGCTCATGCAGCCTCGCTTTCGCTTTCAGGGAACAGGGCTTCCAGTTCGATCAGGCAGATCATGCGACGATCGATCGCCACGATGCCGCGTGCAAACTGCCGCTCGTGGTCGGAGGAGACTTCCGGTGTCGGCTGAATGCTGTCGTCGGTGATGGTCAGGATGTCCGACACCGCGGCGACGAGAAGACCGACCGCCTTGCGCTTGACTTGGGCCACGATGATGACATGCCGCACCGTCGGCTCCGTGCGCTTCATGCCGAGGCGAGCGGAGAGATCGATGATCGGCAGGACTGCGCCGCGCAGATTGACAACGCCGAGCATATAGCCAGGCGCATGCGGCATGGCCGTTGCGGGCGTCCAGCCGCGAATTTCGCGGACCGACATAATGTCGACGCAGAATTCCTGGTCGCCGATGCGGAAGGCGATCAGCTCGCGGACGCCCTGGGTCAGGTTCTTGACGGCATAGGACATGAACTCACCCCGCCGCTGCGTAAGACATTTCAGGCTTCAGCGACTGGCCGCGTGAAGCGCCGACCACAGCATCGACATCGAGGATCAGCGCCACGCGGCCATCGCCGAGAATGGTCGCAGCCGCGATACCCGCCACGTGGGTGTAGTTGGCCTCGAGGCTCTTGATGACGACCTGGCGCTGGCCCTGGATGGCATCGACCATGAGGGCGCGCTGTCCGCCGCCTTCCGATTCCACAAGCAGCGCGACGCCGTCGACCGGATTGGCCTGCGTCGCGCGGAAGTTCAGGATACGGCCGACATCGACCAGCGGGCAGAAGCTGTTGCGGATCGAGATCAGGCGATGGTTGGCGCCGAAGGAATGGATGGCGGAGGCCTCGGGCTGCAGCGTCTCGACGATCGCCGTCAGCGGCACGACGAGCGTCTGGCCGGCAACCGTCACCACCATGCCGTCGAGGACGGCGAGCGTCAGCGGCAGGCTCATGGTGAAGACCGAGCCCTGCCCCGGTCTGGAGCTGATGTTGATACGGCCGCCGAGCGCCTGGATCGAGCGCTTGACCACGTCCATGCCGACGCCGCGGCCGGAAATGTCGGAGATCTTGTCGGCGGTCGAGAAGCCCGGCAGGAAGATCAGGTTGTCGACCTCCTCGTCCGACAGATTGGCGTCAGCCGGGATCAGGTCGTTGTCGATGGCCTTCTGGCGTACCTTCTCGCGGTTGATGCCGGCGCCATCGTCGGCAAGTTCGATCAGGATGCGGCCGGAGCGGTGTTTTGCCGTCAGGCGGACGGTGCCTTCCGGATTCTTGCCGAGCGCCGCGCGCTTTTCCGGCGTTTCGATGCCATGGTCGACGGCATTGCGGATCATGTGCGTCAGCGGCTCGGCCAGCTTGTCGATGACGGTCTTGTCGACTTCGGTGTTTTCGCCCTCGGTGATCAGGCGGATCGACTTGCCGGTCATGTCGGCGATTTCGCGGACGATGCGCGACATGCGCTGGAAGACGGGCTTCACCGGCTGGGCGCGGATCGCCATGACGCTGTCCTGGATCTCGCGGGTGAGCTGCTGCAGCTCCTCGAGACCCATGTTGATCGAGGACGCGCCGTTATTGTCATTCTCGATGACGCTCTGGGAGAGCATCGCCTGGTTGATGACAAGCTCGCCGACGAGGTTGATCAGGCGATCGACGCGGTCGAGATCGACACGGATGGTCTGGCCGGCGGCTGCGGCGGCATTGTTCTGCGCTGCGGCGGCATTGGCAGCAGCGGCGGCGGCAAGGGCGGCTTCCTTCTTTTCGACGCGCGCGGCAGCGGAGGTCAGCTGCGTGACGTTGCTCGCGATTTCCGCGGCGGCAACGGCGGCAGCGACATCATTCTTCGGAGCCGCTGCCTCCTCGACGCGTTCGGCAGCCGGCGCGGCACCGTCATCATCGAGAGCGGAGAGATCGAAGGGTACAGGCACCATCGGCAATTCGTCGCTGGCCGAGGAGCTGGCGCCGCTTTCCACCTGTCTGATATCGAGATCGCAATCCCATTCGGCAAATTCGAAGACGGTGCGAATGGCGTCTTCGCCCTTGTCGGTCTTGATCGAGATCGCCCATTTGAAATAGGCGCTTTCGGGATCGAGATCGGGAAGACCCGGCAACATGTCCGTGTCGCAGAAGATGTTCATTTCGCCGAGCCGCGCGAGGTCCCGCAGCAGCAGTGTCGCATCGTTGCCCTTGGCGTAGAGATCCGAGCGCGGCCGGAAATCGACCTCATACTCCGGCACGCCGTCGCCGGCCGGCTCGTCGCCACCGAAATCATCATCGAAGCTGAAGGGGATCGGTTGGAAACCGCTATCATCCGTCGGAGCCGGTGTCGTGGCCTTGGGAGCCGCCTCGACGACGACTGCTGCGGCAGACGGCGCGGGCAGACCGCCGTTTGCCAGCGCTTCCAGTTCCTTGACCAGACCGCGGCTGCGGGCCTGATCGACACTGCCGCCATCGCGGGCGGCGTTGGTGAGATCCGCCAGAACGTCGGCGGCCTTGAGCATGACCTTCAGGACATCCTGGGTCGGCTCCAGCTTGTTGGATCGAACGCAATCAAGCGTGGTCTCGAAGACATGGGCGAATGCGACCAGGTCGTCCAGACCGAAGGCACCTGCCCCACCCTTGATGGAATGAACGGCTCGGAATACGGCATTGACGGTTTCCGGATCGCGGTCGCCGTCATTCATTTTCAGGAGACCGGATTCCAGTTCGGCGAGCTGCTCTTCGCACTCCTGGAAGAAAATCTCTTTGATTTCGTTCATGTCCATGAGGGGTGGATCCTGTTTAGGCGGTTACGCGCTCGATGGCATCGATCAGCTTGGCGGGATCGAACGGCTTGACGATCCAGCCGGTCGCACCGGCCTGGCGGGCACGGTTCTTCTTCTCCGCATCGCTTTCGGTCGTCAGCACGAGGATCGGAACGGCGCGGTATCTGTCGTTGCGGCGCACGCCCTCGATGAAACCGAAACCGTCAAGGCGCGGCATGTTGATGTCCGTGACGATGACGTCGGGATTGGCTTCTTCCAGAATTTCCAGGCCCTCGACGCCGTCTTCGGCCTGAATGGTCTCGAAACCCGCATTGTTGAGGGTCACGAGAAGCATGTTTCGGATGGTCCGTGAATCATCCACGGTCAGCACTTTTTTCTTCATTGCCGGATCTCCTTGGCAAGCAGATGGGAGATATCCACCCCGATCACCTGCATTGTTTTTTGAAATGCATCCGACACCTTGGAAAAGGTGAAGGAGAGCTTGTCTTCATCCCATGTCTTGGCGGCGGCCATGATGACCTGAACGCACAAGGCTCCGATCCTTTCGACGCCGGACGCATCGATCGCGACATTGCTGCCGCGCATCCCCATCAGCGTGCCGCGAAGGGCGGAGGCCTCGTTGAGGTCCAGCACCGCGGCCAGACTGATTGTCTTTTCGCTTTTCCTGCTCGGCATCGCTTCATTCCTCGTTGTCTGAAATCGGACTGGTCGGTCCGCATGTGCATGAAACTGAAAGATCAATAGGCATTGCGATCGCCTCCCGATGCGGCCCTGCGAAGCGGGAAGCCGAAATCGGCCATCGCGTCTTCGTCCCGCGCTATGCTGAATTCATCGCGGGCGGGGAGCTGTCGCTGCTGAGCGGTTTTCACCGGGGCCGAAGATGCCGCGTGGCGCCGCTCGCGGTCGATGCGGAACTCGCGAATGGTCCGGCCGAGCTCGACGACGACGCTATGCAGATGATCGGCGCCTTCCTCGGAGCGGCTTGCCTCGCTCCCGGCGGCTGCCGCACGCTCGCTATAGCCGCCGATATCTGATGTCAGCGCCTTTAGTCCGGCGACCTGCTCGTCGCTGGCCGCGGCAATCCCGGAGATCGCCTCGTTGATGTCGGTCACCTGACGGACGATGCTGCCGATCGCATCCTGGGTGCGGCCGACCATCTGGACGCCAGCATCCACCTGTGCCTTGGTTCCCGTCACCAGAACCTTGATCTCGCGCGCCGCGTCGGCGGAACGCTGCGCGAGTGCGCGAACCTCCTGCGCGACGACGGCAAAGCCACGGCCGCTGTCGCCGGCGCGAGCGGCTTCAATGCCGGCATTGAGAGCAAGAAGATTGGTCTGGAACGCAATCTCGTCGATGACGCCG
This sequence comes from Rhizobium sp. KNZ2-6A, assembly GCF_056755475.1. Lineage (NCBI taxonomy): Bacteria > Pseudomonadati > Pseudomonadota > Alphaproteobacteria > Hyphomicrobiales > Rhizobiaceae > Rhizobium > Rhizobium sp. KNZ2-6A. Next base: position 91,264 of record NZ_JBNDIC010000016.1, on the reverse strand, counting down.
ATGATCTGGCCGATCTTTTCGGCTGATGTTTCGATGTCCGACATGGCGGATATCGCCTGGCCGACGATCCGGCCGCTGTCTTCCGCGGCTACGCGGGTCGATGCCGTGACCCGTTCGGCCGAGCGGGTATTGGCCGCATTGCCGCGCACCTGCTCGGCAAGCTCCGCGAGCTGGCGCGCCGAGACCGCAAGCGCACGCGACTGTTCGGACGATGTTTCCGCCAGGGATTTCGAGGCATGGGAAATGGCGTCGCTCGCCGCCGCCGCCGTCTGCACACCGCCGGACAGAGCCGAAAACTGCTGCTGGATGTCCGCGAGCGCCGCATTCAAGGCTTCCGCGACCTCGGTGTAGGCTTCGGGACAATCCATCGTCATCCGCCTCGTCAGATCGCGATCGGCAAGGCCATTGGCGAGCTCGGCGATGAAAGCCGCCGCCTCCCCGCGATCGGCAGCCCGCTGTTCGGCCAGCGCCCGCTGGTGGCCGACCCGCAATTCGTTGAAGCGAAGCGATACCGCGATCTCGATATCGACCATAACGAGACGCACGACGGATGTGACGAGTTCGCTCAGCTCGCGGGCGCGGCGCTTGGCTCCCGGAAGAATGGCACGGCCGCCCATCTCGTCGAGAAGACCGGAAAGAATATGTTCCAGCACGACGCCATGGCCCGCGACATGCCAGCGCGGGTCGAGACCCATCTTGCTTTCGCTGTCGGACAGAACCTTGACGCGCTCGGCATAAAGGCTGTCGAAGCGTGCGTCCGTCAGCACATCCCAGTGCGAGGACTGCAGATCCTGGAGGCGTTCGAGCTGGCTTTCGCTGGAAAAATTGCGCGCGGCGTCCGGATAGGCCTGGAAGCGATGGAAAAGATCGCGCAGGCCGGCTTTCAGATGCGTCTCGAGCATCGGCCGGTTGCGGCGCAAGGTTTCGCATTGCCCGGCATCGAGACCAGCAAAACGCAAGCGGTCGCGAAGGCTGCCAGCCTGCGCCCTGCCTACCTGATCTGACGGCGTATCCTGCGCCAAAGTCGCCCCTGCCGAACTGCCGCGCGCCCAAGCGCCGGCGAAACCGCTGATGATCCGCGCCAGGCGCAATGAGGAGGCGAGAAAAGGCTGTCATCGCCTTCGATCGATCGATCGCGGCGCTGAAGCTCGCTCGTTCATCAAAGTCTGCTGCGGACCTGTTTGATGAAGTGGATACCGGATCGGACCCGGTACGACGGGGCGGCTTCATGCCTGGTGAGAACGAGTCACAATTTTCCCATTCCGACGTTCAGGTTCAATATTTATGGTTAATTCCTTGCCCGAAGGTTAATGACCGAAGAAGGCATGTTCTGCAGTATTTCACCCTAAATTAGGTATTACTTTCAGATATAGTTTTTCGACCGGTAAAGATGCGGATCGCAAGTCACGAGCAAGCTTCATATCTTACTGCTCTAGGGATAGACAGCTTCGATGTCGATACGGAGAGAGCAATGATTGTTCTTGGTTTGACCGCCTCGCTGATGGCCAGCCTGACGCTGGCGGCCTTCATGCTTCTGTGCCGCATCGAGGAGATGCGCGGCAAAGCCGCTTCACGCGTCCTCTAGGCGCGTTGCAACACGTCTCGGATTTCAAAATCGGACGTATGGCGCTTCGTGGGCCAGCCGGTGTGTGTCGCCGTCTTCCGGATGACCGGGAGCTAGCTTTGGTCTCAATAGTTCCGTATTAAGCCTCACGATCAGGCACCGAGACCCATCCATTAATGCTCGACACGACCCATTCCCGAACGACTGCCCAGAAACTTTCCCTGCAGGTAGCCCTTGCAATCATCTTCGGAGTGACGCTCTGGCGTGTCCTCTTGCTGCTGGTCAACAGGACCGACCTCTTCGTCGACGAGGCGCAATATTGGTTCTGGGGCCAGAATCTCGATTTCGGCTACTATTCGAAGCCGCCGATGATCGCCTGGGTCATCCGCTTCTTCAACGCGATCTCCGGGTCGGACTCGACTTTCTGGATCCGCATATCAGCGCCGCTCTTCCATCTCGCCACCGCTCTGCTGCTCATGTGCACCACGCGGCGGCTGATCGACGGCGAGGAGGGACGCGAGATTGCGCTGTGGGTCGGCGTCATCTTCATCAGCCTTCCGGCCGCTTCGCTTTCGGCCGTGCTGGTATCGACCGACACGATCCAGATCCTGTTCGTGACGATCGCGATCTGGGCGTTTATCGGCCTGACCAAACGGTCTTCGACGCTCGAAGCTTTCATCCTCGGTGCCAGCCTCGGCATCGCCTTCCTGACGAAATATTCGGTGCTCTTCCTTTTGCCGGGTGTCGGCATCGCGATGGTGACAATGCGCTCGGCGCGCATCGCCTGGCGGGACGTTGTCATTGCCGCCGTCGTCGGTGCCATCGTCGTTTCCCCCAATCTCTGGTGGAACTTTGCCCATGATGCGGCGACCATAAAGCACACCGAGAATATTGCCCAATGGAGCAAGGATGGTGGCAGCAACGGCCTTTTGAAGCATATGCTCAACGGACTTGGCTTCTTCGGCGCGCAATTCGGCGTCGTCGGTCCGGTCGTCTTCTATGCCCTGCTGTGGGCGACATGGCGGCTGATCCGCGGACAGAGCGACGACCGGGAAAAGCTGCTGTTCTGGCTGTCGGTGCCGGTCGTGGCTCTCATCACGCTGCAGGCCCTGTTCGCCAAGGCCTATGCCAACTGGGCCGTCTCAGCCTATGCCGCCGGCACCATACTCGCCGTCTGGCTGCTCTATCGCCTGACGAAGAAGGGATTGAGCACCTCGCTGATCATCGGCGCGGTCGTCGCCTTCGTGATCCCGGTGATGACGGTCTTTGCCTATGACATCAAGCTGCCGAACGGCGATCTCGTCATGAAACGCTATGTCGGCCGCACCGTCATCAGCCAGGAAATCGCAGACATAGCGACAGACGCGAAGACACCGGTCATCGTGGCCGAGGATCGCGATATCCTCGCAGACCTCTACTATACGTTGAAGGGCAAGCCCTTCCGGATCTATGCCCGCAATTTCGGCGGCTTTCCCAATAATTATTACGAGCAGAACTTCTCCTTGCCGGCCGACGTGACCGGAGCGGTGCTGTACGTCGACAACGGCCCGTTCGAATGCCCGGGAAGCCAGGTGGACCTCATCAAGAGCTGGTCTCCGCCCTATGGCGAGATGAAAGGCAAAACGCTTCATGCCTATCGCGTTCCGGCATCCTGCCTGGCACCCAAACCGTCAGCCGCCGCCGGAACGGGGGCAACGGAAAATTAAGAAACCGAGCCGGGACTGTTGACCGGCTCGTACAACTGCATCATGACAGACCGTAGGCGTCCTGATATCATGACCGAACCGCCGGCGTTCGCGCCGGCAAAGGAATAAAGGCATTTCTGACTGTTGAGCCCGCTCGAATTCGGCATTGCCGACAGCGAAGATAGAGACGACAGGACGCACCGCGCCGGAGCGCGCGTGATCGCCTCGCTGTTCGTCGCGTTCTTCGCCTATATCGGACTGGCGCTCGGCGGCGGCATCAATCTGGCCGCGCGAGCCGATGCGGATGCTCTTTCTTCCGGCAAGGACAGCCAACCGCTCTACCTTTCCCTGCGCGATCCGGTTCGCGGCATCGTCGTGGCCGACCGCTTGGTTACGCCGAAGGCCACCTGGCACGATATCGGACCGGCGATACTCGCGCCCCTCCCAACTCTCGGCTATCTGGCCACGTCCTGGCAGCCACGCCATTCTGGCGACGCCGCCCGGCTCGAATCCCTGGCATTTGGCGCCTATTTCGCGCGCGGCCCTCCGAGCGATTTGGCGTAAGCGGTCGGCGCCGACGCGCCGCATCTCCAACATGACCTTAAGTCCGCCAGCGGCTCGACCGCCGGCATCAGCGTATTTTCAAGGATAATACCCATGCGCACCTCACCATGGCTCGTGGCACTTTACACAGTCGTCATCCTGCTTGGCCTTCTAATCGCCCTGCCGAACGTGCTGCCGCCGGCGGCTCTCAGCAAAATCCCATCCTGGCTGCCGCACAGCCAGGTGTCTCTCGGCCTCGACCTTCGCGGCGGTTCCTATCTCGTGCTCGAAGTCGACGAGAAGGATCTGACGAACGGCCGGCTGCAGTCGCTGCAGCAGGACGCACGCCGCGTGCTGCGTGACAAGAACATCCAGGTCCGTTCGGTCGTCCGCAATGGCGACCAGATCGTCGTGACGCTCAACGATCCCACGCAGAGCGGTGACGCGGTGACGCAGTTGCAGACGCTGGCCAATACGATCACGTCGGGCCTCTCGACCGGCCAGTCCGATCTCAACATCAAGCCGAACGGCGCAACCATCGCCATGTCCTTCTCACCGGCCGGCATTTCCGCCAACGTCGATTCGGCCGTACAGCAGAGCTTGGAAGTCATCCGCAAGCGCGTCGACCAGGTCGGCGTCGCCGAGCCGACCATTCAGCGCGTCGGTCCGAACCGCGTTCTCGTCCAGCTTCCGGGCGCGCAAGACCCGTCGCACCTGCGCGAACTTCTCGGCTCGACCGCGAAGATGTCCTTCCACCTGCTTGCCGACAATGTCGACCCGAACAATCCAGGCCCCGGCGTCACCATCCTCAAGGATGATAAGGGCACCAGCTATCCGGTTCTCGACCGTATCGAATTGTCCGGCGACCGGCTGACGGACGCCCGCGTCAGTTTCGACCCGAACACGCATGAGCCGCTCGTCACCTTCCGCTTCGATAGCGCCGGCGCCAACCGTTTTGCCGAAATCACCCGCGAGAATGTCGGCAAGCCCTTCGCCATCGTCCTCGACAACAAGGTGCTGAGCGCGCCGAACATCCGCGAGCCGATCACCGGCGGTTCCGGCCAGATCTCCGGCAACTTCACCGCGGATAGCGCGACCACGCTCGCAGCACTGCTGCGCGCCGGCGCCCTGCCGGCCAAGCTCACCGTCATCGAAGAACGCACGGTCGGCGCCGACCTCGGCAGCGACGCGATCCAGAAGGGCATCTATAGCGGCCTGATCGGCTTCGTCCTGGTTGCCGCTTTCATCTTCGTGCTCTACGGCGCCTGGGGGATCCTCGCGAATGTTGCGCTGCTCATCCACACGATCCTGACCTTCTCGGCCCTGACGCTGGTCGGCGCCACGCTGACGCTGCCCGGCATCGCCGGCGTCGTCCTCGGTATCGGCCTTGCGGTTGATGCCAATGTTCTCATCAACGAGCGCATCCGCGAAGAAACCCGCAAGGGTCGCGGTGCCTTCGCCGCCATCGATAACGGCTTCAAGAAGGCCTATTCGACGATTATCGACGGCAACATGACGGCCCTGATCGCCGCGGCCATCCTGTTCTACTTCGGCTCCGGCCCGGTTCGCGGCTTTGCCGTGACCATGGGTCTCGGCCTCATTATCTCGATGTTCACCTCCGTCGCCTTCGTGCGCGTCGTGATGATCGCCATCACCCGTCGCCGCAAGCTGAAGGTGATCAACATTAGGCCGCTGATCCCCTTCAGCCCCTATGACAAGCACATCCAGTTCATGAAGGCCCGCTTCTTTGGCGTTACCGTCTCGGCGATCCTGTCGATCGCCTCGGTGGTGCTGTTCGTCCATCCGGGTCTCAACTACGGCGTCGATTTCCGCGGCGGCATCCAGATGTCGGTCAAGACCAAGGATGCGGCCGATCTGGCGACGTTCCGCGAGGGCCTGAACACGCTCGGCCTCGGCGAAATCGCACTGCAGTCCTTCGGCGACAACAACAGCCTCCTTGTCCGCGCCCAGCGCCAGGACGGCGGTGAAGAGGCTCAGACCGCCGCGGTGACCAAGCTCAAGGCCGAAATCGTCAAGATCGACCCGAGCGCGACGATCGAAGGCACCGATGTCATCGGGCCGAAGGTCTCGGGCGAGCTTGCCTGGGCCGGCATCCTGTCGGTGGTGATCGCCAGCTTGGCGATGCTGTTCTACATCTGGTATCGTTTCGAATGGCCGTTCGCGGTCGGCGCCATCGTCACACTGGTACTCGACGTCACCAAGGCGATCGGCTTCTTCGCGATTACCGGCCTCGATTTCAACCTGACGGCCATCGCCGCGATCCTGACGCTTGTGGGATATTCGGTGAACGACAAGGTCGTGGTCTATGACCGCATGCGTGAAAACATGCGGCTCTACAAGTCGATGCCGCTGCGAGATATCATCGACAAGTCGATCAACGAGACCCTGGCGCGAAGCCTCTATACCAACGCCACCGCCTTCCTGGCGCTGGTGCCGATGGCGATCTGGGGCGGCAGCGCCGTCTCCAGCTTCGCGATCCCGATGGTGTTCGGTATCCTCGTCGCTGGCGCCTCGTCGGTCTTCATCGCCGCGCCGATCCTGCTCTTCCTCGGCGACTGGCGCCGCCGCCATGCCAAGGTCGTCGCCAACGACGCCAAGCCGGCGGACGGCAAGGCCGACAAGGACAAGCAGATCCCAGCGGCCGAATAAGCAGCGAATATATGAGAAAGGGACATGCCCGGGCTTCGGGCATGTCCGTCAGCCGGATGAAAGCATGCCCAGCAAAATGCATGCGAGCGCTGGCCGAAAATCGTAAAGCGCTTTAGGAAATGGACGGTTTACCCAACGGCAGGCCCGGACGAGGCGCCGTTATCTTCTCTATGACACCATTCTCCTGTTCGCTGACGAGTAGGTGCTTGCCATCGACGGTGAAGGCGATGCCGCCCGGTCGCGCGCCATTGGTTCGGATATGGCCGGCCATCATACCCTCGGTATCGATCAGACAAATTTCGCCAAGGCCGGACATGGCGCAATAAAGCGTGCCGCTGCGATCGAAGGCCAGGCCCGATGGCCCGCGCAGCACGTTGACCGCGGGCGACCTCATCGACTGTGCGAACATTTCCTGCCGCCCGCCGACGATCTGCCGATGGATTTTTCCGGTCAGCGTCTCGCTGTAGTAAAGCAGCCCGTCGGGCCCGAAGGCGATGCCGCTGGCAAGCAGCAGGCCGGCGGCCAGGACGCGGATCACCCGGCCTTCGGCGGGATCGATCTGATAGACGCAGCCGTTATAGGCAGCCTTGAAAAAATCTGGATGGATATGCCCTCTTTCCAGCAGATCGGTGAGGCGGATGCCGGAATCGGTCATGTAGAGCAGACCGTCAGGCCCGAAAGCGAGCGCGTTCGGATGAAGAAACAGGCCGTCGGCGCTCCCCTCTATTACCTGGCGGATCCGCCCCTGCGGCGAGAGCCTGATGAGCGAATTCTCCGGGCCGCCTGCCACCCAGAAGCAACCGTCTCCATCAATCGCGATTCCGGTCGGGCTGCCGCCGATCCGACACAGCTCCTCATAGGCGCCGCTCGTATCGAAAAGCTTCAGGTAACGGCGACTTGGGTCCGTCTCAACAAGCGCAATGCGCCCGTCCGGCAGAGCCACCAGTCCGCCAGGCAGGCGCAGCCCAGTGGCGATCGTTTCGTTCATATTCGGAAACCTTCACTCAACGCCCTGCAAAAACCCATACTCAAAAGTGCCGCGCCATAATGATACATAAGAACGAACAAAGTTCTTTTCGAGCCACCTCCACCAAATCCGAATGAAATTCTTGCGCAAAACTTCGCATCGGCGAGGGAATTTCCTCAAACTTGACAGGTCCTGCCGATTCGGAACATCCATAGAACACTCAGATATTTTCACGCCTGCGATTCGTCGCGGGTCGCGCCCGGCTTCCTCGCCCATCCAGGAGAATTGATGACTGCCGCCTATCTGGAAAAATTGAACCCGGAGCAGCGCCTGGCGGTGGAACACGGCACGACTGCGGATACCGGCCATGTCGCCGGACCGCTGCTCGTCATCGCCGGTGCCGGTTCCGGCAAGACGAATACGCTTGCCCATCGTGTGGCGCATCTGATCGTTAGGGGTGCCGATCCGCGCCGCATCCTGCTGATGACCTTTTCGCGCCGCGCCGCCGCCGAGATGGGCCGCCGCGTCGAGCGGATCTGCCGCGAGGTGCTGGGTGCCAATGCAGGCATCACCGCCGATGCGCTTGCCTGGAGCGGCACTTTCCATGGCATCGGCGCGCGCCTGTTGCGGGATTATGCCGAGCAGATCGGCATCGATCCGGCCTTCACGATCCACGACCGGGAAGACAGCGCCGACCTCATGAACCTCGCGCGACACGACCTCGGCTTCTCCAAGACGGAAAACCGCTTCCCGACCAAGGCGACCTGCCTTGCCATCTATTCACGCTCCGTCAATGCGGAAGCGCCGCTCGATGGCGTGCTGCGCGACTTCTTTCCCTGGTGCGCCATGTGGGAGCAGCAGCTGCGCGATCTTTTCGCCTGTTATGTCGAGGCAAAGCAGGTGCAGAACGTACTCGATTACGACGACCTGTTGCTCTATTGGGCGCATATGCTGCAGGAGCCGCTGATCGCCGAGGATATCGGCAGCCGTTTCGATCATGTGCTTGTCGATGAATATCAGGACACCAACCGGCTGCAGTCCTCCATCCTGCTGGCGCTGAAGCCGGATGGCCGCGGATTGACCGTCGTCGGCGACGACGCCCAGTCGATCTATTCCTTCCGCGCCGCGACCGTGCGCAACATTCTCGATTTCCCCAAGGCTTTCACGCCATCGGCTGATATCGTCACGCTCGACCGCAACTATCGCTCGACACAGCCGATCCTGGCCGCCGCCAATGCCGTGATCGATCTTGCCTCCGAGCGCTTCACCAAGAACCTGCGCACCGAGCGGCAGAGCATGGAGCGGCCGCGGCTGGTAACGGTGCGCGACGAGGCCGATCAGGCGCGCTACATCGCCGATCAGGTGCTGGAAAATCGCGAGGGCGGTGCAAGGCTCAAGCAGCAGGCTGTGCTTTTCCGCACTTCGAGCCATAGCGGCCCGCTCGAAGTGGAGCTCACCCGGCGCAACATTCCCTTCGTCAAATTCGGCGGGCTGAAATTTCTCGACAGCGCCCATGTTAAGGACATGCTGGCGGCGCTGCGCTTTGCCCAGAACCCGCGCGACCGCGTGGCCGGCTTTCGCCTGATGCAGCTCCTGCCCGGCGTTGGCCCATCCACGGCGCAGCGCGTGCTCGACCAGATCGGCGAAGAGGCAAGCCCGATCACGGCGCTGACGGAGCTGCCGCCGCCGCCCCGCACCGGAGACGACTGGACCGCCTTCGTCGAGACCATGCGCGAGGTCAAAAGCGGCAATGCCGGCTGGCCGGCGGAAATCGGCCTGGTTCGCCAATGGTATGAGCCGCATCTGGAACGCGTGCATGAGGATGCCGCGACGCGCCAGGCGGATCTCGTCCAGCTCGAACAGATTGCCGCGGGCTACGGCTCGCGCGAGCGCTTCCTCACCGAATTGACGCTCGATCCGCCTGACGCCACCAGCGATCAGGCCGGCGTGCCGCTGCTCGACGAAGATTATCTGATCCTTTCGACCATCCATTCCGCCAAGGGCCAGGAATGGACGAAGGTCTTCATCCTCAACGCCGTCGACGGCTGCATCCCCGCCGATCTCGCCGTCGGATCCTCCGCCGAGATTGAGGAAGAGCGGCGGCTGCTCTATGTCGCCATGACCCGGGCTAAGGACAATCTCGATCTCGTCATTCCGCAACGGTTCTTCGTGCATGGCCAGCATGCGCAGGGCGACAAGCATGTCTTCGCCTCGCGCACCCGCTTCATCCCGGCGACATTGCTGCAGTTCTTTGAGGTCTGCGGCTGGCCGCAAGCGCGGGCCGAAAGCGCAGCCGCCATTCGGGCGCGAGAGGTACGCGTTGATGTCGGGGCGCGGATGCGGGGTATGTGGCGGTGAGTCATAGCGATTGAGATCGGCAGGTCAGGCTTGCTCGCCGATGCCGTGCCGACCTGCCTGGCCCCCTCAGCCTAACCCTCTCCCCGTGAACGGGGAAAGGGAACGACCGTGTAAAAACGCCGGCTCCTCAGCAACTGAAAGCTGTGTAGGGCACAACTCCCCCTCTCCCTGCATGCGGGGAGAAGGCCGGGGTGAGGGGCATCGGAGCTTTCAACTCACTCGATCTTCCTGAGTAACCTTCAACCCGCCTCGCGAAACATCTCGATGATCGCGGAAAAATCACGCCCGCCATTGCCGAGCTTTTCGAAGAGCGCGTAAAGCTGCGCCGCCTCCGCCCCCAACGGCGTGGACGCGCCGCTCGATAGAGCCGCTTCCTGCGAGAGGCGCAGATCCTTGAGCATTAGCGCTGCCGCAAAGCCGGGCTTGTAATCATTGTTGGCGGGCGAAGTCGGCACCGGGCCAGGCACGGGGCAATAGGTATTGATCGACCAGCACTGGCCGGATGAAGTGGAGGCGACATCGAAGAGGGCTTGATGCGAAAGGCCGAGCTTTTCGCCGAGCACGAAGGCCTCGCAGACGCCGATCATGGAGATACCGAGGATCATGTTGTTGCAGATCTTTGCCGCCTGGCCGGCGCCGGCATCGCCGCAATGGACGATCTTTTTGCCCATCACCTCAAGCAGCGGCTTGGCGGCCGCAAAGCTCTCTGGAGAACCGCCGGCCATGAAGGTGAGCGTACCGGCGGCGGCGCCGCCGGTCCCGCCGGACACCGGCGCATCGAGCGAAAGGCAGCCAACTTCGCCGGCCATCGCATGCGCCTTGCGGGCGCTGTCGACATCGATGGTAGAACTGTCGATCAGCAGGGTTCCCTTCGGCAGGGACCGCAGCACATCGGTCCAGACCGTCAGGACATGCTGGCCCTTCGGCAGCATGGTCACCACCACTTCGGCATCGGCCAAGGCCTCGGTCAGCACGTTGGCGGCCTTCACGCCAGACGCTTCGGCTGCCTTCAGGACATCATGCGAGAGGTCGAAACCGGTGACGGCATGGCCGGCCTTGACGAGATTGGCGGCCATCGGGCCTCCCATATTGCCGAGGCCGATGAATGCGATCCGTGACATGATGTTTTCCTCCCATGATCCGTTGAAGCAATTCCAGGAACAGTGTGAAGCGGCTTTCCCGGAATTACTCTAGCTCGAGAAAAGCGGCGGCTGCGCCGGCACGAAGAAGCGGTCGATATCACCCGGCGTCACCTCGGCAAGCGTGGCCGGCGACCATTTCGGATTGCGGTCCTTGTCGATGACGGCGGCGCGGACGCCTTCGTAGAAATCGTGATTATACAATATGCCCATGCAGGCGCCGAGTTCACGATTGAGACATTCGGCGAGATTGGCGCTCGCCCTCCCCTCCCTGAGCAGCCGCAAGGTCAGCTTCAGGCTGGTCGGCGAGCGGCTGGCGATCACGCCTGCGGCCTCAGTGGCAAACTCTCCCTGTTCGCCAGCCAATGCCTGCAGGATCTCTTCGACCGTATCGCCTGCAAAGGCGCGGTCGATCACATCGCGGTTTGCCGCAAGCCGGCTTTCGCCCGCATCTACCGCCATTGTCTTGATCAGCGCATGCACGTCTGCAACGGAGACCGAGAGGGGAAGCGACGCGACTGCATCGGCCAGAGCCGGCAGTTCCGAGGACGGCATGCAGTGATCGGCAAAACCGGCATGGATCGCATCGGCCGCGCCGACGGCAAGGCCGGTCAGCCCCATCCATGTCCCGGCTTCGCCCGGCGCGCGCGGCAGCAGCCATGTGGCGCCGACATCCGGGAAATAGCCGATACCAGTCTCAGGCATGGCAAGGCGCGTGCGCTCGGTGACGACACGATGGCTGCCATGCGCCGAGAGGCCGACGCCGCCGCCCATGGTGATGCCATCCATCAGCACGACATAGGGCTTGGGATAGCGCGAAATGGCATGGTTGAGCCGGAATTCCTCGCGCCAGAAGGTTTCCGCGCCATTGGAGCCTTCCCTGCCGCTCTGGTGCAGCAGACGGATATCACCGCCGGCACAGAAACCACGATCCCCCTCGCCCATGACAATGACGCTTGCGACCAGGGGATCGGCGGCGAAATCATCCAGGGCCGAAGCGATGACCCGCACCATCGGCAGCGTCAGGCTATTCAACGCCTTCGGCCGGTTGAGCCTGACGATGCCAGCCGATCCGCGCCGCTCGATAATGACCTCGTCGGTGCTGTCCATGCAAATCTCCTGTCTCCGCTTCCGTCCATCAATAGGCCTTCATCGGTTGTCGGCAAGGATCATCTCGGCTGCTTTTTCGGCGATCATGATGGTTGGCGAGTTGGTGTTGCCCGATGTGATCGACGGCATGATGGAGGCGTCAGCGATGCGCAGCCTTGCCAATGTCCGCAACCGCAGGCGGGGATCCACAACACTTTGGGCGTCGCTGCCCATGCGGCAAGTGCCGACGGGGTGGAAAATCGTCGTGCCGATATCGCCGGCGGCGCGCTCCAGATCGGCATCCGTCTCATAGGCCGGCCCGGGCTTGAACTCCTCCGGCCGGAATCGGGCGAAGGAGGGCTGCGCCACGATCCGCCGCGTCAGGCGAATGGAGCGCACGGCAATTTCCCGGTCTCGTGCGGCCGAGAGGTAGTTCGGGCTAATGGCCGGCTGCATGGCGAAATCCGGGCCGCGGACATGCACGGAGCCGCGGCTTTCGGGACGGAGATTGCAGACGCTGGCGGTGATCGCTGGAAAGGGGTGAACGGGATCGCCGAACTTGTCGAGCGAGACCGGCTGCACGTGATATTGCAGATCCGGCGTTTCCTTGTCCGGTCCAGAGCGCGTGAAGATGCCGAGCTGGCTTGGCGCCATCGCCATCGGGCCCGAGCGGCGAACCAGATATTCAAGCCCGATCGCCGCTTTGCCGATCAGCTTCGTCGCCTTCTCGTTCAAAGTGGGGACGCCGGTCACCTTGTAGGCGAGGCGAAGCTGCAGATGATCCTGCAGGTTCTCGCCGACGGACCTGACCTCACGCACCACCTCGATGCCGGCCTTGCCGAGCACATCGCCATGGCCGATGCCCGAGAGCTCCAAGATATGCGGCGAGCCGATCGAGCCAGCTGAAAGCACGGTCTCCTTGGTCGCATAGACGCGCTTCGCCACGCCGTCATGCTGGAATTCGACGCCGGTGACGGCATCGCCCTCAACGATCAGGCGGCGAACCTGCGCCTTGGTATAGACGGTGAGATTGCCGCGCTTCATGGCTGGCCGCAGGAAGGCCTTCGTCGTGTTCCAGCGGATGCCGGAGCGCTGATTGACGTCGAAATAGCCCGACCCCTCATTGTTGCCGCGATTGAAATCCGCTGTCTCCGGGATGCCGGCCTCCTTGGCCGCGGCCTGGAAGGCATCGAGTACTGCCCAGCGCACGCGCGCCTTCTCGACCCGCCACTCGCCGCCGGCTCCGTGCATTTCGTCCTTGCCGCGATAGTGATCCTCGGACTTGATGAAATAGGGCAGCACGTCGTCCCAGCCCCAGCCGGCGCAGCCAAGCTGACGCCAGAGATCATAGTCGCGCGCCTGGCCGCGCATATAGATCATGCCGTTGATGGAGGAGCAGCCGCCGAGCACCTTGCCGCGCGGATAGCTGAGCGACCTGCCGTTGAGGCCCTGCTCCGGCGCCGTGGTGAAACACCAGTCGGTGCGGGGATTGTTGATGCAATAGAGATAGCCGACCGGGATGTGAATCCAGTGATAATTGTCATTGCCGCCGGCTTCCAGGAGCAGCACGCGATTGTTGCGGTCGGCGGAGAGCCGGTTGGCCAGCACGCAGCCGGCACTGCCGGCACCAATGATGATGTAGTCGAAGCGATCCATGTCCAAACTCAGTAGTTCCCTCTCCCCGCCTGCGGGGAGAGGGCTAGGGTGAGGGGCCAGGAGGTACAGCAAACCTCGGCATCCCGATCAAACTCGAAATAGCCCCTCATCCGCCCTTCGGGCACCTTCTCCCCGCTTACGGGGAGAAGGAAAATCAAGCAGTCACCGCCGATATTCAAACCCCAGCTTCCGTCCCAGCCGCGAGGCATAGAATTCGCCGACGACGCCGCGGCGGAAGAGCAGGACGCAGACCATGAAGACGATGCCGGTGATGATGGTGACCGGGAATTCGGAAGTGGCGAGATAGTTTTCCAGCGTCGCCACGAAGCCCGCGCCGAAAAGCGGGCCGATCAAGGTGCCGATACCGCCAAGCAAGGTCATCAGGATCACCTCGCCGGACATCTGCCAGGCGACATCGGTGAGCGTAGCGAACTGGAAGACCAGCGCCTTGACCGAGCCTGCAAGACCGGCAAGCGCCGCCGACATGACGAAGGCACCGAGCTTGTAGCGCGCGACGGAATAGCCGAGCGAGATCGCCCGCTGCTCGTTCTCGCGGATCGACTTCAGGATCATGCCGAAGGGCGAATTGATGAACCGCCAGATGATCAGCACGCCGATGAGGAAAACAGCGAGGACGAAATAATACATGTTGAAGGAGTTGTTGAGATCGAGGACGCCAAAGAGGTAGCCGCGCGGCACCGACTGAATTCCGTCCTCGCCATGGGTAAATGCCGCCTGCAGGCAGAAGAAATAGAACATGTAGGAGAGCGCCAGCGTGATCATGGCGAAATAGATGCCCTGTCGGCGGATGGCGACGAAGCCCATGACGAGACCAAGCAACGAGGCTCCCGCGACGCCGATCAAGATGCCGATCTCGGGCGGCAAGCCCCATTCCTTCACCGCGTGCGCCGTGAAATAGGCGGCGCCCCCGAAGAAGGTGGCGTGGCCGAAAGAGAGCAGGCCGGCATAGCCGAGCAACAGATTGAAGGCGCAGGCGAAGAGCGCAAAGCAGAGCACCTTCATGACGAAGATCGGGTAGATGAAGAAAGGCGCCCAGATCAGGCAGACGAGACCGACCACCAGAAGCAGCTTCTGCACGGAAAGCTTCGGACGCTCCTTGGAACTCAAGGTGATTAATCCAGCCATATCACGCCTCCCGACCAAAGAGGCCCGCGGGCCTGAGGAGCAACACGATCGCCATGATGACGAAGATGACGATGTTGGAGGCCTCCGGATAGAAGACCTTGGTGAGGCCCTCGGCAATGCCGAGCAGATAGCCTGTCACGATCGCCCCCATGATCGAACCCATGCCGCCGACGACCACGACCGCAAAGACGATGATGATCATGTTCGATCCCATCAGCGGCGAGACCTGGTAGATCGGCGCGGCCAGCACGCCGGCAAAGGCGGCAAGCGCCACGCCGAAGCCGTAAGTCAGCGTCAACAACACCGGCACGTTGACGCCGAAAACCTGCACGAGCACGGAATTCTCCGTCGCGGCGCGCAGATAGGCGCCAAGCTTGGTCTTTTCGATCAGCAGCCATGTGCCGATGCAGACGACCAGTGAGGCGATGACCACCCAGCCGCGATAGACGGGCAGGAACATGAAGCCGATGTTGCGCGCACCGGCCAGCTCCGTCGGGACGGCATAGGGCTGACCGGAGGAGCCGTAGAGATAGCGGAAGGTCCCCTCGATGGTCAGCGCCATGCCGAAGGTGAAGAGCAATCCGTAGAGCGGATCGATCCCGTAGAGCCGGCGCAGGCAGAAACGCTCGACCAGCGCGCCGAACAGGCCGACGATCAGTGGCGCCAGAACGAGGGCCGGCCAATAGCCGATGCCGGCATAGGCGAGCAGCAGATAGGCGGTGAAGGCGCCGAGCATATAGAGCGCGCCATGGGCGAAATTGATGACCCGCAGCATGCCGAAGATGATCGCCAGGCCAAGGCTCAGGAGCGCATAGAAGGAGCCGTTGATAAGGCCGATCAGCAATTGACCGAGAAGGGCCTGGGCGGGGATGCCGAATATCGTCGTCATGGCTCAGACCCCCAGGACCTTGTGCAGCATGTCCATGCGCTCGGAGAGTTCGCCGACCGGAAATTCCGAGACCATCTGGCCGTGATCCATCACATAGAAGCGATCGGCGATGCGGCTGGCGAAACGGAAATTCTGCTCGACGAGCAATATGGTCATGCCGCGACCTTTCAGCTTCTGCAGGACTTCGCCGATGCGCTGGACGATGACGGGGGCAAGACCCTCGGTCGGTTCGTCGAGCAGCAGCATACGGACGCCGGTGCGCAGGATGCGGGCCATGGCAAGCATCTGCTGCTCGCCACCCGAAAGCCTTGTGCCGACACTATTGCGCCGCTCATGCAGATTGGGAAACAGCTCGAAGATTTCATCGAGCGTCATGCCACCAGCGGCGACGACCGGCGGCAGCATCAGGTTTTCATAGACGCTGAGGGTCGAGAAGATGCCGCGCTCCTCCGGCACGAAGCCGATGCCCTGATGCGCCGTCTTGTGCAAAGGCACCTGCATCATGTCCTTGCCGGCAAAGGCGATCCTGCCCTTGCGGGCGCGGACGATGCCGACGATGGTGCGCAGCGTCGTCGTCTTGCCGACGCCGTTGCGGCCGAGGATGGTGATGGTTTCCCCCTCGCCCACGCGCATGTCGACGCCATGCAGGATATGGCTTTCGCCATACCAGGCATTGAGGCCCTGAACGTCCAGCAGCGGCGCCATCGTCAAGCCTCCTCTGTGCCCATATAGGCTTCGCGAACGCGGGGGTCCCGGCTTACGGTGGCATAATCGCCCTGGGCCAAGATCTCGCCGCGCTGCAGGACCGTGACATGATGGCAGATATCGGCAACGACGGAGAGATTGTGCTCCACCATGAGCACAGCCCTGTCGCGCGCGACATCACGGATGATGGCGGAGACGGTGTTCACGTCCTCCAGCCCCATGCCGGCCATCGGCTCGTCGAGCAGCAGCACTTTCGGATCGAGCGCAAGCGTGGTTGCGATCTCCAGCACGCGCTTGCGGCCGTAGGAAAGGTCGGCGGCGATAGCATCGCGTTCCTTCGAAAGCCCAACCGAGGCAAGCAGCTGTTCGGCGCGGGCGTTGAGGCTATCGAGGGCCGCAAGTGGCCGCCAGAACTGGTGGGCGAGATTGCTCGGCCGCTGCAAGGCGACGCGGACATTGTCCAGCACCGTCAGATGCGGGAAAACGGCCGAAATCTGGAAGGAACGCGCGAGGCCCATGCGCGCAACCTTGTCCGGCCTGGTCTTCGTGATATCGGTGCCGAGCAGGGTGATCGTGCCGTGCGTCGGCTGCAGGAACTTGGTGAGCAGGTTGAACACCGTCGTCTTGCCGGCGCCGTTCGGGCCGATCAGCGCGTGCACGCGGGCGTGCTGCACATCGAGATCGACATTCTTGACGGCGGTGAAGCCGCCGAAATCGCGGCGCAGTCCCCGGGCGGATAGGACCACCCGGAGCTCTTCCTGCTGATGTGTCGCGGACATCGCCATAAGCTGGTCTGAGCCCTATTGCTTGACGAGGTCACAGCCGCTCTTGGCGGGATCAATATAGGCTTCCTTGCCAGGGATCGTCGCGAGCACGTTGAAGTAATCCCACGGCTCCTTGCTCTCTTCGGGTTTCTTGACCTGGAGAAGATACATGTCGTGGATCATGCGGCCGTTGGCGCCGACCGTGCCGCCGCGGCCGAAGAAATCATCAACAGGCATTTCGTGCAATTGCTTGGCAACGGCGTCGGTATCGTCCGTGCCGGCCTTCTGCACGGCCTTCAGATATTGCGTCACGGCGGAATAGGTGCCGGCATGGATCATGTTCGGCATCTTGCCAGTGCGGGCAAAGAAGCGTTTGCCGAATTCACGGCTCTTGTCGTCGAGGTTCCAGTAATAGCCTTCCGTCAGCGTCAACCCTTGCGCCGCCTGCAGGCCGAGGCCGTTGACTTCGGCGAGCGTGAAGAGCAGCGCCGCCAGATGCTGGCCGCCCTGGGTGATGCCGAATTCCGAGGCCTGCTTGATGGCGTTTGACGTGTCGAGACCGGCATTGGCAAGGCCGATGACCTTGGCGCCCGACGATTGCGCCTGCAACAGGAAGGACGAGAAATCGTTGGTCGACAGCGGATGGCGTACCGAACCAAGGATCTTGCCGCCGCTTGCCTTGACGTAATCGCCGGTCTGCTGCTCCAGCGAATAGCCGAAGGCGTAGTCCGCAGTCAGGAAGAACCAGGTGTCGCCACCCTGCTTGACGAGCGCGCCGCCGGTGCCGACCGCGAGGGCATGCGTGTCATAGGCCCAATGGAAGCCGTAGGGCGAGCATTGCTTGCCGGTGAGATCCGTCGTCGCGGCACCCGTGACGATATCGATCTTCTTCTTTTCCTTGCCGACCGCCTGCACGGCGAGCGCGACCGAAGAGGTCGTCAACTCCATGATGGCGTCGACCTTGTCCTGGTCATACCACTGGCGGG
Source organism: Rhizobium sp. KNZ2-6A (assembly GCF_056755475.1). Classification (NCBI taxonomy): domain Bacteria; kingdom Pseudomonadati; phylum Pseudomonadota; class Alphaproteobacteria; order Hyphomicrobiales; family Rhizobiaceae; genus Rhizobium; species Rhizobium sp. KNZ2-6A. The sequence goes on along the minus strand of NZ_JBNDIC010000016.1, from coordinate 73,103 downwards.
CAATGTTGGAGGCAATATCGGGCTTGTTCTGATGATCGGCGTCGACGATCTCGATCGGCACGCCAAGCACCTTGCCGCCGAAATCCTCGGCGGCCATCTTGGCGGCCGCTACCGACGATTTGCCGCCGAAATCCGCATAGACGCCGGACTGGTCGTTGAGGATGCCGATCTTGACGACACCATCGGACGGGCCGGCGGCAAAAGCCGCGGTGCTGGCCGCAAGCAGCAATGCAAAGGATGCAATAAGACTCTTTCGCATGTCCTCTCCTCCCAGAGATTTGGCAAAAACGAATCTGTTCAAAATTGGCCAGCCGCTTTCCTCAAAACGACTTTACCCGACGGGCAGGATCATGGAATTCGTGCGTTGACGCAAGTCGCGATTGCAATTAATTCCAAACAAGGTCTGTTCATTTTTGAACAGAGGAGGATGCATGAAGCGCACGCCGCATTTTACCTGGGATGATTTGCAGTTTTTCCTCGCGGTCGCGCGAACGGGGCAGCTCTCCACCGCGGCACGACAATTGCGCAGCAGCCATGCCACGGTCTCGCGCCGTATCGACCGGCTGGAATTCGCCTTGAAGGTCAAGCTCTTCGAACGCAATCCACGCGGTTACATGCTGACCAGCATGGGGCAGCGCTTCGTCGATACGGCCGAGCACATGGAGCAGGAAACCGAGCGTCTCCGCGCCGATCTTTCCGCAGGACCAGCGGCACAGCGAGGCGTCGTGCGCATCAGCGCGCCGGAGGGCTTTTCAAACTTCTTCTTCACCGGCGTGCTGCCCGAATTCACCGCCAGGCATCCGAATATTTCGCTGGAGCTGATCACCATCCAGCAGATCATGTCGCTCTCGCGCAAGGAAGCCGATATCGTCGTGGTGCTCGACCCACCGAAGGCCGGACCCTATTTCACCGAGAAACTGACGGACTATCATCTGCAGGTTTACGGATCGCGCGATTACCTCGCCCGTCATCCGCCGATCGAAAGCCGCGACGACCTGCCTGACTTCGCCTTCATCGGCTATATCGAGGATATGATCTTCGCGCCGGGACTGGATTATCTCGACGACGTCCATCCGCGCATCAGGCCACAATTCCAGAGCTCGAGCATCTTTGCGCAGCTGACGGCGACGAAGAATGCCCAGGGATTATGCGTGCTGCCGTTTTTCATCGCGGGCAAGCATCCCGATCTGCAGGTCGTCCTGCCGCACGAGGTGGATCTCAGGCGCCACTACTGGATCACATGCCACCGCGATCTGCGCCAATCGCCACGCGTGCGCACCGTCATCGATTTTCTCGTGGAAGCCGTGCGCAAGAATGCGCCGGCTTTTCTGGGGCCTTGGAGAGGTGTCGAGAGCTAAGGCTACAGGATGCTTGGGGTGGCGTAGATCTTCTCTACAGCGCCGCGCGTCATATATGACGCGCAAAGGTCGCTGTAGCGCTTTAAATCTGCTGCATAATTTTTTCCTTAAATCGATTCCGATTTAAGGAATTATGCAGTAGCCCGGCTGCGTCGAAGCCCGAGCGTTCGGCAAGGCGAAGCTCCCAGTCCAGCGACGAGCGCACGATCGTTTCCAGGCAATTATATTTCGGCGTCCAGCCAAGTTCGCGATGGGCAAGCGCCGCGTCGGCGACGATGCTGGCCATGTCGCCGGGCCTGCGCGGTGCGATATGAATACGAAAGGCGTGGCCATGGACGCGCATCACCATGTTGAGCACATCCAGAACCGAATAGCCCTGACCATAGCCGCAATTGGCGACCAATGATCGGCCGCCGTCGCGCAGATGCCGCAGCGCCATCAGATGCGCTTCGACGAGATCGCTGACATGGATATAGTCGCGAACGCCGCTACCGTCATGCGTCGGATAGTCGGTGCCGTAAATCTCCACCTGACCGCGACGGCCGAGTGCCGCCTCGCAGGCGACCTTGACAAGATGCGTGGCACCGCTGGTCGATTGCCCCGCCCGCCCCGCGGAATCAGCGCCGGCCACGTTGAAATAACGCAGCGCCACATAGCGGAAATCATAGGCCGCGGCGGCATCGCGCAGCATCAATTCGGACATCAGCTTGGATTGGCCATAAGGAGATTCCGGCCGCAACGGCGCGTCTTCACCGACCGGTCTATCCGCCGGCTGCTGGCCGTAGACCGCGGCGGTGGACGAAAAGACGAAATGGCGGATGCCGGCCCTGACGGCGGCGCTCATGAGGATGCGGGTCTTGCCGGTGTTGTTTTCATAATAGGCAAGCGGATCCTCGATCGACGCGGGAACAACGGCCGAACCGGCAAAGTGGATGATGGCCTCTATATGGTTTTCGGCGAAAATCTGATGCAGGAGCGCTTCATCGGCGATATCGCCGAGATAGAAGCGGGCCGCCGGTGGAACGGCCCAACGGAAACCCGTCGACAGGCGATCGAGGACCACCACGTCCTCGCCCGCGTCAAGCAATCTCCAGACCATGTGGCTGCCGATATAACCGGCCCCGCCCGTCACCAAGACAGTCATTCTTCGCGTCCCCGCCAAGTCTTATCGGCCCCATATGAGGCCGCTTCCCCTGCGAAATTGATTAAAAGCGGGAGGCCTGGCGGAAAAGATTGCGGGAATGGTTAGGGTGGGCTTTCGCTGATCGATTGCATTTTATGGATTGGACGCATGGTCGCTATTACGGGGATCTTGGAGAGTGTGCACCCCCCTCTGTCACTTTCGTGACATCTCCCCCACAAGGGGGGGAGATCGTTAGGAGTTTGCCGCACGCCTTTGCAAAATAATGAACCTCGGCTGCAGCAGATGCGATGCTGGTTGGTGCGAGAGGCCGCCGCGAGTTCACAATCTCCCCCCTTGTGGGGGAGATGTCGCGACAGCGACAGAGGGGGGTATCAGGACCAGCCAAGTCGAAAGCTGCCAGCTGGAGGCCACTCCTACAACCCCAAAATATACCGGCTCAACCGCTCCGCAGCATCCGCCACCTGCACCGGATCGCGCAGGAAGCAGGCGCGCATGAAGAGCTCGCCGCCCTTTCCGAAGGCCGTTCCGGGCGCCAGGCCGACACCGGTCTTGTCGACGATGTCGATGGCGGTCTTGCGGCTGTCGGTAACGCCGTCGATCTTCAGGAAGGAATAGAGCGCGCCATCCGGCTTCAGCGTCTGCACGCGATTGGTGGCGATCAGGGCGTCGCAGAGGATATCGCGCGAGCGGGTGGCTTTCGCGATGTTGGAGCGGACGAAATCGTCGCCCTCGTTCAGCGCCGCAACCGCGCCCTTCTGCATGAATTGCGCGACGCCCGAGGTCGAATATTGCACGAGGTTTTCGATCACCTGCCCGAGCTCGGCAGGCGCGACGATCCAGCCGACGCGCCAGCCCGTCATCGACCAGTTCTTCGAGAAGGAATTGACGAAGAGGATCTTGTCGTCGGCTTCCTTGACGTCCAGGAAGCTCGGCGCGCGGCCGCCGGCATAATAGTAGAGCGCATAGATTTCGTCGGCCATGATCCAGAGATCATGCTTGCGCGCCAGGGCCAGAATATCCCTGAGATCCTGGTGGGTCGCCGTCCAGCCTGTCGGATTGGACGGGGTATTGATGAACAGGCCTTTAGTCTTCGGCGTGATCGCCGCCTCCAGGCGGCCGAGATCGAGCGACCATTTGCCGTGCTCGAATTCCAGCGGCACGGCGACGGAGCGGGCGCCGGCAATTTCCAGCGCTGCGGCGATATTCGGCCAGGCCGGGGAGAGATAGACCATCTCGTCGCCGGGAGAGGTGATTGCCTGCACTGAAAGCTGGATCGCCTGCATGCCGGAGCCGACGACATAGAAATTCTCCATCGGCAGCGAGGTGCCGAAATGCCGGCCGTAGTAATCGGCGAGCGCCTGGCGCAGCTCGGGAATGCCGCGCTGCCAGGTATAGAAGGTCTCGCCGGCATTGAGCGAGGCCATGGCAGCGCGATTGATGAAATCCGGCGTCGGCAGATCGCCCTCGCCGACCCAAAGCGGCAGCAGGCCCTCGCGACCGCGGGCATAATTGACCACTTCGACGATCCCGCTTTCGGGGGCTGCAAGCGCGCGCGGGCTGAGGCTATCTAGTATCGACATACAAAGTCTCCGGTTTCCGCCTTCATAAAGCAGAGCGGCGAACAAATCCCATGACTTTGCGTTAGCGAATGATCGATTTCGGTGATGAATAAAGCCCCGGCCTTTGCCGGACCGAGGCTTTTAAAAGAGGCCGAGCCGAGCCTCAGCGTTTTGCGAGAAGATCGCGAATCTCGGTGAGTAGCTGGACGTCGGCCGGCGGCGGTGCTGCCTCGGCGATTTTGTCTTCCTTGCGCTCGACCTGCGTGCGCAGCGTGTTCACGCCCTTGACCATCAGGAAGATGATCCAGGCGAGGATAAGGAAGTTGATGAGGACGGTGATGAAATTGCCGTAGGCGAAAACCGCGCCCTGGGCACGGGCAGCCGTCAGCGTCGGCGCATTGACCGCCGAGGAAAGACCTACGAAGTAGTTCGAGAAATCGAACCCGCCAAAGATTGCGCCGACGATCGGCATGATGATATCGTCAACCAGCGATTTCACGATACCGCCGAAAGCGCCGCCGATGATCACGCCGACCGCGAGATCCATGACATTGCCGCGGGCGATGAATGCCTTAAATTCATTAAGCATCGAGCAGTCCCCTTCGCGTTGCCGTTGAATTCACTCATGGTGATTAGCACCATCTTTTTCCTTATTTTTCAACAGCAAATTGGCGCCCACTCTTATCCAGACGCGAATATCCCAAGGTAATTCCATGGGTTAAGCAATTTATCCGCGCATGCCACCAGCTACTGTTCGTCAGTTGCGGGCAACACAATCGAGGTCGCCGCCCACGATACGTGAACAAATCTTTGATGAATCGCCGGGCGCTAGCTGCCATACTCAGGTTTTGCGCGCTCCATCCGGCATCACTTTCGCAACCAGCTTGCGAACATAATCCGCGCCGGGCGCCTGCTCGAAGAGGATGCGATAGATGACCGGCGAAATGACGTGGTCCATCAATTCAGTCAGAGTCGGAAACGGCTCGCCCTGCTCCCTGGCACGGGCAACGAAAACAGCAAGCTGCTGCTGCGTATAACCGCTGCACTTCTCAGCATTTGCCACATCGGCGGCCGAAAGAATGTCGCGCAGCATTTGCCGCCCGACACCGGAAGCCATTTCGTCGGCATATTGCTCTGCCCAGGCTTCCAGATCCTCGCGGGGGCTGCCGATCCTCGCCGGCTCGCCTTCCGGCTGCAGGCGCGAGGCGGCGACGTCGGCCAGAAGCTCTTGAAGATCGCCCCAGCGACGATAGATCGTAGAAGGCGTGACGTTGGCGCGTTGCGCGATCATAGGGATGGTGATGGCGGCGCGATCCATCGTCGCCAGCATCTCGCGGACGGATTGATGCACGGCCGCCTGCACTCTGGCACTGCGCCCGCCGGGGCGGGGATTTTCTCTGTAGCCCATAAGCCTTTGCCAATCTTTCCCTTTTGCCGCTGGCGAATGACCAGGCGCCATTCACTAAGGCAAATTATTTGCTTTTGTACGTTGGGCATCCTATATGCGCCTAACGCAATCTTTTAGCTTTAGGCTAGGATATAGTCGATGACCGAGCCCCATTCCACTGCCAGCGCACCGATTTCGTCGGCCAGACGTTTGGCGCCGTTCTACTACGCCGCGACGAGCGCGCTGTTCTTTGCCGCCTCATCCGCGCCGACGCCGCTCTACCGCCTTTACCAGCAGGCCTTCGCCTTCTCGCCGATCCTGATTACGGTGATCTTTGCCGTCTATGCCTTCGCCCTTCTCGCCTCACTCTTGATCGTCGGCTCGATTTCCGACCATCTCGGGCGGCGGCCGGTGATCTTCGCATCGATCCTCCTCAATATGGTGGCGATGGTGCTGTTTTTAATGGCCAGGGGACCGGATTGGCTGATTGCCGCCCGCATCGTGCAGGGCCTGGCAACGGGGGCCGCGGCAAGCTCCATCGGGGCGGCTCTCGTCGATCTCGATCCGATCAAGGGATCGATCACCAACAGTCTTGCGCCGCTGACCGGCATGGCGATCGGCGCGCTCGGCACGAGCTTCCTGGTCCAGTTCGCGCCGGCGCCGACCCTGCTCGTCTATATCGTCACGCTCGTCCTTCTTATCCTGCAAGCCGTACTGCTCTGGCTGGTGCCCGAGACGACGCGCCGGCGGAGCGGGCTGCTCGCATCGCTGAAGCCGGAGGTCGCCGTTCCCCAGCAGGTGCGCCGCACTTTGCTGGCGCTGACGCCGATCAACATCGCCGTCTGGGCGCTCGCCGGCTTCTATCTGTCGCTGGTGCCTTCGCTCGTCAGCACGACGACCGGCAGTACCGCGCCGCTGGTCGGCGGCTCCGTGGTCGCGGCCTTGACGATCAGCGGTGCGGCGGGCGTGTTCCTGCTGCGCGAGAGATCCACCGCCATGATCATGAGGTTCGGCATACCGACCATGACCCTCGGCATTCTGACCGTTGTCGCCGGCATGCACGCGGCCGAGGTGTCGATCCTCGCCTTGGGGACGTTAATCGCCGGCTCGGGCTTCGGCGCGACCTTTCTCGGCACGGTGCGCAGCATCATGCCATTGGCAAAGCCCGACGAGCGCGCCGGGCTGCTTTCGGCCTTCTACATCCAGAGCTATCTCGCCTTCAGCCTGCCCGCCATCCTGGCGGGTTTCCTGTCGAAGGCGCTGGGCTTTGCCGAGGCTGCAGATATCTACGCGGCGGCAATCCTCCTGCTCGTCGGCTGGGGCGTTCTGGCGTTGCGCGCCGATCGAGAGAAACCATTGAGTATTTCGTAAGGCTATGCTTACGGCTTAAGCCCAAGTTCGGCAAGGCCGCTGCCGTCCATCGCAAACGGCACCGACGTATGCTCATGAACGATCTTCCAGATGCCTGTCTCCTTTCTGAGGCCGAGCGTCTGGCGAAACCATAGATCGACGTCGACACCGTCCGTCTTCCTGCCGGTCATATGCACAAGGCCGGTCCAGAAGGCGACATCCTCGCCGACGGTCAACCTCACATCGACCGCATCGCCGCCGATCGGCCCCTCCCAGGTCGAAAACCACCCCTGAAGGCCTTTTTCGCCCTTGCCCTTGTGCATGAGCGGCGCCGCCAGGGTGAAGCTGACGACATCGTCGCTCAAATGCATGACGACGCCGGCCGCGTCCTTGTTGCCAAGAGCGGAGGTCCAGCCTGCAAGCACTGCATTGATGGCTTCGGCCTCGCCGCGATTGCCGATGATTTCGATCATGTCATTCTCCTCGGTTTGATGGTTCCAAGCAGAGGACGAACGAAAAGGGCCGCTCCCGACAGGAGCGGCCCATGATTTATCGCGAGCAATGGTTTATTGCCTCACGCCGCCTTCTTGGCATTATAGGGATCGAAACGTCCGTAGAAAGTTTCGCCCTTTGCGGCCATGTCCTTCAGCAGTGCCGTCGGCTGGAAATGCGGGCCGTAGGCGGCAGCCAGCTTTTCGCAGAGCTCGACGAAAGCCTTGACGCCCATGCCGTCGATGTAGGACAGCGCGCCGCCGGTATAGGGGGCGAAGCCGAAGCCGAGGATGGAGCCGACATCGGCCTCGCGCGGATCGGTGACGATGCCCTCTTCAATGGTGCGGGCAGCTTCCAGCGCGATAGTCACGAGGAAGCGCTGCTTCAGCACATTGACATCGACCTCGTCGGCTTTCTGCTGCGGATAGAGATCCTTAAGACCCGGCCAGAGCGACTTCTTCGCCGGCTTTGGCGGATAGTCGTAAAAGCCCTTGGCGTTCTTTCTGCCCAAGCGTCCCTCGCCTTCGACGAGACCGCTAACTAGCTGCATGTGACGCGGGTCGACCGCCTTCTCGCCGAGATCGGCGACCGTCGCCTTCAGGATCTTGTGGGAGAGGTCGATGGCAACTTCGTCGTTGAGCGCCAAAGGCCCGACGGGCATGCCGGCCATCTTGGCGGCATTCTCGATCATCGCAGCCGGCACACCTTCGATCAGCATGTCATAGGCTTCGTGGATGTAGCGGAAAACGCAGCGATTGACGAAGAAGCCGCGCGTGTCGTTGACGACGATCGGCGTCTTCTTGATCGCGGCGACATAATCGAGCGCGACGGCCAAGGCATGATCGCCGGTTTCCTTGCCGAGGATGACTTCGGTCAGCATCATCTTCTCGACAGGCGAGAAGAAGTGGACGCCGATGAATTCGGCCGGGCGCTTGGAATTCTTGGCAAGGCCCGTGATCGGCAGCGTCGACGTGTTGGAGGCGAAGACGGCGCCGGCCGGCAGCACGGCCTCTACCGCCTCGATGACGGCCTTCTTGACTTCGCGATCCTCGAACACCGCCTCTATGACGAGATCGGCATCCTTCAGATCGGAATAATCGGCCGATGGCGTGATGCGGGCAAGCAAAGCTGCACCCTCGTCTTGCGTCAGCCTTCCCTTACCGACCGAATCCTTCACCAGCCCCTCGCCGACGCCCTTGCCCTTGGTCGCCGCTTCGATGTCGCGATCAATGAGCGTGACCGGAATGCCCGCGGCAGCGGTGACATAGGCGATGGAAGCGCCCATGAAGCCGGCGCCGACGACGCCGATCTTCTTCAACTCCGTCTTCGGCTGACCGACCGGACGGCGCGCGCCCTTGCCGAGTTCCTGCATGGAGATGAACAGCGAGCGGATCATCGAATAGGCTTCGGTGGTCTGCAGCACATGGGTGAAATAGCGCTGCTCGATCTTCAAGCCGGTATCGAAGGGAACCTGCAGGCCTTCGTAGACGCATTTGAGGATGGCGAGTGCCGCCGGATAATTGCCCGATGTCTCGCGACGCAGGATGGCAGGTGCCGCCGGCCAAAGCTGGGCTGCGGCGGGCGTCCAGATGCCGCCACCCGGCGCCTTGAAGCCCTTCTCGTCCCACGGGGCGACGGGCTTCAGGCCGTCCTTGATCATCTGCTTGGCAGCCGGGATTAGCTGGTCCGGCTCGACCACCTGATGCACGAGATTCATCGCCTTGGCGCGGGCTGCCGTCAGCGACTGGCCGGTCGTCATCATCTGCAGGGCCGACTGCGCATCCGTCAGGCGCGAGATGCGCTGCGTGCCGCCGGCGCCGGGGAAGATGCCGACCTTGACCTCAGGCAGTGCGATCTTGACGCTCTTGGCGCTCGACGCGACACGGCCATGGCAGGCGAGCGACAGCTCGAAAGCGCCGCCCATGCAGGTGCCGTTAATGGCCGAAACCCACGGCTTGCCGCAGGTTTCGAGCTTGCGGAACAGCCCGGTCATGCGCCCCACGAGATCGAAGAGCTTCTGGGTAGCCGCAGCCGGATCCTTGGCCTTCTCCTCCTGATAGAAGGAGAACATGGACTTGATCATCGACAGATCGGCCCCGCCGGAGAAGGAGGACTTGCCCGATGTGAAGACTACGCCCTTGACCGCCGCATCGGCGACAGTCGCGTCGATGATGGCGTTCAGCTCTTCGAGGATCTCCGCGGTGAAGACGTTCATGGACTTGCCGGGCATGTCCCAGGTAACGAGGGCGATGCCATCTGCGTCCGTCTCGACAGTGAAATTCGTGTAGGCCATTGGTTTCCTCCCCTCAGACGCGTTCGACGATCGTGGCGGTGCCCATGCCGGCGCCGATGCAGAGTGTCACCAGCGCCGTGTTGAGATCGCGGCGTTCCAGCTCGTCCAGCACCGTGCCGAGGATCATCGCGCCGGTCGCGCCGAGCGGATGGCCCATGGCAATCGCACCACCATTGACGTTGATCTTGTCATGCGGAATCTCGAAAGCCTGCATGTAGCGCAGCACGACGGCGGCAAAGGCTTCGTTGAGTTCGAAGAGATCGATATCGGCCAGCGTCAGGCCACTGCGCTTCAGGAGCTTTTCGGTGACGTCGACCGGGCCGGTCAGCATCAGCGCCGGGTCGGAGCCGATATTGGCGAAGGCCTTGATGCGGCCGCGCGGCTTCAAGCCCATGCTCTCGCCGCCCGCCTTGGAGCCGAGCAGCACGGCGGCGGCGCCATCGACGATGCCGGAGGAATTGCCGGCGTGATGGACATAGTTGATGCGCTCGACTTCCGGATGCGCCTGGATGCCGACGGCTTCGAAACCGCCCATTTCACCGGGCATCTGGAAAGACGGATTGAGCGAGGCCAGCGCCTGCATATCGGTGCCGGGACGCATATGCTCATCCTTGGCAAGGATGGTCAGGCCGTTGACATCCTTCACGGGCACGACGGAATTCTGAAAATAGCCCTTTTCCCAGGCATTGGCCGCGCGCTTCTGGCTTTCGACGGCATAGGCGTCAACATCGTCGCGGGAGAAGCCGTATTTGGTGGCGATGAGATCGGCCGAGACGCCTTGCGGCATGAAATAGGCCGGGAAATTGACGGAAGGGTCCATGAACCAGGCGCCGCCGGACATGCCCAAGCCAACCCGCGACATGCTTTCGACGCCGCCGGCAATGACGATATCATCAGCCCCTTGCGCGATCTTGGCCGCTCCGAAATTCACGGCATCGAGACCGGAGGCGCAGAAGCGCGAAATCTGCATGCCAGGGGCCCTGGTGGAATAGCCTGCCTCGAAGGCGGCACCCCTCGGAATGACGGCGCCGGCTTCCATGACGGGATCGACGCAGCCCATGATGATATCGTCAACCGTTTCGGTGTCGAGGCCGTTGCGGTCGCGGATCGCCTCCAGCGTCTTGGCGGCGAGGCGGACGGACGGCACTTCATGCAGCGCCCCATCTTTCTTGCCCCGCCCGCGCGGCGTGCGCACATGGTCGTAAATGAAAACCTCGGTCATGTCTCATCTCCCTGCGGCGGCGAACGCCGCCTTGATCAAAAGGCTTCCGCCGCCAGTTCCATCATCGTGTCGGCGCCGGTTTCGATGCGGGCCTTGCGCAGCGCCGTTTCCGGCATGATGCGCTCCATGTAGAACCGCGCCGTGACAAGTTTGTTCTTCAGGTAATCCTCGCGCGCGCTGTCGCCGCCCGCAAGGCCCGTTTGCGCCGCCTTTGCCATCTTCGCCCACATGTAGCCGAGGACGACGAGGCCGAAGAGGTGCATGTAGTCGGTCGAGCCGGCGCCGGCATTGTCGGGCTTGGCCATGGCGTTCTGCATGAACCACATGGTCGCGGCCTGCACGTCGTTCAAGCCCTTCTTCAGATGCTTGGTGAAGAAGGCCATCTGCTCGTCGTTACGGTTTTCCTCGCAGAAATCGCCGATTTCTTTGAACAGCGCCATGACGGCGCGGCCGCCGTTCAGCGCCAGCTTGCGGCCGACGAGATCGAGCGCCTGGATGCCGTTTGCGCCCTCATAGATCATGGTGATGCGGGCATCGCGGACATACTGGCTCATGCCGTGCTCTTCGATATAGCCGTGACCGCCGAAGACCTGCTGCGCCATGACGGCATGGTCGAAGCCCTTGTCGGTCATGACACCCTTGAGGATCGGCGTCGCGAGACCAAGGATATCGTCCGCTGCCTGGCGCTCCTTCTCGTCCGGAGAGCGATGGGCAATATCGGATTTCAGCGCCGTCCACAGCAGAAAGGCACGGCCGGCCTCGTTGAAGGCGCGGATGGTCATCAGCGAGCGGCGGATATCGGGGTGGACGATGATCGGATCGGCCTTCTTGTCCGGCGCCTTCGGGCCGGAAAGCGAGCGGCCCTGGATGCGCTCGCGAGCGTAGTTTGCGGCATTCTGATAGGCAATCTCGGCAACCGACAGTCCCTGCAACCCGACGCCAAGGCGCGCCTCGTTCATCATGACGAACATGGCGTTGAGGCCCTTGTTCTCCACGCCGATCAGGAAGCCAGTGGCCTCGTCATAATTCATGACGCAGGTGGCGTTGCCATGGATGCCCATCTTGTGCTCGATCGCGCCGCAGGAGACCGGATTGCGCGCGCCGAGCGAACCGTCTTCCTTGACGAGGAATTTGGGCACAATGAACAGCGAGATGCCCTTGGTTCCCTCAGGCGCGCCTTCGATGCGGGCAAGGACGAGATGGACGATATTGTCCGTCATGTCGTGCTCGCCGGCGGAGATGAAGATCTTCTGGCCCGAAATCTTATAGCTGCCGTCGGCCTGAGGCACCGCCTTGGTGCGCAAGAGGCCGAGATCGGTGCCGCAATGCGGCTCGGTGAGGTTCATGGTGCCGGACCAGGTGCCCTCGACCAATTTCGGTAAGTAAGTCTGCTTCTGCGCGTCGGAGCCGTGGACGAGAACGGCGGCGATCGCGCCCTGCGTCAGGCCCGGATACATCATCAGCGACATGTTGGCGGCGGAGGTATATTCGCCGACGGCGCAGTGCAGCACATAGGGAAGCCCCTGGCCGCCGTATTCCTCCGGCACGGCGAGACCGAGCCAGCCACCTTCGCGATAAGCGCGATAGGCTTCCTTGAAGCCCTTCGGCGTCGAGACCGTGCCGTCATCGTGGCGCAGGCAGCCTTCCTGATCGCCGGAATAGTTGAGCGGGAAAAGCACCTCTTCCGCCATCTTGGCCGCCTCGCCGACAATCGCCTCGATCATGTCTGGCGTGGCATCGGCATAGCCCGGGAGATTGTTGTAGCGCTCCAGCCCGAGCACATCGTTCAAGACGAAGAGCGTATCATTCACCGGGGCCTTGTAGACTGGCATTTCTCGAATTCCTCCAATTCGCCGCCGGACCTCAGATTCCGGCCACTCGTTATTCTTACAAAATATTGACGTTTGCGTAAACGTCAAATTTCGGACGATGTTGAAATTTTGGTGAAGGGGATAGAGGGGCGACGGATACCTACGCAATGCGCGCGCCCGTCCTGCGCCTGAAAGATCCCGACTGCTCGCAAGAATATCGGCGCGCGAGACAGCAGAACCGAAATAAAAGGTTAAGACTTCCGGTAAACTTAACGAGTTGTTTACCACGTTTCGTAAATTGTATGAGTTGAGCGGCAGTGCTTCGCGTCTCTTCAACTTATCCTTCGATAGGCGCGCCGTTTTGCAGCTCGGTTTGAGGAAAGCCAATACATTTATCCCTTTCCAAATGGTGGGATGCGGGCGGTGCGGCAAAGCCACGACGTCTTCTTTCCGTCAGTATGTTGGCCCCGGGTGGTCCTTAGTTCGAAGCGAGCAAAGATATGAGCGGATCGCGATCAAATCCTACCGGCACGGGCGACTGGGCGTCGCTGGATGCTCTGAGCCGCACGATCGAAGGACTGGAAGCGCGCATCGAGGGGCTGATGGGCACGGCCGCCTCGCGCGATACGCGCCAGCGCGCCGTCGGCGGCTATGCACCCGCCCCGGAACGCGCCGCCCCAGCGGAACGGATGCCGCCGCGCAGCGAACGCGAGCAGCTCGCCAGCCGACCCTATGAACGCCCGTTGCGCAACGAGAGCGATCTTCGTTCCGATCCGCTTGCCGAGATCCGTCAGCGTCAGCGCGCGCTGGAAGCAGGCCGTGAACGGCCGCAAGTACGCCGCGAGGATGTTGCGCATGCCGAACCGCAGCCGGCTCGGCGTCCACTCGATGCTTACGCCCAGCGTCAGCCGATGCGTCCTTCGGCTGAAAACTCGGTCGACATCGCGCAGGCGCTCGTCAATCTTCGTCAGGATTTGAAGCGCGACATCGCCGAGAGCGTGACCCGCGAGGTCAACGCCTTGCGCGCCGAAATCCGCGATATTCGCGAGAATGCCGAGGACAAGCATTTCGTCGCCGATGTCCGCGAGGACATGGCTCGGCTTGCCAACAGCATCAACCAGCTCGCCGGCCAGCCGGAAACGGTCGGTCTGAAAGCCGAATTCGACGAGCTGCGCTCGCTGATGGACGGCCTTGCCCGCGAGGAATCGCTGCATCATGTCGGACGCCAGATCAAGGCGATCGATACGACGGGGCTGCAGGACGAGCTCGTTTCGCTTGCCTATCGCCTTGACGACATCAAGCAGCATCTCGGCGGCATGAACCACAGCCCGGCCGTGCACGCGCTGGAAAACAAGCTGCTGACGATCGCAACCGCGATGGAGAGCCTCGGCTCCATGATGCAGCCGCAGGACCAGGCCATGCAGCGGCTGGAAGGCCGCTTGAGCGGCCTTGCCGACCAAATCGACCTGATGGGCCGCGATGCGGCACGGCGGCAGCCGGCGGACGACCTTTCCGGCCGTCTCGAAGCGCTCGCCATGCGTATCGACGAGCTGGGCAGCGCAAAGGCCGTCGCCCGCCTCGAGGAACGCCTCGACCAGCTCTCGCACCTGATGGAACGCTCGCAGAAGGCGGCACCGCAGCCGGAACTCGTCAGCTACCTCGCCGACATCTCCCACAAGATCGACGCGCTGGAACACGGGTCCGTCGACAACGCTCTGGCGGACCGGCTGGACTATCTGGCTCGCCGCATCGACGAGATGGATTTCCATCCCGCAGCTCCGGCCGCAGCCATCGACGACGGCGCGGTGCGCCGGCTGGAGGGACGCCTCTCCGACATTGCGGCACGGCTGGAGGCCAGCACGGCCGCCCCGCCCACGGATATGCAGGCGCTGCGCAGCCTCGAAGAGCAGATCGCCCATCTTTCGACATTGCTGACGAACGAACCCCGGGCCATCGCCGATCATATGCCTTCAGACTTCGATCGCCGGATGGGCGCGATCGAAGACTATATGGCGACCAATGACGAATATATCATCGAGGCGGCACGCCATGCGGCGGAAGCCGTCGTCGAGGCCTATTCGCGCCAAGGCATGACGGGCAATGGCGGTCAGGCCGCCGACATGTCGGCGCTGACGGCGCTTGCCGAGGACCTTCGCCATCTCGAGGACATCAGCCGCGCCAGCGACGAGCGCACGCACCGCACCTTCGAAGCGCTGCACGACACGCTGCTGCAGATCGCCGACCGGCTCGACCATATGGAACATCGCAGGCCGGCGCCTCTCATGCCGGCCGCGGCATTCGAAAGCGACGTCTTCGCCGAAGAGGATGCTCCGGTCATAAAGCCGCCGATGGCCGCACAGCAGCAGAAGGCCGGGCCGATCATCCGCACGGTCGCGTCTGCGGAACCCGTTATCTCCTCCGAGGTCGCGGTCGCACAGGCGATCGACGCCAATACGAAGGCTGAAATCAAGGCTGCCGCCAAGAGCGGCAAGGCCAGTCTCTTCGCCAGCCTCGGCAAGCGCTTCTTCACGCCGGAAAAGGCCGAGCCGATCTTCCCGCCGGATCGCCCAGTGATCGCGCAGGCGCCATCGATCGATCCGGCGGACTTGATGCCCGGCGAAGAAGCCAACGAATTGCTGGAGCCGGGCTCCGGCGCGCCCGACATCAAGAAGATCCTCGAGCGCGTACGCGCCAGCCAGAATGCCTCTCGCAGCGGAAACGCGCGCCAGCCGACGGAAAACGAGCGCGCCGATTATATCGCGGCAGCCCGGCGCGCCGCGCAGGCGGCAGCCATGGAAGTCGACCAGACGCAGCGTTCGGCTCCCGCCTCCAAGAAGGATGCGAAAAAAGGCGGCGCATTCTCGCGCTTCCGCCGGCCGATCCTGTTGGCCGTCGGTGCGGCACTTCTCGCCATCATGGCCTTCCCGCTGGTCAACACGCTGACGCGCGGCCACAAGGCGCCCCCGCCTGCCGAAGTCTCCTCGATGATCGCGCCGCCGGCCAATGCCGCCAGCAATATCGTCGTCGCATCGACGAACCCGGCCGACAACAATCAGCAGCCCACGGTAAACCAGGCCGCCGCACCCGCGGGCTCGGCCGAGACGGTGGACACGCAAGCTGCGAGCGCGCCCGCCAATCCGGCAGCAGCACCTGCGAGCGACCACCTGACGGCGGCAACGCCGCTCGACGGCAACCAAGCGGCAAGCGAGACCTTATCTCCTGCCGGCAGCGCCGCGCCTACCCAACAGACGGCTGCTTTCGTCCAGCCGGACAAGGCGGCCGCAGGTTCCGTCGCCACCCCGGTGGCGCCCGAGATCACGGTGCCCGACGGCATCCAGCCGCCATCGCTCGTCGCAGCCGCCAAATCGGCCGACCCGGTGGCGCTCTTCGAAATCGGCGCACGTTATACGGATGGCCGCGGCGTTGCCGCCGATATGAAGCAGGCGGCAAGCTGGTATCAGCTTTCGGCCGACAAGAACTATGCGCCCGCGCAGTACCGCCTTGCCAGCATGTATGAGAAGGGCAACGGCGTCGATCGCGATCTCATCAAGGCCAAGCAATATTACGAGCAGGCGGCCAATCAGGGCAATGCTAGCGCCATGCACAATCTCGCCGTTCTCTTTGCCTCTGGCACCGCCGGACCGCAGGACTATGATACTGCCGCAAGCTGGTTTATCCGCGCCGCCAATCTCGGTGTCTCCGACAGCCAGTTCAACCTCGCCATCCTCTATGCACGCGGGAACGGCGTGAAACAGGATCTGCAGCAATCCTACAAATGGTTCGCGATCGCCGCAAAGAGCGGCGACAAGGACGCCGCCCAGAAGCGCGATGAAGTCGCCAATGCCATGAAGCCTGGCGACCTCGAAAGCGCGCGTGCCAAGGCCGACCTTTGGAAGGTGCAGCCGGCCGATGCCAAGGCCAACGGCACGGACATTCCCGACGAATGGACCACGGGCAAGGGCGTGAACACGGCCTCCATCGACATGAAGAAGGCCATCCGCAACATCCAGGCCATCCTCAACAAGAACGGCTTCGACGCCGGTGCGCCGGATGGCGCCATGGGCGACAAGACCGTGGCCGCCCTGAAGAATTTCCAGAAATCCGTGGGCTTGCCGGCCGACGGACGGGTGACCGATCAGGTGGTCAAGGAGCTTCTGGCCCGCAACAAATAGGCCTTCGCAACCCTCTACGAAAATCAGTCAATCGAACATGCCGGTGCGACCACGCCGGCATGTTTCGTTTCGGGCTTGCACAGCCTCGCTCCACGTCATTCTTTCCCTCAGAACGCGACGTCACAGAAATGCGGAAAAAGCCGCGCTAGAGTGAGCCCGGCTATTCGAAAACTGGAGCAGCCCGGCTTTTCCTAAGGCTCTGGCAAGGATTTCAGATTAGAATCCGCCGTTTAAGAGGGGAAAATGGTTCAGGCCCGGCCATCGGCCGCCTGCAGGTGGGAACAGCGCGTGACGATCTATCTGCCGATCGCAGAACTGTCGGTGAATATCCTCATTATTCTCGGCATGGGCACCGCCGTCGGGTTTCTTTCCGGCATGTTCGGCGTCGGCGGCGGCTTCCTCATCACGCCTCTCCTGATCTTCTACAATATTCCACCTGTTGTCGCGGTCGCTACCGGCTCCAACCAGGTCGTCGCCTCCTCGGTGTCGGGCGCGCTTACCCATTTCCGCCGCGGCTCGCTCGACCTGAAGCTGGGCGCGATCCTGCTTGTCGGCGGCCTAGCGGGCGCGACATTCGGCCTGTGGCTATTCGTGTTGCTGCGCCGGCTCGGCCAGATCGACCTGATCATTTCCCTGATCTACGTGCTGCTGCTGGGCACCGTGGGAACGCTGATGCTGTGGGAGAGCGTGCGGGCCATGCGCCGCGCGGCCGGCAAACTGCCGCCGTCGACCGGCAAGCCGCGCCATCACAACTGGGTCCAGCGCCTGCCGCTGAAGCTGCGGTTCAAGAAATCCAAACTTTATCTCAGCGCCATCCCGGTGATCGGCCTTGGCTTCTTCGTCGGCATGCTGACGCCGATGGGTATCGGCGGCGGCTTCATCCTCGTACCGGCGATGATCTATCTGCTGCGCGTACCGACCAATGTCGTCGTCGGCACTTCGCTGTTCCAGGTCATCTTCGTGACCGCCTTCACCACCATCGTGCAGGCGGCCACCAATTATTCCGTCGACGTCATCCTGGCCTTCCTGCTGATGGTGGCGGGCGTGATCGGCGCGCAATACGGCGTGCGCGTCGGCCAGAGGCTGCGCGGCGAGCAATTGCGCGCCCTGCTCGGTCTGCTCGTCCTTGCCGTCGGCCTTCGCCTGGCAATCGCCCTGGTGGTGACGCCGGCCGATGTCTATTCGGTCGTCATGGAAGGCGTGAGCCGATGAGAGGTTTCAGACTGCTCATCGCCGCGACATTGCTGCTTGCCCCACTTGCCGGACAGGCGCAGGTGATGCTCGACCAGCCGACGACCTCGACCACGGCGCGAGAGACGATGGAGATCGGCACCTCGACGAGCGAGATCGCCATCACCTCCGACTTCACCGGCGCCGATCTGACGATTTTCGGCGCCTTGTCCAATACCGACCAACTGCTTCTGGCGATCGGCCAATATGACATCGTCGTCGTGCTGGAAGGCCCGCGCGAAAACGCCACGGTGCGCCGGAAGGAGCGGGTCTTCGGCATCTGGATCAATACCCGCTCGATGACGTTCGAGCATGTGCCCGAAGCCTATTCGCTGTCGAGCACACGCGCGGTCGATAATATCACCACACCGCTCGAACTCAGCGATCGCGGCATCGGCGTCGACCATATTCCGCTGACGCCGCTCGGCTTCGTCGGCAATGTCGGGGACGTACCGGAATTCCGCAACGCCTTCCGACGACTGCAGAAAACAGGCGGCCTCTATGAAAGCGATCCGGCCGGCGTGCGCTTCGTCAGCTCCTCGCTGTTCAGGGCGACGCTCAGAATTCCCGCCGATGTGCCGAATGGCGTGCACACGGTGCGCGCCTATCTCTTCAAGAGCGGCAAGTTCCTGAGCGAGAAATCCTTGCCGCTGCGCGTCATCAAAACAGGCATAGAACAGACCATTACCGATGCCGCGCACCAGCAGCCGATCGCCTACGGCGTGTTCTCCGTATTGCTGGCGCTCGTCACCGGATGGGGTGCGAGCTTCATGTTCCGGAAGAACTGATCAACCGCTTTTCCTGCGATCGACAACCTCGAGATAGGCTTCCGTCAGCCGGCCGAGCACCGAGGGGGTGCCCGGTGACAGCACCTTGCCGAGATGCTTGGCGCGCAGTTCTTCCATGAAATCTTCCCAGAGCTTCGAACCGCCATTTTCCAGGAGTTCAGCGCGGATCGACAGTTCCTCGGACACCGGAAGATGCTTGCGGCCCCAGGCGCCCATATGGGCAAAGAGCGGCACGAGATCGATCGCCATTTCCGTAAGGCTGTAGATGGCCTTCTGCTTGTGGGTTGGATCATCCTCGCGGGTCAGCAGGCCGCGTTCGACCAGCCGTTTCAGGCGATCGGCGAGGATGTTGGAGGCAATCCCCTCCTGCGAATTCTGCAGCAGTTCGCGAAAATGCCGGCGATTGCCGAACATGATGTCCCTGATGACGATCAGGCTCCAGCGGTCGCCGAGAATTTCCAGCGTCAGATTGATCGGGCAGCCGGAACGATGCAATGCGTCCATAATGGTCTCCAAAAAACTGCTTGCATTTTGCCATCAGTCCGACTAATAAACAACCGCTTGCTTTTAACAACCAGTTTCAATTGTGATCTGGTGGTCACAACGGAGGAAAAGTGATGAGGAAGCTCGTTATCTGGAATCTCATGACGCTCGACGGCTATTTCGAGGGAACCAAGCCGTGGGACCTCGATTTTCACATGCTCGCCTGGGGCGATGAGTTGGAACATTATGCGAGCGAGCTCGGCAAGGAAGGCGATCTGCTGATCTTCGGCCGCAAGACCTATGAAGGCATGGCCGCCTATTGGCCGACGGCGACGGAAACGCCTGAGATCAGCGCCTACATGAACGGCATCGCCAAGATCGCCGCTTCGCGGACGCTCGACAAGGCGGACTGGAACAATACCCGCATCGTCGGCGACATTGCCGCCGAAGTGAAGAGACTGAAGCAAGAGCCCGGCAAGACCATGTTCGTCTTCGGCAGCGCCGAGGTGACGGATGTGCTGCTCAAGGCGGGCCTGGTGGATGAGCTGCGGATCTGCCTCGTTCCGGTCGTGCTGGGATCGGGCAATCCGCACTTCAAGCCGGCAGCCGAACAGCGACCGATGAAGCTCATCGATTCACGTCCGTTGAAGACCGGCGCGGTGATCCTGCGTTACGAACCCGCGAAGTAGCGTAGAGCGGTTCAGCTTTTCACGGAATCTCTGAACCGCTCTACCTCCTTGGTTTCGCGCAATTCCGGACGGAAAACCGCTGCGCACTTTTCCTGGAATTGCGCTAGGCCGACAGGTTGCCGAACCGCACGGAATAGATGCGGTCGCGGCCGAGCAGATGGGCAATCAGGCTTTCCCGCTCGAAGAGGCCGGCCATCACCTTGTGGCGAAGATCGAGGCCGCCGGTCATCACGCCGAAGGCCGGCATCAGCAGGCGGGCACCATCCGTTGCGAAGCACGGGCGGCGCACTGATTTTTCGCGACGCCGAACGGTGGCGGAGGGATGCAGATGGCCGGCGATCTCACCGGCCTGCTGTCCCGCTTTCGGCTCGTGGCGGAACGTCAATCCACCGTAATGCATTTCGTCGACCGAGTGGCCCGGCAGGTCGACCGTGCCGTCCGGATCGTGATTGCCGTTGATCCAGATCCACTCGCGGCCGCGGGCCATGTTGACGATCAGGCTGCGAAATTCTTCCGGCAGATGCTGCGAACCGACCCGATCGTGGAAATTGTCGCCGAGCGATACCACGAGTCTCGGATCATAGCGGGAGATGACGGCGGAAAGAACGGTCAGCGTCGCCAGCGTATCATAGGGCGGCAGCAGCATGCCGCGCCGGGCGAAGGCCGCGCCTTTTTCGAGATGCAGATCGGAGACGACGAGAATGCCGCTGTCAGGCAGATAAAGCGCACCCATCGGATCGCAGACGGCGGCAACGCCTTGAACGACGGTCTCGACGCCCGCGGCTAACGCACGTTTACCGCTCTCTTGACTGTTCAAGTCCCGCGCCAGCGCCAGCCGGTTGATCACGTCAGTCCATCCTCATTCGTTCAGCCCATCGCCTCGCGGATCAGGTCGTCGGCCGCTTCCGCAAGCAGGACATCGTGAGCCTCGCCCGGCACCGGCACCTTGCCGATTTCCAGCATCACCGGCACGGCGAGCGGGGAAATATGGTCCAGCGCGCGATGGGTGATATGGCCCTTGATTCGCTTCAGCATATCCGCAAGACGGCCAATATCCAAAAGCCCCGTCGCCGCATCCTGCCTCGTCGCCTGCAGCAGGATATGGTCGGGCTCGTGGCTGCGCAGCACGTCATAGATCAGATCGGCCGAAACAGTCACCTGACGGCCGGTCTTTTCCTTGCCCGGATGCCGGCGCTCGATCAAGCCGGCAATCACGGCGCAATTGCGGAAGGTGCGTTTCAACAGGAAGGATTCGTCGAGCCAGGCCTCGAGATCGTCGCCGAGCATATCCTCGTCGAAGAGGTCGGAAAGATTGAGACGCCGATTTGCGATCATCAGCCCCATATCCTCCAGACCCCATATGCCGAGCGAATAATCGGTCGCGACGAAGCCCATGGGCTTGGCGCCGGCGCGCTCCAGTCTCCGCGTCAGGAGCATGCCGAGCGTCTGGTGCGCCAATCTCCCTTCGAAAGGATAGGCGACCATATAGGCGCGGCTGCCGCGCGGGAAGGTTTCGATCAGAAACTCGTCGCGCTTCGGCAGCAGCGACTTCTCGTTTTGAATTTCCAGCCAGTCGCGCACCTGATCCGGCAGGCGGTGCCGGCGGTCGGGATCGGCAATCATCGCCCGCACCTGATCGGCGAGATAGGTGGAGAGCGGAAACTTGCCACCGGCATAGGAGGGGATTTTAGGGTCGAGCGAAAAAGCCTGCGACGCCAGGCACTCGCTCTCGCGGATGCCTTCGAAGCGCAGCACCTTGCCGGAAAACAGGAAGGTATCGCCGGGCGAAAGCTGCTCGATGAAATATTCCTCGACCTTGCCGAGCGGCGCACCGCCCCTTCCGAGCGAACCCAGCGCGTTGCGTTTCACCAGACGGATATTCAGCATCGCCTCTTCGACGATCGTGCCGAGGTTCAGGCGATATTGCTGGGCGACCTGCGGATTGGGGACGCGCCAGCGCCCATCCGCCATCTTGCGGATGCGGGCATAGCGCTCATAGGTTCTGAGCGCATAGCCGCCGGTGGCGACGAAATCGACGATGCGCTCGAAGGTCTCCCAGGAAAGCGCAGCATAAGGAGAGGCGCTCTGCACCTCGTCATAAAGCTCCAGCATGTCGAAGGGTTCGGCGCAGGCCATGCCGAGTACATGCTGGGCGAGAACGTCGAGCGCACCGGCGCCGATCGGCGGCGTGTCCTGCGCGCCGATATAATTGGCATCGAGAGCTCCCTGGCATTCCATGACCTCGAAACGGTTGGCCGGCACCAGGATCGCCTTCGAGGGCTCATCCATGCGGTGATTGGCGCGGCCGATGCGCTGGGCAAGCCGGCTCGCGCCTTTGGGCGCGCCGACATGGATGACGAGATCGACGTCACCCCAGTCTATGCCGAGATCGAGGGTGGAGGTGGCGACGACGGCGCGCAGCCGGTTTTCCGCCATGGCCGCTTCCACCTTGCGGCGCTGGCCGACATCGAGCGAACCGTGGTGCAGGGCGATCGGCAAATTGTCGTCATTGGCCGACCACAGCTCCTGAAACAGCATTTCGGCCTGGGAGCGCGTGTTGACGAAGAGCAGCGTCGTGCGATGCGCCTTCAGCTCGCGATAGATATCGGGGATCGCATATTTGGCGGAATGGCCGGACCAGGGGATGCGCTCTTCCGTCGACAGGATGGAGATATCCGGCTTGGCACCGCCCTCGACGATGACGAGGCCGGCATGGTGTTCCTCCCCCGGCTGCTGCGCCACCAGCCATTTCTGCAGGTCCATGGGATCAGCGACCGTCGCCGAAAGGCCGATGGTCTGGACGCGAGGCGCCAGCTTGCGGATGCGGGCAAGACCGAGCGACAGCATATGGCCGCGCTTGGAGGTGACGAGCGAATGCAACTCGTCGAAGACGATGTATTTCAGATCCTTGAAGAAGCGCTCGGCCTCATGATTGGCAAGCAGCAACGCCACCTGCTCCGGCGTCGTCAGCAGGATATCGGGCGGATTGAGCTTCTGCCGCTGCCGCTTGCCGCTCGGCGTATCGCCCGTGCGGTTTTCGACTGTGACAGGCAGCCCCATTTCCGAAACGGGCTTCATCAGGTTGCGCTCGATATCCACCGCTAGCGCCTTCAGCGGCGAAACGTAGAGCGTATGGATGCCGGTAAAAGCCGAGCCGGGCGGGATCTTGCCGCGCCGGGTGAGATCGGTGAGCGACGGCAGGAAACCGGCGAGCGTCTTGCCGGCACCTGTTGGCGCGATCAACAGCGTGCTTTCGCCGGCTTCGGCGCGGGCAAGCAATTCCAGCTGATGCGCGCGCGGCTGCCAGCCCTTTTCCGCAAACCAGCGGAGGAAGGGTGCAGGCAAGGCAAGACGGGTTTCCGGATCGATCTGGTCCACGGGGTTCAATGTAATGGATATGCGGCGGATGAGAAGCGGGGTTTGGAGAAGCACAAGGGCGAGCTGGACGTTGCTTCGCCAAGGCCATGGTGTGTCTGTGGTCCCCACACGATCCGTCATCCTCGGGCTTGATGTAAAGCCCGGAGACATGCCTGACAGTCACCCCTGGCTTTACACTGGACCCGAGGATCCAGGCGCAAGTAGGTCAGCGCGCCAGAAACCCCACCGGCAAGCATCGGCGGGAGTGCGTCTTGCATCCCCCTGAACGCCCGCCGCATAGTTGGCAGCCCGGGTGTGGATCCTCGGGTCGAGCCCGAGGATGACGGGTTCAGTGTTTATAGCAGGGCACATAAAGGTCCGGCGATGACCGCCACTAACAAGCTAAGAGCTAGGCCCAAAACGAAAAACGCGGGGCCGAAGCCCCGCGCCGTTCATTAACACCTATGCTCGGCAAGCCAAGCACGGAAACAATCACGCTGCAACCGAGCCGAAGCCAGCCGTCGGAACTTCCGAGATGGTCTTCAGGACCTGCGAAGCGATCTGGTAGGGGTCGCCTTGCGAGTTCGGGCGACGATCTTCAAGATAGCCCTTGTAGTCGTTCTTGACGAAGGAGTGCGGAACGCGGATCGAGGCGCCGCGGTCGGCAACGCCGTAGCTGAACTTGTTCCACGGGGCCGTTTCGTGCTTGCCGGTCAGGCGCAGATGGTTGTCCGGGCCGTAAACAGCGATATGGGCATCCAGGTTCTTGTCGAACTGAGCCATGAGTGCTTCGAAATAGGCCTTGCCGCCGACTTCGCGCATGAACTTGGTCGAGAAGTTGCAGTGCATGCCCGAGCCATTCCAGTCGGTATCGCCGAGCGGCTTGCAATGGAACTCGATGTCGATGCCGTACTTTTCGCACAGGCGCAGCAGCAGGTAGCGTGCCATCCAGATCTGGTCGGCGGCCTTCTTGGAGCCCTTGCCGAAAATCTGGAATTCCCACTGACCCTTGGCCACTTCGGCGTTGATGCCTTCGTGGTTGATGCCTGCTTCGAGGCAAAGGTCGAGATGCTCTTCAACGATCTCGCGGGCGACATCGCCGACGTTCTTGTAGCCGACGCCGGTGTAGTACGGGCCCTGCGGGGCCGGATAGCCGGATTCCGGGAAACCGAGCGGGCGGCCGTCCTGGTAGAAGAAGTATTCCTGCTCGAAGCCGAACCATGCGTCTTCATCGTCGAGGATGGTAGCGCGGCTGTTGGAAGCGTGCGGCGTGACGCCATCCGGCATCATGACTTCGCACATGACGAGCGCGCCGTTGGTGCGGGCCGGGTCCGGATAGATGGCGACGGGCTTCAGCACGCAATCGGAGCTGCGGCCTTCGGCCTGCATCGTCGACGAACCGTCGAAGCCCCAAAGCGGAAGCTGTTCGAGCGTCGGAAATGCGTCGAATTCCTTGATCTGCGTTTTACCGCGCAGGTTCGGTACCGGGGTGTACCCGTCGAGCCAGATGTACTCGAGCTTAAATTTCGTCATTACGCACCTCATAACAGTTAATCAGGCGAAGTAGGAAAAACTTGGCCCGGCGCGCCCGCCGGAAAATCCTCTCTACGATCGGCTGGCAAGAGAGATGCATGTGCCGTGCCAGATCGCATCGACATCTGACTCGTCAGGCGAGATTTTTATGATTCAGCCGCGTTCGGGCAAGATTTCCCGCTGCCAAGCATCAGATTCTTTTCAAATCGCCGCCATGGTCCCAATCGAACTGCCAAAGTGTCGCAGGCTCCAACGGTCCTAAAATGGATTGGAAAATCGGCGGATCAAAGAAGCGGCATCCGCTGCACCAGCGTCGAATTGCCTACAATTTCATCATTTAGCATTTTTTTTAAGCGGAATGGTGATATTTGCCTTGGGCTTTGCTATATATGAGTTGTCTCTTGAAGCGCGCCCGCTTGAACACCAAAAAGGGAGAGACAACGAATGGCAATCGGTACTCGCCACGAAACCGCAAAGATCTATCAGTTTCCCGTCACGGCCCGCCCCACGGCGCTCAGCCAGCGTCCGAAGGTGAACCTCACCCCGGATATCGGCCCGTCTATTGCGACGGCCGCATTCGATAGCTGGTATCACGAAGCCGCGATCGTCGAATCCGACGAGACCCGCAAGCAATAGATATAAGCTTTACAGCGCTATATAGCGGTCTGAGCGATGATTGATCGCAACGAAAAGGTTGAGGACAATTGCGCCGATGACGGAGCAGATGACCACTGGCGGCGTGGTCACAGCAAAAGCGACCGCGAGCACGCATAGGTCGATTGCAAGCTGCACCAACCCTG
The DNA here is from genome assembly GCF_056755475.1 of Rhizobium sp. KNZ2-6A. NCBI lineage: Bacteria > Pseudomonadati > Pseudomonadota > Alphaproteobacteria > Hyphomicrobiales > Rhizobiaceae > Rhizobium > Rhizobium sp. KNZ2-6A. The sequence goes on along the minus strand of NZ_JBNDIC010000016.1, from coordinate 47,435 downwards.
CCCTGATGCCGAAACGCTCCTGCAGATAAATCCCCAGAATGCCGACGCCGCCGAGGCTTGCCCGATGGCGATAGAGTGCGAGCAGCCCGAAGCCGAGCAGAATGCCGCCGAGGAGCGCCGACCACAGCGCGTTGATATGCGCAACATTGAACAGCACCGGCTGCAGATTGGTCAGCAGCGAGGTCAGCGCGATGGCGATGAAGGTCTTGATGGTGAAGGCCGGGCCGAGCTGTTTCAGCGACAGATAGAAGAACGGCAGATTGACGACGAAGAAGGCCAGGCCGAAATTCACGCCGATGGCGTAATGCAGCAGGAAAGCAATGCCGGCGGTACTGCCGGTCAAAAGGCCGGCACTTGAAAGGCAGAACAGCCCCAGCGACGAAATCAGGCTGCCGGAGACGATACCCTGAACATCCTCAATCCACGAATGCCGGGTCGCGGACGTCTTCCAGACACCAAATGCGCTCTTTGCGTTTGCCATGTGCTTTCCCCTGGGTTTCCAGGCTTTTTGCTGAAAACTCAGGCGACAATCAAGCAAAAATACGTAAGCAATACTGACCTATTTTAAATTCGCAAGATTCGAAATCATCAAGCCGATTTCCGGGTAATGAACAGAATGCCGTGGACCGGTTTTCCGCCATCCATGCGAATGATGCTGCGGGTGAGATCCAGCACCGTAAAGCCGTGACCGACCAATATTTCCCGAACATAGGCTTCGGAGTGCGCAAATCGGAGGGAATCGCGCAGCACATAGCCATCCGGTTGCTGCGCGTCCTCGACGGAAAAGGCGAAGATCGCTCCACCGACCGAAAGCTTGCGGACGATCGCCATCACACCTTGCAGATCGCCGAGATACATCAGCACGTCGGCGGCGGTGATCAGATCGGCACGGCCCGGCACCAGCCCGGCATCGAAAACGCCGGACAGATCCGGCTCCAGCGACAGATCGGCCTGACCGAGATGATCGTAGACATGTTTCTCGGTCGCCTTGGCAAGCATGCCCTTCGAGAGATCGTAACCCTCGAGCCGATCGACATGGGCACGGATTTCCGGTCCGAACAGGCCCGTGCCGCAGCCGAGATCGACGGCAAGGCGGAAATGTTTCGGGATACCGGCCGTTTCGGCAATCAGCGTCGCAAGCTTGTCTGGCACGCTGTAGTCGAGCTTCTCGACGAGCGAGGTTTCGAAACGGTCGGCATAGTCATCGAACAACCGCTCGACATAGAGGCTCGGTGGCCGGTCGGGCACATCGGCGCCGCCGAGAACCGCCAGCTTCAGGCGAGCGCCGAAAACATCGCCCTCATCCAACATCAGCACCTCGTTCAGCGCGGCGATCGCGCCCGGCGCATCGCCGGCCTTCTCGCGATAGGTCGCAAGCGTGAACCAGCCGGCCGCCCAGCGCGGCACCAGCTCCAGCGCCTGCTCCATCAGCTCGGCCGCGCTCGCCGGCTCGCCGCTTTCGGCAAGCATCTTCGCATAGTCGGCGCGGCGGTCGCCAATGACATCGCCGGAGGAAAGCTGGCTCGGCAACATGGGTTTCATCCTGTTTGACGCTCGCCTTTGAACGCGGCCACAAAAAAACTCAAGTCCTATTTCAGGCAAAGGCAAAAGTGCTTGCGAGTCGCAGGCCCCGGCCCTATCTCAAGCACCACCGACTGCCATCATGGAGACGTCCGCATGTCCGATCAGGTGAACAGATTCCTTGGCGACTCGCCCGGCCGCACGCTGGTGAAGCTCATCATCGTGTCGCTCGTCGTCGGCTTCGTGATGAAGTTCTTCGGCTGGCGTCCGCTCGATTTCCTCTATGGCGTCCGCCGCTTCCTCACCGATCTCTGGCACAGCGGCTTCGCTGCGCTCGGCGAATTCGGCGACTACGTGCTGCTTGGCGCATCCATCGTCATTCCCATCTTCATCATCCTTCGTTTGTTCAATTACCGCCGCTGACATGACCTCCCCGACAATGAACTTCACGCGCCGCGATGCGCTGCGCCTCGCCGCCCTTGCGCTCACCGCCTCCGTCGCAAGCTGTGCGACGCCGCCCGCCCGTGTTTCCAATATCCCGGCCAGCGACCAGACCGCTTCCGCTCTGCCGCTCGTCAATGCGCTGCGCGCCAAGAACGGCCTGCCGCCCTTGAGGATCGATACCGCCGCCAGCACCGCCGCCGTCTACCAGGCACGACGCATGGCGGATGCCGGCAAGATGGAACACCTGATCGGCATGGGCGACGATTTCGGCAAGCGTGTCAAGGCGAGCGGCGTCAAGCTGCCGGCCGCCGAGAACATCGCCGAAGGCCAGCACGACGTGAGCGCCGCGGTGACAGCCTGGATCAATTCGCCGAAGCATTTGCACAACATGCTCGGCAAATATGACGGCCTTGGCGTCGCTCTTGCCTATACCCCCTCTTCCGGTGACAAGCCCTATTGGTCCATGGTGCTTTCCTCGAACTGAGGAGGCGGAAGGTAATATGGATGTTCAGCAGCGGAGCGTAAGGGTCCTGCCCTTTGAGGTAACGCATCGGCTCGTGCTGTCGATCGCGCTTCCGATGACGCTCGGCTTCATGACGACACCCCTGCTCGGTCTCGTCGATACAGCCGTCGTCGGCCACATGGGCCAGCCGGACGCGCTGGCGGGCCTTGCCATCGGCGCCGTGCTGTTCGACCTCCTCTTTGCCAGCTTCAACTTCCTGCGCGCCTCGACAACAGGACTGACGGCCCAGGCCTATGGCCGCCACGACCGGCACGAGCAACAGGCGGTCTTCTGGCGTGCCCTGATCTGGGCGCTCGGCTGCGGCATCATGATCGTCCTTCTGTCGCCGCTGCTACTCTGGATCGGCATCAAGCTGATGGGACCGCAAGGCGGTATCGCCGACGCGACGCGTACCTATTTTTCCATCCGCATGCTCTCCGGCCCGGCGGCGCTTGCCAATTACGCACTGCTCGGCTTCGTGCTTGGCCGCGGCCAGGGCCGCATCGGGCTCTTGCTGCAGACGGTCATTAACGGCGTCAACATCGTGCTCGCCATCCTGCTCGGCCTCCGGCTTGGCTGGGGTGTCGCCGGCGTTGCCTGGGGCACGTTGATCGGCGAAGCGAGCGGCATGCTGCTCGGGCTTTTCATCGTGCTGCGCAGCTTTGCCGGCGAAGAACGGCCGGCGCGTTCGGAACTGTTCTCGCGCGCCAAGCTCACGCAGCTCTTCGCGCTCAATCGCGATATCCTGATCCGGACCTTCGTATTGATCGGCGCCTTTACGCTGATGACACGGATCGGCAACAGCTTCGGCGCGGTCATGCTTGCCGCCAATGCCGTGCTGATGAATTTCTTTTTGTTATCCGGCTACTATCTCGATGGTCTCGCCAACGCCGCCGAGCAGATCACCGGCCGTTCGATCGGTGCCAACTACCGTCCGGCCTTCGAGCGCGGGCTGAAGCTGACCGGGCTTTGGTCCTTCGGGCTGGCGCTTGCCGCCGCCATCTTCTTTTTCACCGTCGGGCCGGCACTGATCCGCCTGCTGACCACCTCGGAGGAGGTCCGGGCCGCGGCCGGAACCTATCTGCCCTGGGCGGCGATAACCGGCTTGACCGGCGCGCTCGCCTTCCTGATGGATGGGGTCTTCATCGGCGCCACATGGTCGCGCGAGATGCGCAACAAGATGCTGCTCTCCTTCGGCGGCTATCTCATGGCGCTCGCCATCTTCGTGCCGACGCTCGGCAATCACGGCCTCTGGATGGCCATGAATGCCTTCCTGCTGTTTCGCGGCATCTTCCTGGCCATGGGCTTGAAGAAGCGAGCCGATCAGACGTTCCGGTTTGCCCAGTAATCCAGCCTGGCATCGCGCAGATCGCGGATCGAGCCGGCACGCTGGTGATCAAGCAGTTTCGACAGGCCAGAGACGACCTGTCCCGGCAATCCAGGCCCTTCATAGACCATACAGGAATAGAGCTGCACGAGATCGGCGCCTGCCTTGATCTTTTCCAGCGCCGTCTCTGCCGACGACACGCCGCCGACACCGATGATCGGCAAAGCAGCACCCACACGGCGGCGCATTTTGGCAAGCACAGCGGTCGATTTTTCGAAGACCGGCTTGCCGGAAAGGCCGCCCGCTTCCTTGGCCTGCCGCTGATCCTTCAAGCCATCGCGCGACAGCGTCGTGTTGGAGACGATCAAACCATCGAGCGCATGAGACAAGGCTTCGGCGGCGATATCGTCCATTCCCTCCTCGGTCAGATCGGGGGCGATCTTGAGGAAGACCGGGATGCGCTTGCCGGCCTTCGCCGCTTCCTCGTCACGCGCGACAAGGACTGCCGACAACAGGGCCGACAGGCTTTCGCGCGCCTGCAGGTCGCGCAGGCCCGGTGTGTTCGGCGAGGAGATATTGGCGGTGAAATAGCGCGCCACCGAATAGAAGCGGCGGATACCGGCGACGTAGTCGGCAATGCGGTCGACGCTATCCTTGTTGGCGCCGATATTGACGCCGATGATGCCATTGCCACGGATGGCTTTCAGCCGCTGGAAGGCCGCTTCATGCCCTTCATTGTTGAAGCCGAGGCGGTTGATGACGCCTTCGTCTTCGACCAGGCGGAAGATGCGCGGGCGGGGATTGCCCGACTGCGGCTTCGGCGTAACCGTGCCGATCTCCGTGAAGCCGAAGCCGAGTTTCAGCAGCGCCTCCGGCACTTCGGCATTCTTGTCATAGCCTGCGGCCATGCCGATGGGATTGGCAAAATCGAGCCCGGCCACGGTCTGGCGCAGGCGAGGATCGGTACTGACGCGGCACGCCGGCACGATGCCGGATTTCAGCGCCGCTATCGACATGCCGTGGGCGGTTTCCGGATCGAACAGGAACAGGCCGCGCCGGCCGAGATCGCGAAAGGCGCCGATCATTCCGCCATCTCCGGAAAGACATGGGCGCCGTCATCGCCAAGCGGCAGCGGCTTTTCCCAGAGCACGGCCGAAAGCGGCAGCGGCGCATAGAGATGCGGGAAGAGATCGCCGCCGCGCGAGGGTTCGAACACCAGCTTGTCGCCGAGCGCATCGCCGTCGATCGCCACCAGCAGCAGGCCGGTCTGCCCGGCGAAATGACGCGCGGCCGTCTCCCTTGCCTGCTTCGCGGTGGAGAAATGAATGAAGCCGTCGGTCAGATCGATCGCAGCGCCATCAAAAACGCCGGTTTGTCTGGCTTGCTGCCAGAGCGCATCCGGCACGATCTTGTAAACCATTGGCATGGCGGTCATCATCCCTATGTAAAGCTGTGCTGAAAGGGCTTTGCACGAAAACATCAGCCCGTGTCCACGGTTTCCGTGATGGATTTGAGGTTTAACGCAGAAAATCCGGAGGATGACATGACGAAGGAACTGAAAATCGGCCTTGCAGCCGTGCTTATGCCCACTGCTTTTCTTCTCTCCACACCGGCTCTCTCAGCCGAACCGGATGCAACGCGCTTCCAGCTGGAGCGTAGCGGCGATCATTTCATTCGCCTCGACAAACAGACGGGTGCCATGTCCCTTTGCCAGGACCAGGGCGGCAATCTCGTCTGCCGCATGGCCGCCGACGAGCGCGCCGCCTATGATGACGAGCTCGACCGCCTCGCCGATCGCGTGACGAAACTGGAAAAGACCGTCGCCGCAAACAAGGGCTCAAGCCTTCCGAGCGACGCCGAGGTCGACCGCACGCTCGGCATCATGCAGAAATTCATGCGCGGCTTCATGGGCATGGCGAAGGAGTTCCAGAACGAGCAGCCGGACACCAAGCCGCTGCCGCAGAAGACGTGAAGACGGCAAAAAGCCCCATGATGAAAGCACGGGGATAAAGGACCGTATTCCTATGCCGCCCTTTACTCGTCAAAATGCCTCGGTTAACCTTTTTTAAAGAGTTGAGCGCCGGGCGAGCCGGTACGCGGATGCTGAGCGGCGATGCTGTCACACGAGCAGATATGGGGTGCGATCGACCGGCTTGCCGAGCGGCACGCCTTGACCCCTTCCGGGCTCGCACGCCGTGCCGGGCTTGACGCCACCTCCTTCAACAAATCGAAGCGATTGAGCCAGGACGGGCGCCTGCGCTGGCCGTCGACGGAATCGATCGCCAAGATCCTGGATGCGACCGGAGCCAGCCTGGAGCAGTTCCTGAGCTTCATCCGGCCGGGCGAACCGGCTGGCACCGTAGCGATGCATGGGATTTCGCCGGCTGAAAACGCCATCCCCCTGATCGGTTTTGCCCAGGCGGGCGCCGGCGGCTTCTTCGACGACGGCGGGTTTCCTGCCGGTCAGGGCTGGGACATGGTGGAATTTCCCGTCGCGGCCGGGCAAAGGGCCGGCGTCTATGCGCTCGAAGTCCAGGGCGAAAGCATGTTGCCGCTCTATCGCGACGGGGATATTCTGATCGTCGAGCCAGGGGCTCAGATCAGGAAAAATGACCGTGTCGTTGTAAAGACCCGCGAGGGTGAAGTGATGGCCAAGGTCCTGCTGCGGCAGAGCGCGAAATCGATAGAACTCCTGTCGCTGAACCCCGAACACCCCAACCGCAGCTTCGATCTTGCGGATGTGGAATGGATCGCCCGGATCATATGGGCCAGCCAATAGGAAAGTTTTCTCGTTATGCGTCGTAATCTTTGGCTCGCATGCGCGGTAGGCGCGGTTGTTGGTTCCTGGTTGACCTTCGTCGCGGTCCCGATGGGGAAGCACGGCTTTGCCCTACCCGGCCGAGCCGGCAGCGCCACGACGGCTGCGAACAAGCCCGCCGCGACCGCGCCGACAGAGACTGCCAAGGCCGACGCAAAAGCCGTCGAAATGGCCAAGCAGGACGACACGGCGTCAAACAAATCGCAGCCAAACAGCCAGCCGGCAGCGCAGGTCGCGAACTCCACAAACGAAAAGACGGCTCTGCCAGTCGCGGCCTCCGACAGCAGTCCGGAATTGCGGGCAATCGCGGCTGCAGCGTCGCCTGCATCGGCCACGGACGACGTCGCTAAAACGCCTGGCAGTAACGTTACGAAGGATGCGGATATCTCCGCCGCCCAGAAGCGAGAGCCAGCGAACGCCGCGTCAGACAAGACGGCCACCGCCGAACAGACGAAAGCCGACCCCACTCCGGACAACCGAACCCCGGCCGACCAGATCGATAGGGAAATGTCGGCAGCCGCATATCGGACCCTTCCCCCACAGCCGCAGCAGGCCCAGCCCAAGCCCGAGTCGCAACAGACTTCGCTCGATCCGGCGTCCAAGCCGCAGGGGCAGGCGACGATCGAGCTTGTCCGGCCATTTGCCGACCAGGCGGGCATACTGACCCTCGGCGGCAGAAGCGTGCAGCTGAACGGGATCATTCCGACCGACGTCGACCGGATGTGCACCGGCCCGAGCGGCAACAGCTGGCCCTGCGGCCAGGCCGCCCGCACGGCATTCCGCATGTATCTGCGCGGTCGCGCCATCGATTGCGATGTGCCGGACCCCGCCTGGAAGGGCATGATCAAGGGCGAGTGCCGCTATGTCCGCGTCGACCTCAGCGCTTGGCTCGTCCGCTTCGGCTGGGCGGATCCGGAACCCGGCTCTCCGCTTGCGTCCCTTGTCGATGAGGCCAAGCAGAAGAAGCGCGGCATGTATGGAGACGATCCGCGCAAGAACGGGAAATCGACGCTTGGGCCGCCGCCAGCCAAGGAAAATCCACTCAATCCGATCTGATGCCTTGCTTCCGCCATTGCAGTGCACTGCATGATATATGGCGCTGAGGTCGTTGTAGCACTTTAGATCCGCTGCATAATTCCTTAAATCGATTCCGATTTAAGGAATTATGCAGTAACTTTTGCCATGAGACGCGCGACTTTTCAGTCTGCCAAATTCAAAGGACTTCGCCTGCCATGAACAAGCCGCTTTCTGCTCACGAGGCCCTGATCTACGTCATGGTATTGGCCTCGGCCGTCGACCGCACGATGAACGACCGGGAACTCAGCCGCATTGGCGAGCTCATTCACGCCCTGCCGGTCTTCAAGGGGTTCGACGACGAGAAGCTGATTTCCGTCTCCCGTGATTGCGCCAAACTGCTTTCCAACAATGAGGGCCTGGATATCGTGCTCGAAACCGTGCGCGATACGCTGCCGGCGCGCCTTTACGACACGGCCTACGCGCTTGCCGTCGAAGTCGCTTCGGCCGACCTGTCGGTCAAGGCCGAGGAATTGCGCCTGCTCAGCCTGCTTCGCGATCGCTTCGGCCTGGACAAGCTCACCTGCGCCGCCATCGAGCGCAGCGCCATTGCCCGCTATCGCAAAGCCTGAAGCATTTTCTTGCTTTGCGCATTCCGGACGGAAAACCGCTGCGCATTTTTCCTGGAACTGCTCTGATCAGTAAAGCCCGTAAGGGAAATAGCGCAGATAGATTTCCTGCAGCCTGCCGTCGCGCGACAGTGTGGCAAGGGCATGGTTGATCGCGGCCGTCAGATCGGCATCCTGCTGACGCAGCATAATGGTCATGCCTTCGCCGAGGAACTGCTGCGACAGGTAGGGACCGTCAAACAAGGCGCAGCATTTTTCCGCCGCCGGTGAGGAAACCCAGAATGACAGCTGCAGGCCATCGGCAAAGGCGGCATCGACCTTGCCGTCCTTGACGGCCGCGAGCAGCGCATCCTTGTCGTCGAACGGCACCGGCTTGATCGCAGGGAAGAAGGCGGCCAGCATGGCCTCGTGCACCGTGCCCCTGACGACGCCGACCGGGTGGCCCGCAAGCGACGCGGCCGTGGTGCCACTGAGCGACGCCTTGAGATTGCGCACGAAGCGGGCCGGCAGCATCAGGAACGGGCGCGAGAAAGCGAAGCTCTTGCGCAGCTCGGGCGTGACGGCCACGCCTGATATCACCGCATCGCCCTGCGAAGCCGCCAGTGCTGCCTGCAGCTCGCCAAAGGGCAAGGCCTGGATCTGGCACTTGTCCGCTATGTCGAGCTCGTCGCAGATCTTGCGGGCAAGCTCGACATGGAAGCCGGTGAGCTTGCCGTTCTGATCGAGAAAGTTGAAGGGCGGAAAATCGATCGAAGTCAGGAAGCGCAGCCTGACCAGCGAGGACAGATCGGGCTTGGGCAGGCGTTCGCGCGCATCGAACAGGATCGGCAGGTTCGACGGCTTCGCCTCCTGGGCGTGGACGGAAAACGGCAGAGCGCAGGACATGGCGATCAGCGCCGCATGCGCGATAGACCGGGCCATGGAGATTGGCGACGAAAGGCAAACACGCATGGTCTTGATCCGGCCTCCGGTCGTGGATGCACATTCCTGATTCACCGATACGATGTAGCAGAGTCATGCCCCAGGGGGAATATCGAGGGGAATATCGCGCTCGGCAAGGATGGCGGCAGCGCCCGCGACTACTTTTTCGCGCGGGCGAGCAATTCGACCTTTGCCGATCCGCGGCCGCCGGTTTCTCCCCGCCGCTTCACCAGCCTTGCCGGAGCTCCGACATAGATGCCGTAGGGCTCGGTCTTCCCCTTGACCACGGCGTTGGCGCCGATGACACATCCCTTGGCGACATGGGCGCCGCCGAGGATCTTGGCGCCCGCCCCGATCCAGACATCGTCTTCGATGACGATCGGCTTCTTGGTGACGCCCTGCATGCGGATCGGCTGCGTGAGGTCGTCGAAATTGTGATCGAAGGACACGACCATCGCATGTGCGGCGATGCGCACGTCGTTGCCGATCGTGATGCCGCCGCGTCCCAGCAGAATGGCATAGTCGTTGAGGGAGACATTCCGGCCGATATCGATGCTGCCGCGTTGGGCGTCAATGACGATCCCCCTTCGGAGAAAGGCCTTTTGTCCGATCGTGACGCTGCCATCCTTCCAGATGATCGTCGCGCTGCCCGGCACCTTCGTGCGGCGGGAAATCTTCAACACGCCGCGCGTGAAGATCGCCCTCAGCCTGTAAAACAACGCAACATTGAGCATCGGCATCCATTCCAGTTGACGGATGATCATCTGGCACGAATGTCTGGCATCAACCTGAAGGAAGAAAGGTATTATTGCGGCAGCATCCAATAATGCCGCCGCCATTCGTTTGTAACGAACATTCGGGTCGCCGGACGCGTCATGTCCTTACGGCAAGCCCGGTCAGAAGCGCCGCAGTTCCGAAAACTGCGCCGGCGGCACAGACCGCGGTCCAGCCGCCCCAGCTCCAGGCCGTCCCTGCCAGCGCCGAGCCCACGGCGCCGCCGAGAAAGAAGATGCCGACAAACAGGCCGTTGATACGGCCGCGCGCCTCCGGCCGCAGCAGATTGATTGCCCTGCGTCCCAATGTCTGATCGCCGGTGGCGCCGACATCGAGCATCACGGCGCCCGCGCCGAGCACAACCAGGAAAATCAGGGAATGGCCGGTCTCGCCTTCGCCCGCCCATGCAGACAGCGCCATGGCACCGAGCAGGATCAGGTGCGAGACGGTTGTTGCCATGCGCGTCCAGCCGCGGTCACCCATCCGGCCGAAGGGAGAGGTCGCCGCCGCGCCGCCTGCTCCGACAAGGGCGAAAAGGGCGATGCCGGCTTGGTCGAGGGAGAAAGGCGGCTGCGTCAGGCGCAGCGCGACCGCTGTCCAGAAAAGGCTGAAACTCGCCATCACCATAGCAGCCGTGAACGCGCGTACCCGCAACACCGGCTCATCACGCAGCAATTGCCAGAGCGAGGCGATCAGCGCGACATAGCCGGTGTTCACCAGCGGCCGGCGTTCCGGTAATCGGAGTGCAAGAACGGCGATCAGCAGGGCAAGCGCCGCGGCGCTGATCGCGTAGAAGCTTCGCCAACCCCATATGCCGGCGACCAGACTTGCCAAGGGCCGTGACAGCAAAATGCCGACCATCAGACCGCTCATGACATTGCCGATCACCCGGCCGCGATGTTCCGGCGGCGTCATCGCCGCAGCGATCGGCACGAGGATCTGAATGGCGGAGCAGGCAGCCCCCAGGCCGAAGAGGAAGACAAGCAGGCTCCAGCCGGTCGGCGCGAAAGCGGCAGCGACCGCCATGACCAGGGCCGAGACGAGCATGCGCAGGACCAGCCGGCGGTTTTCGACGAGATCGGCAAGCGGCACGAGGAAAAACAGGCCGGCGGCATAGCCCAGCAATGACGCCATGGCGACGAGGCCGGCTGCGTTTTCTGAAAAACCAAGCGACGGACCGATGACGCCGACCAGCGTCTGCGGCGCAAAGAGATTGCTGACGATGACACCGGTGGCGACGGCAAACAGCAATGTCGAGGGTGCAGCGACCGCCTCCGGCGCGTCGTCTTCGGCATCACTCGTGACGCGTTCGGGAACCTGGGACATGACCTCTCCAATGATTTCTGATAATATTGATAGCCATGTTTATCGCTTTGCTGCATAATGCGGCAATTGAAATGAACTAATAATGATTATGCGAGTTCATCATGAACATTCATGATCTTGAAGCTTTCGTCGCCGTGGTGGAAACGGGCTCGATCGTTGCCGCCTCGGCACGCATCAACCTGACACAGCCGGGCATTACCCGGCGTGTCCAGAACCTGGAAGACAGTCTCGGCATTGCGCTGCTCGACCGGCAGTCGAAGCCCCTCAAGCCGACTGCGGCGGGACGCGAGGCCTATGAGCATGGCCGCCGCGTGCTCCGCTCGCTCGATGATCTCAAGGCCGGCGTTTCGCCCGGCGGTGCGATCGGTGGCGAATTCCGTCTCGGCATCATGCCCTATCTCTCGGAGGCGGCACTCTCGGCCCCCCTCGATCAGCTGCGCAACGAGTTTCCACGGCTGACGCTGCGCATCGTTTCGGGCTGGTCGCCGCAGCTCATCGAGCAGGTGGCGCATAGCCAGCTGGACGCGGCCACTGTCTGCCTGGCGGAAGGTGTCGAGCCGCCTGATAATGTCGTCGGCGATGTGCTCGGGGTCCACAGCGTCATCCTCGTCGCAGCACCATCGCTCGGCGTTCCCAAGACGCCGCGGCTTAAAGACCTCGCCCGCTTCCCCTGGATCATGAACCAGAGCGGCTGCGGCTTCCGCGCCTTCATTCATCACCGCTTCGAAGCGGAGCGCCTGCCCTTTGACGTCGCCGTCGAGGCGATGAGCGCCGATCTGCGCATGTCCCTGGTGGCGCGCGGCCTCGGCATCGGTGTTCTGACACCTGCCGCACTGGCCGACAGCCGCTGGCGCAATGCGGTCGAGATCGTCGAGGCGCCGGATTTCAACCCGAAAGTCGTCAACTGGCTGATACATCGCCCGCCGGCAGGACGGCTTGGCCGCCCGATTGCGACCTTCGGCGAAGCGCTGATGGAGACGCTCAAGACGAGAGGCCGTTTTTGACGTAATACGAATATTTTGGGATTTGGAGCGGGTGAAGGGAATCGAACCCTCGTATTCAGCTTGGGAAGCTGCTGCTCTACCATTGAGCTACACCCGCCTGACACCTTGAGATGTCCAACAGTTGGCCGCCTCTGTCAAGGCCGGTCAGCGACGGATCACAGCCGGAAGTGCTTCGAGAGCTTCAGGCCCTGGGCCTGATAGTTAGAGCCGAGGCCGGAGCCATAGAGGCTGCTGGGCTGTTCCAGCATGTGTTCGTAGATCAGGCGCCCGACGATCTGGCCGTCTTCGAGAATGAAGGGCACTTCGTGGCTGCGCACCTCCAGCACGGCTCGGCTGCCGCGGCCGCCGGCCGGCGCATGGCCGAAGCCTGGATCGAAGAAGCCGGCATAGTGGACGCGGAATTCGCCGACCAGCGGATCGAACGGCGTCATCTCGGCGGCAAAATGCGGCGGCACATGCACGGCCTCGCGCGAGACGAGGATGTAGAATTCATCCGGATCGAGGATCAGCTCGGTGCGGCCACGGCTGTAAAGCGGCTCCCAGAAATCGAAAATATCGTGCTGGGCCTTCTTGTCGACATCGACAACGGCGGTGTGGTGCTTGCCGCGATAGCCGATCAGCCCTTCCTTGTCGCCGGCAAGGTCGATCGACAGCGCGATGCCGCCGCCGGTGATGTTCGGCTTCTTGCTGGCGACCAGCGTCTCGGTTTCGTGCAGCGCCAGAAGTTCCGGCTCTGTGAGCAAGGCCTGGCCGACGCGGAAGCGGATCTGCGACAGGCGCGAACCGCGGCGAACGACGATCGGGAAGGTGCGCGGGCTGATTTCGAGGTAGAGCGGGCCGGAATAGCCGGCGGGGATCTTGTCGAATTCCTGCGCCCGGTCGGTGATGACACGGGTGAAGATGTCGAGACGGCCGGTCGAGCTCTTCGGATTGGCGGAGGCCGACATATCCTCGGGCAGGTCGAGGCGCTCCATCAGCGGCACGATGTAGACGCAGCCGGTTTCCAGCACCGCGCCTTCGGAAAGGTCGATAACATGCAGCTTCAGCCGGTCGAGCTTGTCGGCAACGAGATGCGAGGGACCGGGCATGAAGCTGGCGCGGACGCGGAAAGCATGGGCGCTAAGCCTGAGGTCGAGGCTTGCCGGCTGGATCTGATCGACGTCCAGTTCTCTCTCGCTCGTCAGCCGCCCCGTTTCAAAGAGCGCCGCGATGGCGCGATCGGCCAGAATTCCAGTATTGCGAGCCATCATGCCTCTTTCCCAGTGCATCAGCCGGCCCACTGCATAAGCCGACCCAGTATATAAGCCGGCAAGTCGCGAATAGATCTGCCGGGTGGGCGCGTTCGAAATGTTACTGCGGCCTTCGCACATCCAGACGGAAGCGCGGCCAGTAATTTGCCGCAGACAAAACCAAACTCGGGGAATTGACGCAAGCGGTCAACGGCAGTATTGCAACTTATCCCGTGGTGATTTGGCCGGTCGGCTTGCAGCCACGTTAAATAAGTGGCTAAAAGGACCGGGGTTAAACCGGTCTGCTTTCGCGGCCGGTTTTTTTGTTTTGAAAGTGGTGATGGCATGAGCAAGACTTGGCGCCCCGCAACCCAGCTCGTTCACGGCGGAACGCTCCGTTCGCAATTCGGCGAGACATCCGAAGCAATCTATCTGACCCAGGGCTTTGTCTATGAGACTTCGGAAGCCGCGGAAGCCCGCTTCAAGGGGGAGACTGACGGATTCATCTACGCCCGCTACGGCAGCCCCACCAACGACATGTTCGAGAAGCGCATGTGCGCGCTGGAAGGCGCTGAAGATGCCCGCGCCACGGCTTCCGGCATGGCCGCCGTCACCGCCGCCATTCTCTGCCAGCTGAAGGCCGGCGATCATATCGTCGCTGCCCGCGCGCTTTTCGGCTCCTGCCGCTGGGTGGTCGAGACGCTGGCGCCGAAATACGGCATCGAATGCACGCTGGTCGACGGCCGCTTTGTCGAGAACTGGGAAAAGGCTGTTCGACCGAATACCAAGCTCTTCTTCCTCGAAAGCCCGACCAATCCGACACTGGAAGTGGTCGATATCGCTGCCGTTGCCAAGCTCGCCAACCAGATCGGCGCCAAGGTCGTGGTCGATAACGTCTTCGCGACCCCGCTCTTCCAGAAGCCGCTGGAACTCGGCGCCCATATCGTCGTCTATTCCGCCACCAAGCATATCGATGGCCAGGGCCGTTCGCTCGGCGGCGTCATCCTCTCCGACAAGCAGTGGATCGACGAGAACCTCCAGGACTATTTCCGCCACACCGGCCCGGCTATGTCCCCTTTCACCGCCTGGACGCTGCTGAAGGGCATCGAGACGCTGCCGCTGCGTGTTGCGCAGCAGACGGCGAACGCCTCCAAGGTTGCCGATTTCCTCGCCGAGCAGACCGGCAAAGTCGCCCGCGTCATCTATCCGGGCCGCAAGGACCATCCGCAGGCCGATATCATCGCCAAGCAGATGAGCGGCGGCTCGACGCTGGTCGCCTTCGAGCTGAAGGGCGGCAAGGAAGCGGCTTTCAAGCTGCAGAACGCATTGGACATCGTGAAGATCTCCAACAATCTCGGCGACTCGAAGAGCCTGATCACCCATCCGGCCACCACGACGCACAAGAACCTTACCGACGAAGCCCGCGCCGAGCTCGGTATTTCGCCGGGCACGGTGCGTTTCTCCGCCGGCATCGAGGACAGCGCCGATCTGGTCGAGGATTTCGCCCGCGCTCTCGAGCAGGTTTCCGCCTGATATCAATCGAGCCGCCCGGATATCCTCCGGGCGGCTCGACCTGCCCTCATCGGGCAATGACAGCTCTTCAGCTGGCGACCTTAAACTCAACCAGGCCGTCGTTCAGGAAGACCATCTTGTCGAACAGCTTGAGATCCAGCGGATTCGGCAAGCGGATGTCCGAAAGATCGGGCAAGGGTTTCACCGCCGGATCATAGGAGCGGTCGATCTGCGAGACAAAGACGACGATCACGCCCCTGGCGCGCGCAAACGCCTTCAACGTCTGAACCTGGATCATCAGCTCCGGCTTTTCCCGCTTCTGATCGAGCAGCTGCAGAAAATCGACCACCGCCAGCGTGCCTCGCGGCACCTCGGCCAGCCTCTCGGCGATATAGCCGGCACTGATGGCATCCGAATTGTCGAATTCAAATAGCGGCGCAAATTCCGCATGATCGGCGCCGATGACAGGAAAACGGTCCAGAACGACCTTTTCCGTGTCTTCCAGCGTGAAGAACACGCCGCGATTGCCAGCCTTCATGGCTTCGACGGCGAGCCTCAGACTCATGAGGGTCTTGCCGTGACCGCGCCGCGCGCCGATCAACACCAGGTCACCCGGGCTTAAACGCGAATACAACTCGCCGACAGATACGGCTGTGTTCGCTTTGCTTGCAAGCAAACTCCAGCCTCCGAAACCTTCGCCGGCCGCGACGCGATCCAGCGCGGCATGCAAGGGGATATTCTGCTGGCGGGACAAGAGCCTCGCCTTGCGCTTCAAATGATAAACAGGGGCAGAAAGCCTCATATAAACCTCCTATTGCGAGCAGTGACCGCAACCCCTCCTTATGCCAGGCGCTCAAACAGTCGGTTTGGATATCGACGGCCCCGCATGAAATATACTTTCCCGAGTGGAGGGGGGAGGCATGGGCGATGCCAGAATCAGATGATAGCCGAAATCTCCGCGACGGGAAATCGTGGGCTCCTTCGAAGCGGAACATAAGACCGGATCAGGAATTATATGATCTGGAGATTTTGATTACGGGAAACACAGATATGATGACCGGCCCGCAAGTGCACCCGCAATTTCGGTAAGCGTTTTTGCACGTTGAGGCTGAGCCCGCGGCACTAAGGCGGGTAAGACCAAATGGCAAGCGGATCGAGATACTTTTGAGAGCGCTCTGTTAACCTTCATCATTAGCCGTAATAGCTGATTTGCGGCGCGCCCTGGCTGTTCACGCAAGTTTTCATCAGGCCGTTCCTTGACGGAAGGAATAGGTTATAGGATACCGCTAGATAGCCCGCACTTTGCGGGAGCAGTGGAAAGCGGATAAGATGCCGCGAAAAGGAAAATACTGGAACGCCCGCCGTGCTTGAAAGCGCACCGGACGTTTCAGCGCAGTGGCAAGGTATCAGGCATGTATCGCGCCCTCACACGCGACATCGAGGTGGTCGTAGAACCATTTTATCTGGAGGAGCAATCCGATCCGGACGACGACCGTTATGTCTGGGGATACCGCATCGTCATCTCCAACCATTCGAAAACAGCCGTCAAGCTGGTGACGCGCTATTGGCACATCACCGATATGAACGGCATCGTGGATGAGGTGACGGGGCCTGGCGTGGTTGGCGAGCAGCCGCACCTGAAACCTGGGGATAGCTATGAATATTCTTCCGGCTGTCCGCTGGACACGCCGTCAGGCATGATGTTCGGCCACTACCAGATGGAGACGGACGACGGGGAACTCTTCCATGTCAAGATCCCCGCCTTCTCGCTGGATACGCCGAACCTGCTGCGCACGCTGAACTGAGCCGCCGCAACCGGCAGCGTCAGGCCGCTTCTATCTCCGACGCTTCGAAACGATAGGTCGTCGAGCAGAACTCGCAGGTGACGGCGATTTCGCCATTCTCCTGGCTGGCCTCGATCTCTTCTGCCGTAAAGCCCTTCAGCACACCCTTCAGCTTGTCGCGCGAGCACGAACAGCGATCGAAAACCGCCTTCGGCTCGTAGACGCGCACGCCACGCTCGTGGAACAGGCGATAGAGAAGGCGCTCGGTACCGACAAGCGGATCCGTCAATTCGTCGGCGTCGATGGTTTCCACCAGGCTGCGCGCTTCCGCCCAGGCATCGTCTTCGGCATGATCGCGCAGGCCGCTATCGCCATCGCCGCCATGGAGATCCGGCTGGCGCATGCGCTCGGGGGCTTCCGGCAGGAACTGGGCAATCAGGCCACCGGCCCGCCAGCGGTGACGCGGCTTGCCCTCGCCATCGCGATCGAAAAGCTCTGCGGCACCCAGGCGGACACGCGTCGGGATCTGTTCCGACTGGCGGAAGTACGTGCCGGCAATCTCCTCCAGCGAAGCGCCATCAAGCGCGACGATACCCTGATAGGGCTGGCTGAAACGGCCTTGATCGATGGTGAAGGCGAGCACGCCCTTGCCGAGCAGCTGTTCAGGCTCGGTACGGCCCTCGGCGACGGCCTTTGCCAGCGCCTCCTCATTGAAACGCGCATAGGCCCGGACATTCTCCGGCGTCGAGAAATCGGCGACCAGAAGATCGACGGGACCGTCGCCCTTGGTCTGCACGGTGAACTTACCTTCGAACTTCAGCGAGGTGCCAAGCAGGACGGTCAGGACGATCGCCTCGGCCAGCAGCCGCGCCACCGGCGTCGGATAGTCGTGCCGTGCCAGGATCGTATCCAGCAGCGGACCAAGCTGCACGGCGCGGCCACGCACATCGAGCCCTTCCACCTGGAAGGGGACGACATGGTCGTCACCGGCAAAATCGAATTGACCCAGCGAGGCGGCATTTTCGGCCATTGCTTTACTCCTACTGCGCCCGCGCCCTCGAGACGCGGCTCATATCCTCAGATCGCGCCCAGGCACCAAGCAAGAATCGACTTTTGCGCATGAAGACGGTTTTCCGCCTCATCGAAAACAACGGATTGCGGGCCGTCGATCACCTCGTCCGTCACCTCCTCCCCGCGATGGGCGGGCAGGCAATGCATGAACAACGCGTCTTGGCCGGCCTGTGCCATCAAAGCCTTGTTGACCTGATAGGGCTGGAAGACGTTGTGACCGCGAGCCCGGTGTTCCTGATTCATGGAAACCCAGGTATCGGTTACCACGCAATCGGCGCCGGCGACCGCACGATCGGCATCATGCGAGAGCATGATTTCGGCGCCCTCATTGCGGGCCCAGTTCAGATAGTGATCCTTCGGCTCGGAACCAAGGGGTACGGCCATGTTCATGCGATAGCCGAAACGGGCGGCCCCTTCGATCAGCGAATGCAACACGTTGTTGCCATCGCCCGTCCAGGCGAGCGTCTTGCCCTTGATCGGGCCGCGATGCTCCTCGAAGGTCATGATGTCAGCCATGATCTGGCAGGGATGCGTGTCGTCGGTCAGAGCATTGATGACCGGAACGGTCGCATGCTCCGCGAGTTCCAGCAGGCGCGAGTGATCGGTCGTGCGGATCATGATGGCGTCGACATAGCGCGACAGCACCTTCGCCGTGTCGCCGATCGTCTCGGCGCGGCCGAGCTGCATTTCGGTGCCGGAGAGGAACAGCGTCTCGCCGCCCAGCTGGCGCATGCCGACATCGAAGGAGACGCGGGTTCGAGTGGACGGCTTCTCGAAGATCATCGCCAGCATCTTGCCGGCCAGCGGCTTGTCGGCCGTGCCAGCCTTCTGCGCCTGCTTTCGCACGATCGCATCGTCGATGATATCGCGCAGATCTGCAGCCGGAACGGCAGAGAGATCGAGAAAGTGTTTCGGAGAAGCCATGTCCTTACCTGTACTCCAGAAAAAACAATAACGCCCGCGTGGGGCACGCATAACCCCTTAAATCGCCATCGATTTAAGGGAAGGCTTATGCGATTTCTAAGTATTACCGCGTCCTTTGCGCGTCGCTTCGACGCGCGGCGCGGTAACCGCCCCGACTGCGGGCGCTGAGTTCAAGCCGATTTCTTGATGCGGGCCGTGCGCACACGCTCGGCGGCGCGCTCGAGGCGAGCGAGACCCTCGCGCGCTTCCTCGGCGGTCACGACCAGCGGCGGCAGGAGGCGGATGACGTTATCGCCAGCCGGCACACCCAGCAGATGCTCGGCGCGGACCGCCTGCAGCAGCTCCGCCTGCGGAATTGCCGCCTTGATGCCGAGCATCAGGCCTTCGCCACGAACATCCTCGATGATGTCGGGAAAACGGTCCTTCAGCGAGGCGAGACCCTGGCGGAACACCAGAGCGATATCGCGCACATGCTGCAGGAAGCCGTCGGCGAGCACGATGTCCAGCACCGCATTGCCGACTGCCATGGCAAGTGGATTGCCGCCATAGGTCGAGCCGTGCGTGCCCGCCTTCATGCCCGAGGCGGCTTCCGCCGTCGCGAGGCAGGCACCCAGCGGGAAACCGCCGCCGATGCCCTTGGCAACGGCCATGATATCAGGCTTGATCCCAGCCCATTCATAGGCGAAGAGCTTGCCGGTGCGGCCGACGCCGCACTGCACTTCGTCAAGAACCAGCAGCAGGCCATGCTCGTCGCAGATCTCCCGCAGGCCACGCAGGAACTCGTTGGTCGCGGGACGGATGCCGCCCTCGCCCTGAACCGGCTCGATCAGGATCGCGGCCGTCGCGTCGGTGATGGCCGCGCGAACGGCATCGAGGTCACCGAACGGCACCTGATCGAAACCCGGCGCCTTCGGGCCGAAGCCTTCGATATACTTCTCCTGGCCGCCGGCGGCGATCGTCGCGATCGTGCGGCCGTGGAAGGCGCCTTCGAAGGTGATGATGTGGAACTTTTCGGGATGTCCCTTGGCGAATTGATAGCGCCGCGCCGTCTTGATGGCGCATTCCAGCGCCTCCGCGCCCGAATTGGTGAAGAACACCTTGTCGGCGAAGGTCACTTCCGTCAGCCGCTTCGACAGCTTTTCCTGGCCGGGTACTTCATAGAGGTTGGACAGGTGCCAGACCTTGTCGGCCTGCGCCTTTAGTTCGGCAACCAGATGCGGATGAGCATGACCCAGCGAATTGACCGCAACGCCGGCTGCGAAATCGAGATAGCGTTCGCCATTTTCGGTAACCAGCCAGACGCCCTCGCCTCGCTCGAACCGCAGCGGAGCACGCAGATAGGTATCGTAAAGCGGCGCGGTCTCTGCCATGGCATGTCTCCTCGATCACAACCCTAAGGACCAATCGCTTCCATTCGATGAAACGGGTCCGAAAAAATCAAAAATGCCGCCTTGCGGCGGCCTGGGCACTATTGATGTTTTGCACCGCGATGTCAACAAAACTGGCGATTTAGCAGGTGCGAGAAAGCGCTGGCGGCCAAAAGAGATGCGTTCGGCACTGCCTATTGCAGAAATGCCACGCCGGGGCAGCAAGTTGGGGAAAACCTCGAAATCGATTCCTCAAGATTCCCGCGACTCTTGTCACGGAGTCAGCCTCACACTAGGTTAAAAACCAATTGCTAGACTGCATGCGGCGGAACTAGTCACCACAATTTTAAAGCGTTTCGTGCCTCGATCCCATGCGAGGCAATGGTGAGGGATTCTGCCATCGGAAACGCGACAGCGGAGACAGGGCATGAATTGGACAGACGAACGCGTCGAGAAGCTGAAGAAGCTATGGTCCGAAGGGTTAAGCGCCAGCCAGATCGCTGCGCAGCTTGGCGGCGTGAGCCGTAATGCCGTCATCGGCAAGGTGCACCGCCTGAACCTTCCCGGCCGAGCGAAGGCGGGCGGCACGGCGACTGCGGCACGTACGCCGAAGCGCAGCAGTGCCGCGCCCCGCGCTCCGAATTACACGTCTCGCGTCGCAACCCGCACGATTACCCGCCAGCAGGGCGCGACCATGCTGAAGGAAGAAATCGAAGTCGATGCCGTCAACGAGATCCAATATCGCCCGGCCTCGAACGTCGTCGTTCCGATTTCCCGCCGTCTCGGCCTGACGGAGCTTACGGAGCGCACCTGCAAGTGGCCGGTGGGCGACCCGCTGAAGGACGATTTCCACTTCTGCGGCAACGAAAGCCCGGATTCATCGCCCTATTGCACCTACCATCAGCGCCTGGCCTACCAGCCAGTGCACGAACGGCGTCGGCCGGCTCAGCCGCGCGGCTGAGATGCTCAGAGCATTCCCGCATCCCGGACGGAAAACCGCTCCGCACTTTTCCTGGAAATGCTCCCATGACTGAGATAAAGAAACGGGCCCTTCGGGGCCCGTTTTCTGTTTCCGCCGCTACTGCATAATTCCCTAAATCGAAATCGATTTAAGGGAAAATTATGCAGCATTCCAAGGTGTTACAGCGACCTTAGCACGTCTTGAAAGACGCGCGGCGCTGTAATGTCGAGTGCCTGATCGGGTATTCCCGCTCAGGCTTCCATGGAGTAGCCCGCGCCGCGAACGGTGCGGATGACATCCTGCATATTGGAGAAATTGAGCGCCTTGCGCAGGCGGCCGACATGGACGTCGACAGTGCGTTCGTCGACATAGATATCGTGCCCCCATACGCCGTCCAGCAGCTGCGAGCGCGAGAAGACGCGGCCCGGCGAGGACATCAGGAATTCCAGCAGGCGGAATTCCGTCGGCCCCAACCGCACTTCGCGGCTCTTGCGGTGGACGCGATGGGTTTCGCGGTCCAGCTCGATATCGCCGCAACGCAGCACCGTGGAGAGAACCTCCGGTCGGGCACGCCGCAGCATCGCCTTGACGCGGGCCATCAGCTCCGGCGTCGAGAACGGCTTGACGACATAATCGTCCGCGCCGGTGGAAAGCCCGCGCACGCGCTCGCTTTCCTCGCCACGGGCCGTCAGCATGATGATCGGCAGGCGCTCCGTCTCCGGCCGCATACGCAGCCGGCGGCAGAGCTCGATGCCCGATACGCCGGGGAGCATCCAGTCGAGGATCAAGAGATCGGGGATGCGCTCCTGGAGACGCAGCTCGGCCTCATCGCCTCTGAGGATCGTGTCGACCTCGAAGCCTTCGGCCTCAAGATTGTAGCGCAGCAGAACGCTCAGCGCTTCCTCGTCTTCTACAACAGCAACTCTCGGAACCATGCGCCTTTGGTCTCCTTTTTCGCTTCCAGATTATTCCGTCACCGCGCCGACGGTATTGGCGGTATCGTCCTTCGGGCGCTCGCCTTCCGGCTGCGCGCCTGTCGCCATGTAATAGATCGTCTCGGCGATGTTGGTGGCATGGTCGCCGATGCGCTCGATGTTCTTGGCGCAGAATAGAAGATGCGTGCAGGTGGTGATATTGCGCGGATCTTCCATCATGTAGGTCAGCATCTCGCGGAAGAGCGAGGTGTACATGGCGTCGATTTCCTCGTCGCGCTCACGGATCGATACGGCCTTGTCGGGCGAACGGGTGGCGTAGACGTCCAGAACTTCCTTGAGCTGGCTCAGCGCCAGTTCGGAGAGGTGCTCGATGCCGCGGGCGAGACGACGCGGAACGCCGGTGCCTTGCACGGCGATGACGCGCTTGGCGGTATTCTTGCCGAGATCGCCGACGCGCTCCAGATCGGAAGCGATGCGGATCGAGCCCATGATCTCGCGCAGGTCGGCGGCCATCGGCTGACGACGGGCGATGGTGACAATCGCCTTGTCGCCGACCTCGCGCTCGGCATGGTCGAGAACGACGTCGTCTGAGATGACCTTCTGCGCAAGGGCGGCATCGCTTTGGACCAATGCGCGTACGCTGTCGCTGACCATCTGCTCGGCCAGGCCGCCCATTTCCGCAATGCGGCGCGTCAGGAACTTCAGGTCTTCGTCATAGGCAGAGAGAATGTGTGTGGAGACCATTTTTCTATCCTCAAGGTGAACTGTGTGAAAGGGTCCGCGCGCCTGCCATCATCAACCAAAACGGCCCATGATGTAATCCTGCGTGCGGTAATCGTCGGGATTGGTGAACATTTTATCGGTGTCGTTCTCCTCAACCAGATGGCCGAGATGGAACATTGCGGTGCGCTGCGAAACGCGGGCTGCCTGCTGCATGGAATGCGTCACGATGACGATCGTGAAGTTTTCCCGCAGCTCATGAATAAGATCCTCGACCTTGGCGGTTGCGATCGGATCGAGCGCCGAGCACGGCTCGTCCATCAGGATGACTTCCGGACTGACGGCAACGGCGCGCGCGATGCACAGGCGCTGCTGCTGACCGCCCGAAAGGCTCGTGCCGGCATCATGGAGCCTGTCCTTGACCTCGCCCCAAAGACCCGCCTTCTGCAGGCTGGTCTCGACGATATGATTAAGATCGGCCTTGGAGCGATGCAGGCCATGGATGCGCGGCCCATAGGCGACGTTCTCATAGATCGACTTCGGAAACGGGTTGGGCTTCTGGAAGACCATGCCGACGCGCGCGCGCAGCTCCACCACGTCGATGCTGTTGTCGTAGACGTCCTGATCGTCGAGCGTGATCTTGCCGGTGACGCGGCAGGTCTCGATCGTGTCGTTCATGCGGTTGAGGCAGCGCAGGAAGGTGGACTTGCCGCAGCCGGAAGGGCCGATGAGCGCCGTCACCGTATTGGCGCGGATCTTCAGGTTGACGTCGAAGAGCGCGCGCTTGTCCCCATAGAAAACCGAGACGTCCTGGCCGATCATCTTGTAGGGGATCGTGGTCATCTTCTTGGCCAAGGCTCTTTCGCTTGCGGCTTCGCTCATCATGTTCATTCCTCGGCCCTCCCTTACCAGCGCCGTTCGAAGCGGCGGCGCAGCAGGATGGCGCCGATGTTCATTGCGACGAGGAAGAAAAGCAGGACGATGATGGCGCCGGACGTTCTTTCGACGAAGGCACGCTCGGCTTCGCTGGCCCACATGTAGATCTGCACCGGCAGCGCCGTCGAGGGATCGAGCGGCGATGTCGGATAATTGGCGACGAAGGCGACCATGCCGATCAAGAGCAGCGGCGCCGTCTCCCCGAGCGCATGGGCAAGCCCGAGGATGGTGCCTGTCAGGATGCCTGGCATGGCGAGCGGCAGGACATGATGGAAGACCACCTGCATGCGCGATGCGCCAAGACCGAGCGCGGCGCTGCGGATCGACGGCGGCACGGCGCGCAACGCAGAACGCGTCGCGATGATGATCATCGGCAGCGTCATCAGGCTCAAAACCAGCCCGCCGACGAGCGAGGCAGAGCGCGGCAGCCCCATCATGTTGATAAAGACCGAGAGGCCCAGCAGGCCATAGACGATGGAGGGCACGGCGGCGAGATTGTTGATATTGACCTCGATCAGGTCCGTCAGCCGGTTCTTCGGCGCGAACTCCTCCAGATAGATCGAGGCGGCAACGCCGACCGGCAGAGCGAGCACGAGTACGGTCAGCATCAGATAGAGCGAGCCGATCAGCGCGACGCCGAGACCGGCGGCTTCCGGACGGCTGGAATTGCCCGACACGAAGAGACCATTATTGAACGCCTTGTGCAGGGCTCCGCTTTCGCTGAGCTGCTTCATCCAGGAGACCTGCCGGTCGGATATCTTGCGGTCCTTCTCGTCGACGGCGAGATCGATCTGGCCCTTGTTGGCGGAATCGATATTGGCGCTGGCAAGGAAGGTGACGCTCTCAGTCGTCCCCATGATCGAGGGGTTGGCGACGACCTTGTCGCGCAACACGATCCTCGCGCCCTCAGATACCATCGCCGTCGCCTCGCGGACAAGCGCACGATTGGCGGGATCGATATTCAAGGCTTTCACCAGCGCGTCACGCACCAGAACCGGGTAATTGGCTGCTATCAGCACCTTCGGATCGGTAACCCGCTTGGCCGTGGGGTCGATCACCTTCTCGGTGAATTCGATCGGCAGGGTGATCGATGTCTGAACAAAGGCGGTGTAGCCGGTGCGCACCACGGTCGAGACCAGGATGGCAAGGAAGACGAGGCCGAAGATAACGGCCGTGACGCCATAGGCGCGGAAGCGGCGCTCGGCGGCATAGCGCCGCTTGATGCCGATATCACGCCGCACTGGGGCGCCGGGTGTGAGCCCACGCGGCATATTCGACACCGGGGAGGATACGACATCGCTCATTCGTATTGCTCCCTGTAGCGGCGGACAACGTAGAGGGCATAGACGTTGAGGCACAGCGTCAGGCAGAACAGGGTAATGCCGAGCGCAAAGGCGACGAGCGTCTGGGGCGAGGTGAATTCCAGATCGCCGGTCAGCTGGTTGACGATCTTCACGGTCACGGTGGTCATGGGCTCGAAGGGATCGAACTGCATGCGGGCGGCGACGCCGGCGGCCAGCACCACAATCATCGTTTCGCCGATCGCGCGCGAGGCGGTCATCAAGAGCGCGCCGACGATACCCGGAAGCGCTGCCGGCAGCAGGACGCGCTTAACCGTTTCCGAGCGGGTGGCGCCGAGGCCGAGCGAGCCGTCGCGCAACGATCGCGGCACGGCCATGATGATATCATCCGACAGCGAGGAAACGTAAGGGATGAGCATGACGCCCATGACGAAGCCCGCCGTCATCACGCTCTGAGCCTCGATGAAGCTTCTGTAATTTCCCGTCAACATACCATCGATTTCGGCCGAGATGTCCCTGAGGAAGGGACCGACGGTGACGAGGGCGAAGAAGCCGTAGACGATCGTCGGAATGCCAGCCAGAACCTCCAGCATCGGCTTGGCAACGGAGCGGACGCGCGCCGAGGCATATTCGGCCATGTAGATCGCGGCGAACAGGCCGATGGGCACGGCGAAGAGCATGGCAACGAGGCCGATATAGATCGTGCCCGCCAGCAGCGGTATCAGACCGAAGGTACCCGAGGTCAGCGAGCCGGCGCCGGTAAAGCGCGGATCCCAGACTGTTCCGAAAAAGAACTCCTTCGCAGGCACCATGCTGAAGAAGCGCGCCGCTTCCGAAAGCATCGAAACGGCGATGCCGACCGTCGTCAGCACGGCGATGGAGGAGGCGACGATCAGCGCGCCGAGAATGACCTGTTCGACGCGGTTGCGGGCACGGAAACGCGGAGCGATGACGCGCAGGCCATAGAGCGAGCAAAGCAGCGCCAAAAGGATTGCGACTGCGGACATCACCATCCGGCTGATTTCGCGCATATCGTTGTATTTGTTGGCGGCGTCGATCATGTAGCCGGTGGGACGGACCGCGAGCGGCACGCCCTTCTGCGCCAGCAGCAATTGCAGGTCGGCCGTGCCGCGGGCAACTTCGGCAAGCTCCTGGCTATCCAGCAGGCGCATGCCGCGGGCGATGCTGCGCACCATGCCGTAGCTGAGATTGAGCTCCGCCTGCGGCAGAGACCTGACCTCATCTGGAAAGGATTTCGTCACCACGCGATCGATGACGATAGGGCTGACGATCAACCACACACAGACGAGCGCGAGAGCCGGAAGCACCGCCCATATGGCGGCATAAGCACCGTAATATCCGAGCCGGGAATGCATGGACGAGGACCCGCCGCCCGACAGCGCAGCCGCCCTCACCCGCCCCAGCACGAAAGCGGAGGCGCCGATGACCGACAGGCACAGCAGCAGCAGCGATACACTCATTCCCATTCCCCGGCGAACGCCGGCGCAGCCATGGGGCCGCGCCGCCGCTCAATCCTTACGCATTCACATGATCTTCCCATCCGCGAAATCCTTGCGGATCCGGTCGCGCTCGGCATCCGGCGCCGGCACGAGGCCATATTCCGCCAGCGGGCTGTCCGGTCCGATCATCTGATCGCTCGTGAAGAAATCGACATATTCCTTGAGGCCCGGGATGACGCCCAGATGGGCCTTCTTGACGTAGAAGAACAACGGCCTCGACACAGGATAGGTGCCGTCGGCAATCGTCTGGCCCGAGGGCACGATGCCGCCGACGGTGGCGACCTTAAGCTTGTCGGCATTGTTCTGGAAGAAATAGAGACCGAAAACACCAATGCCATGCTTGTTGGCATTGATGCGGGCCAGTGTCTCCGGATAGTCGCCGTCGATGTCGACAGCAACGCCGTCCTTGCGCACGGCAATGCACTTTTCTGCCTGCTGGTCGGCCGCCTTGACCGCAGCCTTGATCGCATCAACCGCGCCGGAGGCCTTGCAGCCGGCGGCAAGCACCTTTTCCTCGAAGACTTCGCGCGTGCCGTGCTTCTCGCCCGGAATATAGGCCGATATTTCGAAATCCGGCAGCGACGGATTGATCTGCGACCACTTCTTGTAAGGGTTGGCAATCAGCTTGCCGTCGACGACGACCTCGGCGGCAAGCGCCTTGTAGAGATCGACCGGCTCGAACCTGATGTCCGGATTGCTCTTGTCGAAGGCGAAGACGATGCCGTCATAGCCGATCTTGATCTGCTGGATATCGGCGACGCCGGCGGCCTTGCAGGCTTGAACTTCGCTGTCCTTGATCGGGCGCGACGAATTGGCGATGTCGATGGAATCCGTTCCGACACCCTTGCAGAATTCCTTCAGGCCGGCTCCGGAGCCGCCGGACTCCACCACGGGAGTCTTGAAATTGGCAAAGGTCTCGCCAAAGGATTCGGCGACGATCTTGGCATACGGAAATACCGTAGATGAGCCGGCGATCTGGATTTGATCGCGCGCCGTGGCGGCACCTGAAAAGGCGGCCGACGCAACCAGCGCAAGAATGGATAATTTCAAAGCATTCATAATGAATCCTCTAATGAGCTTTGAAGAGCACTGCCGCGGACGCCACATCCACCTTTTCAGCGATCCATTCTTACTGGCGAAAACACCGCCCTTTTATGTCAGGCGAGTGAAACAATTATGACAGTTCATCTAACTGATATTGTTTGGATAAAACTGGCCCGAAATGGCGATTCACAGAGGTATTCAGAAACGGACCGTAAAGTCGGTTCCCTTCCCTACTTCGGACTTGACGATCAATCTGGCGCGGTGGCGGGTGAGAATGTGCTTGACGATGGCAAGCCCGAGACCGGTGCCCTTCTTGGAGCGGCTGTCCTCAACGCTTACGCGATAGAAGCGCTCGGTCAGACGCGGCACATGTTCCGCGGGAATCCCCGGCCCCTGGTCGGAGACGACGACCTCGACGCCCTGGCCCGCATCATTCCGGAGCGAAACATCGACCAGCTTGCCCTCCTGGCCGTATTTGCAGGCGTTCTCGATCAGGTTTTCGAAGACCTGCACCAGCTCGTCGCGATCGCCCGATACCTCGACCTTTCCGGGCGGCAGGTGCAGGTTGATCGAGATGTCGAGATCTCCGGCAAGGGGAAGCAGCGAGTCGCGCACGTGGCCGAGCAGCGGCACCAGATCCACCTTCTGATCCGGCGCGATGTGCGACTTCAGCTCCAGCCTGGACAGCGACAGCAGGTCGTCGACCAGCCTGCTCATGCGCGTCGTCTGGTCGAACATAATTCCAAGGAAGCGCTGCTGCGCCTTCGGATCCGATTTGGCAGGCCCTTGGATCGTCTCGATGAAGCCCCGCAGCGACGCGAGCGGCGTGCGCAGTTCATGGCTGGCGTTGGCGACGAAATCGGAGCGCATGCGATCGATGTGGCGCAGCTCGGATATGTCTCGGAAGGACAGCAGGAAAAGCGCTTCCGCCCGCGCATCGGTCTCCGGCACGTCGATGGGCGCGATGCGGACGACATAGACCCGCTCGGAGGGCAGGCGCTCGGAATGCTCGATCTGGTTCGGCGCGTTGGTGGCAATGGTTTCGCGAACCATGTCAAGCAGGGCCGGCGAGCGCAGCTTCGAAGAAATATGGGCGCCGATCGGAAAGGCACCGAAGGCTTTTTCGACGGCCATGTTCTGCACCAGCACCGACGCCTCCCGGTCGATGATCAGCACCGGCATGTCGAGTGCCGCCAGTCCCGCAAAGGCGGTGCGCAACAGGGTTTGCGCATCGGCGGGCGCAGGCTCGGCCTGTGACGGCACCTCTACCCGCTCAACCAGCGGCGGGCGAAGCAGCGTGACGACTATGACGATGATCCAGATCCAGAATACGGCGCCCGTATTGATACCTTCAATGAGCGCAAGTATGGCGATGAGCGTCGCCAAGATGAGGATGGCAACCTCCTGCCGCAACCGCACCGCCAACTTCCTGACAAATGACCATTCGTTTTCCAAATGCGCCCGTCCCTTCGCCTATCGTCATGGAATGCTGGATTCCGCGTCTTAGACGTGATTCATGACAGAAGTATTCGGCTCTATCCACAGAAGCCGGCAACTGACCATAATAAATGTAGCCGGCAAAAGAGGAAGTGGGCAAAGGGCTTGAAACTATTGGATAAAAGCTCCAATTTCTCCGAAGAGCTTTTTTGCTGCGGCCGAGCGGCAGGATTAACGAAGCGTAAACAAGCGAGGAGCCGATATATGGGAGAGGAAACCGAAAGCCGCGCGGTGGAACTGGATATCCATGGCACAAAGCGCATGTTCGATGTCGATGATCCCGTTCTGCCGGACTGGATCGACGACGAGGCGCTGACATCCGGTGACTATCCCTACAGGAAGAAGCTCAAGGAAGAGGATTATCTGGACGAGCTGGAGGCGCTGCAGATCGAACTCATCAAGGTGCAGTTCTGGCTGCAGGCGACCGGCAAGCGGGTGATGGCGCTCTTCGAAGGGCGCGACGCGGCGGGCAAGGGCGGATCGATCGCCGCGACCTCGGCGCATATGAACCCTCGCCTTGCGCGCGTCGTGGCACTGACCAAGCCGACGGATCGCGAGACCGGCCAATGGTATTTCCAGCGCTATGTCGCCCAGTTCCCGACGGCGGGCGAATTCGTGCTGTTCGACCGCTCATGGTATAACCGCGCCGGCGTCGAGCCGGTCATGGGCTTCTGCACGCCGAAGCAATACGAACAGTTCCTGAAGCAGGCGCCACGGATGGAAAGGCTCATCGTCCAGGACGACATCCATTTCTTCAAATTCTATCTCGATATCGGCCGGGAGATGCAGCTGAAGCGCTTCCACGACCGGCGCCATGATCCGCGCGCGGTCTGGAAACTTTCCTCGATGGATATCGCGGCCCTGCCGAAATGGAAGGATTACGGCGAAAAGCGCGATCGCATGCTGGAGGAAACGCATACCGATTATGCGCCCTGGACCGTCCTCCGCGCCAACGACAAGCGGCGGGCGCGCCTGAACCTCATCCGTCACATTCTGCTGACGCTCGACTATGACGGCAAGGACAAGAAAGCCATCGGCGAGATCGACGACAAGATCCTCGGCATGGGAGCAAGCTTTTTCAAATAGGCGAGATCTAAAGCGTGTCGCGATCTTTCAGACTCGCTTCCCACGCTTTAGGCCTTTGATTTCGCGCATGACGTTGTCGCAAAACCGCTGCACACTTTTGCGCGACATGCTCAAAAGCGGCTCAGCTTTTCAGGGAATCTCTGAACCGTTCTATCGCTTTGTTGTCTTGCAATTCCGGACGGAAAACCGCTGCGCACTTTTCCTGGAATTGCTCCTATTGCCCCGGCAGAACGCGGATGGCGTAGATATTGACGCCACGAGCCTTGCCATCGACATCGCTGTTGATGATGAGGCGGCCGGGACTGGTCGGCGCCAGCGAGCGATCGAACTGGATCTGGAAAAGCGCATCCGTCTTCTGGCGGCTGACGGTGAAGCGATGGCGTCCGCAGCGGCCGAGCGAGCCGAAATCGCATTCCACGGTGATCTGCGTCGCTGCGTCCGAGGTGGACTGCAGCGTCAGTGCGATCGTCGATGTCTTGCCTGCCATCTGCTGCAGCACATTGACGGGCACTTCGACCGTCGCGTTCCCGTCCGAACCGCTGCTGAGCGAGGTCAACCGCACGGCTGGCCCGTCATTTTCCGAGACATTCTCCGCCTTCGACTGCTGGCCGGTTGCGACCTTCTGAGCGTCCGTCGGCTTCAGCACTTCGACCCATTCGTCGGAGAAGCTGTTCTGCGGATCGATGGTCGCCAGTCCAGGATTGACGGGACCACTGTTATCATCCTCGTCGGACGTATCGTCGCCGCTATTACCACTGAAATCCTGCGAATCGACATGCGCCGGCGGGTTGCGCACGCTCGTATCCCTCTGCGCGGCGGACATGAACACGCCCGATGTCTTGATCCACCAGGCGCCGACGCCGAGGAAGGCGAGCAGGATGCAGAAGATCAGCAGGCGCGAAAAGAACTTGCGGGGCTTGCGGCGCACGGCGGCCCGCTCCGGCTTGAAGTTCATCGATCGGGCCGGGGCGGGTACATCGGCCATTGAGCGCGTGTCGCTGTCTGCACCGAGATGATCGGCGGGACCGGCGCGCATATCGCCGAAATCGCTCTCACGCGCCGCGGGCTCCACCGACATCGGCTCGGCGGCTTCACGCGCACGCGCCGAAAGCGGCGGATCGCGGGTTTCGCCACGCACGCTCATGACCGGATCCGGCCGCTGCGCGGGTTCTGGAGCAGAGGAAACTTTCGGGGCGTCGAGCTCCGGCGAAACAGGCATCTCCTGCACCGGGCGGGTGCGCTCCTCGGCCTCGATCTGCCGGATCGTCGCTTCCAGTCGCTGACGCTGGCCGGCGACGATGTCGATATCGGTAATGTCCTGCTTGCGGAGGCCGGCTTCCAGCGCCTGCCGTGCCGATTGATAGATGCGAGCCCGGATCTCCGGATTGGCGCGATCGGACCGGTCCAACGCGCTTCTGATAGCCGTTTCTAATCCGCTCACATCAGGTCCTTTACTCTTACTCGCGGCATACTCGCATACTCGACGAGCAAGACAGCCATAGTTTTAGCATTCGTTAACCGGATTCGGTAACGCCCCGTCCGGCAATACGCAAGCCTCCGGCGGGAGCTGCGGATACTCGGGCGGGGATAAGTGGCAAAGACGACGCAAATGGGGTGGAGGGAGGCAGTAGGCAGTAGGCAGTAGGCAGTAGGCAGTAGGTAAAGAGCCTCCATCGCGGACGCGGTCAATCACTATTGCCCACTGCCTATTCCCTACTGCCTATTGCCTCCCTCCATCTTCCCCTCACGATCCACATCTGCTATCCCTTTGACGTTTTCGTAAACGTCAAATAGCGGATGATGTTCATGGCTCTTCCCTCCATCCTGACCGAGCGTCTGCGCCTGCCGGTCGTGGCTTCGCCTCTTTTCATCATCTCGCATCCGGCGCTGACGCTGGCGCAATGCAAGGCTGGCGTGGTCGGCTCCTTTCCGGCGCTCAACGCGCGCCCGGAAAGCCAGCTCGACGAGTGGCTGGCGATGATCACCGAGGATCTTGCCGCATACAATGCCGCAAATCCGGAGCGGCCGGCAGCTCCATTTGCGGTCAACCAGATCGTCCATACGTCGAACAGGCGCCTGGAGCATGATCTTATGCTTTGCGTGAAGTACAAGGTGCCGATCGTCATCTCCTCGCTCGGCGCGGTGCCCGAGGTGAATGCGGCCGTACATTCCTATGGCGGCATCGTGCTGCACGACATCATCAACAACCGGCATGCGAACTCGGCGATCCGCAAGGGTGCGGATGGGCTGATCGCGGTCGCCGCAGGCGCGGGCGGTCACGCCGGCCAACTCTCGCCCTTCGCGCTCGTGCAGGAGATCCGCGAATGGTTCGACGGGCCGCTGCTGCTGGCGGGTGCGATCGCCACCGGCGGCGGCATCCTGGCGGCGCAGGCGGCCGGCGCCGATATGGCCTATATCGGTTCGCCCTTCATCGCGACGGAGGAAGCGCGCGCGGCGGATGCCTACAAGCAGGCGATCGTCGAGGGCACCGCCGCCGATATCGTCTATTCCAACTATTTCACCGGCGTTCATGGCAATTATCTGAAGCCATCGATCCGCACCGCCGGGCTGGATCCCGACAATCTGCCCGAAGCCGACCCTTCGAAAATGGATTTCGAAGCCGCCACGACCGGCGTAAAGGCCTGGAAGGATATCTGGGGCTCCGGCCAGGGCATCGGCGCCGTCAAATCCATCCAGCCAGTTTCAGCCCTCGTCGACAGATTGGAAGCAGAATACCGGCAGGCCCGCGCCCGGCTGGCGCTTTGACCGGCGCTGAAAAAAGGTTCTTTTTTCACAAGCGTCTCGCTTTTTTGCCAATTGGCGATTTGAGCGCTTGAAATCTGACGGCATAGACTGTATCAGCGCCATGCAAATCGCGGGGCCGAACCTAATGCTCCGCAGAATGCCGCTTTAGCTCAGTCGGTAGAGCACATCATTCGTAATGATGGGGTCACGTGTTCGAGTCACGTAAGCGGCACCATTTGTTTCCAATCACTTAGTATCGAATGATCTGCGCTGCCGTTCCTTGGCACTTCTTTGCTCTATTCGTGGCGGCAATATCGCAATCCGAAGCGCCCTATTCAGGGATCGGGTGTCATCCAGAACAAAATGGATTGCGCTCGACCTTTCGAAAGTGTGAGCTGAAGATGGCTGAACCGGAGACCTCAATGAAGCTCATGAACGCAATCGCTGCCACCGCCTATCTGGCAGCCGCTGGAACGGCGATGGCCGCTCCCGCAGAGAAACCAGCGCATCTGCTCTGCAAGGGTGACGGCGACGCCAATGTATACGTTCACCTGAATTCCAAAAAGCAGTTCGGCCATATCCTCAGTTGCGTCAGCGGCCCATTTATCTCCGACATGACGCCTTGCGCGCCCAATGGCGGATACGGCCTGTCAGCGTCCACCGGATCGGCGGCTCTCGTCGGCGTCGTCATGCGCTCGCAGGAATATCAACGCCACCTTGGCGGTGTCACCGCATTCAGCCGGCAAGGAGACGACGTAACCTTCATCGGCGGTTTCATGGGGTCGAACGGCTTGCAAACGTCCTGGACTTTGAAGCTTGATCCCGACGGTAATGCGGTCGTTCAGGACAGGGAAGGCTCAACACCCTATAAATGCAAGCCTTACACACCCAGCGATTTCAAGTGAGCCATTTTTAAATCAGCGCCTGCGGCTGCAATCAGTCCCGCAAGACTTGGGCAAGTTGCCGCCCTTCCGGTGAATGAAGCGCCTTTATGGCGATGCGTTGAATGCACGCGATTAATACAACCAAAGATTCAGATTTCGATGGTTCTGTGCACCTCGGATAAGGCTCGGAGGATGCACCATGAAGATTGCCGTTGGCGTGGCGACATGCGGTCGCAAAGCTATACTCGCCGCAATGATCGACAGGCTCGCGACACAGGAGCGCAAGCCAGATCACCTCTTCCTGTGCCCGACCAAACATGACGATATCGACATGGCGCGCTTGAGCTCCGCACCGTTTCCGGTGACGATCCTCTCGTCGCCGCAGGGAAGCTGCCCGCAGCGCAATGCCATCATCGATGCGGCTGTCGGCGTCGATGTGGTCGTCTTCTTCGATGACGATTTCTTCCCGGCGACGAACTATCTCGCCGAGACGGAAGCCCTGTTCGAGGCGGATGAAGAGATCGTGGTGGCAACAGGCGAAGTCGTCCGTGACGGTATCCTCGGGCTGGGCATGACGGCGCAGGAAGCGGATGCGGCGCTCGCAGCCGATGCCACTCCCTTTCCGGCGCCGACGATCGAGGCCACGCACAACGCCTATGGCTGCAACATGATCTTCCGCCGGAAGCAGATGCTCGCAAACGGCATCTATTTCGACGAAGATCTGCCGCTCTACGGCTGGCAGGAAGATGTCGATCTGTGCCGGCGGCTGCGTCCTTTCGGCAAGATCGTCAAGTTCAATCGCCTGCGTGGCGTCCATCTCGGCGTCAAGGCCGGGCGCACGTCCGGGCTACGCCTGGGATACTCCCAGGTGGCTAATCCGCTTTACCTCGTCAAGAAGCGCTCCGTCTCGCTGAAATGGGCGCTGAAGCTGATGGGCGGCAATGTTGCCTCAAACCTCGCCGGCTCCGTCAACCCACCACCCCATATCGACCGGCGTGGCCGTCTGCAGGGCAACCTCATCGCCTTCGGTCATCTGCTGAGCGGATCGCTCGATCCGAAGCACATCAACCGGATGTGAAGCCAGCCAGCCGGGCAGGATCCGCCGCGCGACCAACAAAACTGAAGTTCGGCGTTTGGAACGCCCCGTTCCGTGATAGAGATTGAAACCGGCCGCGCAATCGGCGGCGTCCGTTATTCTTCATCCCTATCGCCTATCGTTTCAAGGACATCATCATGATCCATGTTCTCGCCATCCTCACCGCCAAGCCCGGCAAGCGTGCCGAGGTGCTCGACGTCTTCCAGGCGAATGTTCCGGCTGTTCATGCCGAAGACGGCTGCATCGAATATACCGCCGTCGTCGATGTCGAGGGAGCAGATCCGGCCTTCGGGCCTGATACGTTCGTCGTGGTCGAGAAATGGGCAAGCATGGAGGCGCTGAAGGCCCATGCGGCGTCCGCGCATATGGCCGCTTATGGCGAGAAGGTGAAGCATCTGATGGCCGACCGCGCCGTTCATGTGCTGAACCCGGCTTGAGCGGATCCAGTTTGGTCAGGAAGCGGCGCCGAAAGGCGCCGTTTTGCTGTCGGCCGGCTCGTCAGTTGTGCGAGAAATGCGGCTCGCTGTAATACCGCCAATGTCTGCCGCCGCCATGCCAGCCGTGATAGCCGCCATGGTAATATCCACGGTCGCCGTCCCAGCCGTGATGATGATGGTGGTGAAAGCCGCCGAAGCCGCCAAACAGACCGAACGAGTAAAGTGGCTGATAGCCGCCATAGTAGGGCTCATCGTAGCCATAATAGGGCCGGTAGTAAGAGCGATACGGTCGATAATACGGGCGATAGTAGTCGCGATGATAATAGTAGGGCCTATAGACCATCACGCGGTAGTGATGGTGGTGCCAATGATGGTAGTGACGACGCGCTTCGGCATGGGTTGCAGGCAGCGCGAGCATACCTAGCGCTATGAGCGCTGTTGCCAGAATTTTCATTTCCAGCCTCCTTGAACGCCGGACGCAAACGCGACTCGGATCATTCGCGTCGTCCGGACCAGATAATAAACGCAATTGAGCCTTCGATGGTTCCACTTAGGGTGGGCGGCAGGCAATTTCGCAGTGCCTTTCATCGCTCATGAGCTGGCGAAGCCTCAGCTCGTCGGCCGCAGGGGCGCAGGCGGCGGCGAAGTCGCAAGCTTAGCGGAAGGACCGTTGCGACGTCAGCGGTCCAGCATGGGAGGTAGGTCAATCGCGAGGGCTGTCAAAAACGGCGCTCAAAGCGCCGTTTTCGCATCTATCCGCGATCGTCAGTTATGTGAGAAATGCGGCCGGCTGTGCCAGCGATGATGACGTGACTGATGCCGCCAGCCATAATGGTGATGCCAACCATGATGAGAGCGATAATAATGACGGCGGTGGTGATGATGCTTCACGACAGGCCGATGATGATGCCAGCGGTGATGATGATCACGCGCCTCGGCGTAAGTAGCGGGTAAAGCGAGAATACCTAATGCGATAAGCGCCGTTGCAAGAATTTTCATCTATGGTCTCCTTGGGTGCCGAACGAGCCCCCGGCTGCGTACGCCCGGACTAACCTAACCTACCTGAATGCGAAAATGGCGCAATAGTTCCGCTGGAACTGTTCAGCTTTTCGCGGAATCTCTGAACCGCTCCATCTCTTTGTTTCCTAGCAATTCCAGGCGGAAAACCGCTCAGCACTTTTCCTGGAATTGCTTTAGCTTCGGAAGGGCAGGCGCTTTCGCGGCGTCGCCATATCGCCGACCAATTCGCGAACCGCCTGCTCGATCAGCCGGCAGGCTTCGACGGAGGCTTTGCGGCCATTATGGGCGAGATGATAGGACAATGGCAGGAGTTCATCCGGATCGACGATCCGCACCTTGTCGGCAATCGGCAAGGCACTGACGCGGCCGAGGAACGAGACGTAGCCGTGATTGGCAACGAGGTCGACGATGACGGGCAGCGAGTCGGCCGAGGTGATATCGCGGCCACGAAACCGGCGGCGGTCGTGGCTGTCATAGCCGAAGGCGGTCGCGGCATTGCCGATGCCGGTGCGGGGGCTCGGTACGCAGAGGGGATGGTTTTCTACGAGCGCGGCAAAGGTCTCTTCCGTGCTGTCGGGCGGGGCGATCGCCACCATGTCGGTCGCGACCAGTTCCATATGCTCGAAGGCGTCGAGGCCGAAGACAGAATCGACAATGGCGACGTCGATGCGGCCGGATCGGAGCGCTTCGCGCAGATCGTCGGCCGTCATCAGCATCAGCGACAGCATGTTGCTGTTACCGCCGATGTTCCAGCGCGACACCAGGCTTGCGAGCGAGCGTGCCACCCAGCTTTCCGAGCCGGTGGGAATGATCGAGCCGATGCGGACCGCGCGGGCGGTCCGCTGAAAGCGCTCGTCCGCCGCCGCTTTCATCTCGTCCCATGCCTGCACGATGGCTGCTAGGATGGCGTGAACCTCATGGCCCGCTTCCGTCAGCACCGAGCCTTGCGCCTGCCGCTCGAACAGGCGGCAGCCGAACAGCTCCTCCAGATTGGCGATCTGCAGCGAAAGCTGCGGCTGGCCCAGCCGCAGGCGGCGGGCGGCGCGGTTGATGCTGCCCTGATCGGCCACCTCGAGGAAGCGTTCGATGGTGGCGATCTTCAGCGGCAAACGCGCAGCCCATTGGTCATAGTCCCCTGGCGCCGGCGGCTCCTTCATCAGGACCGAAAGCTGGCGGATGCTGGCGAGAATAGGCTGCAACCCCTTCTGAACCTTCGAGCTCGCCAATAAGGTCGCAAGCTCGCCGGAAGCGCGCTCGACCAGCTTCAATGCCAATTCGGTTTCGAGCCGGCGCAGCGCACCGGAGACGGTCGAGGCCGAGAAAGAGAGCCGGCGCGCCGTCTCCCTCACCGAGCCGACGGAGAACACCATGTCGGCTACGAACAATGCGCCGAGATACAAATCCCATTCCCTTTCATCCACAGCGCCTGGCCTGCTTCGACCACGGCAATGTCAACAATATCCGGACGATATGATGTGTTCTCGAAAAAAGATATCCCTAAGCCGAAAAGCGACCGCTATCGTTTCCTCGTCGCCTCACTGATCCAGCCGCGAAAATGAGATCGGAACAGCGCCAAACGGGTAAGGGGAACAAAAACAAACGCACTTGCCCCCGAAAAAAGAAATCCAATTTCGCGCGAATGTCGAGTACGCTCGTCATAATCGCGCGACTGCAACGGGAATCCGGAGCGACATCGACTTTTCCGCGATGAGCGCTACGTGCCTGAAGCAGCCACGAATTCGCCTGTGGGCCGCCGGCCCGCTCGAAGCCTGCCTGTCCGGACTGGGGCCTTGCCAGGCGACGCGGACAAGCAGAGCAAAGATTTAACGGGGTACAAAGGGAAACATCATGTTCAAGAAGCTTGCACTTGCCGCCACGCTGACGGCCCTCCTTTCCAGCGGCGCCAGCGCCGCCGATGTCGTCGTCTCCTCGAAGATCGACACCGAAGGAACGCTGCTCGGCAACATCATCCTCGCAGCACTCAACGCCAACGGCATTAAGGCGCAGGATCGCATCGCGCTCGGCACGACGCCCGTCGTGCGCAAGGCGATCACCGCTGGCGAGATCGACATCTATGCCGAATATACCGGCAATGCCGGCTTCTTCTTCAACAAGGCCGACGATGCCGCCTGGAAGAACCTGCAGCAGGGCTACGATCTGGCCAAGAAGCTGGATTACGACGCCAACAAGATCGTCTGGCTGACACCGTCGCCTGCCAACAACACCTGGGCGATCGCCGTGCGCAATGATGTCGCCGGCCCGGCCAAGCTGAAGACCATGTCCGATTTCGGCAAGTGGGTGGCCGGCGAAGGCGCGGTCAAGATCGCCGCCTCTTCCGAGTTCGTCAATTCTCCAGCGGCCCTGCCGGCCTTCGAGACCACCTACAGCTTCAAGCTGAAGCCGGATCAGGAAGTCGTGCTCTCGGGCGGCGATACGGCGGCGACGATCAAGGCTGCGGCCGACCAGACCAACGGCGTCAACACGGCGATGGTCTACGGCACCGACGGCGCCATCGAAGCCGCCGAACTGACTGTCCTTGAGGACGACAAGAGCGTGCAGCCGGTCTATGCGCCGACGCCGATCATCCGTGAGGCCGTGCTGAAGGCCAATCCGAAGATTGAAGAGGTTCTGGCGCCGATCTTCAAGGGCCTGACCGCCGACGTGCTGCGCAAGCTGAACGGCCGCATCCAGGTCGATGGCGAGCCGGCCAAGGCCGTTGCCGAATCCTACCTCAAGGACAATGGTTTCTTGAAGTAAGGCTTTGCCGCTGCTCCTGCGGCTCCATTTTGATAAGGTGGAGCCGCGGACATTCGAATGGGCATGGTCTTGTCCGAACCCGCCTTGAATTCTCGGCCCATGCGCTGACGGAGCTTGCCTGATGGAAGATGCGCTAGCGGTCCGCCGAGTGGACCGTCTCGGAGTGGTGCTGGTGGCGGGCGGCGCGCTGGCGACGGCCTGGATGCCGTTCATCATCGTCAAGGCGAACCGCATCGCCGCCGGCAAGCCACAACTGCTGACGCAGCTCATTGCCCAGCCGTCCGCTATGACCTTGCTCGCCCTTCTGGCCGCGGCGGCACTTGCGGCGCTTTTCCTGCACAATCAGCTCATTCGCCTCGGCATCGCCACGCTTGCGATCGCCGCACTGATCGTCACGCTCGGCCTCGTCTCGACCGCCGCGACGCCGGCGGGCAGCACCGTGGCGCGCATCACGCCCGGCGGTTCCTTCTGGGTGCTGCTGGCCGTTGTGGGGTTGATGATCTCGGATGCTCTGGTGAAACTGCAGCTGACGCCATGGCTGAGGGTCGCAGCACTGGCGCTTTATGCCGCCTTGCTCGCGGTCGTGCTTCGCTCCGACCTGCTCAACAATCTCTCGATCATGAAGGAATACGCCAACAATGCCGACAAGTTCTGGCACGAGGCGCTCGGCCATGTATTCCTCTCCCTCGGCTCCGTCGCCATCGCCATCGTGCTTGCGCTGCCCCTCGGCATCTTCTGCTACTGGCAGCCGCGTATCCGCGCCGTGGTGCTGCGGGCGCTGAGCCTTGTGCAGACCATTCCGAGCCTGGCGCTGTTCGGCATCCTGATGCTGCCGCTCGGCTATATCGCCGCCCATGTGCCCCTCGCGGCCGCGATCGGCGTGAAGGGTATCGGCGTCGCGCCGGCGCTGGTGGCGCTCGTCATCTATTCGCTGCTGCCGATCGTCGCCAATACCGTTGTCGGCCTTGCCGGCGTCGATCCTTCCGTGCGCGATTCCGCCGCCGGCATGGGCTTGACGCGCCGGCAAATCCTGACCGGCATCGACCTGCCGCTCGCCTTTCCGGTTATCCTGACAGGCATTCGCATCGTGCTGGTACAAGCGATCGGCCTCGTCACCGTGGCGGCGCTCATCGGCGGCGGCGGCTTCGGCCTCTTCATCTTCCAGGGCATCGGCCAGACGGCCAATGACCTCGTGCTGCTCGGCGCCGTGCCGACGGTCTTTCTCGCCTTCTCATCGGCCGTCATCCTCGATGCGGTCATCGACAGCATCCGGGGACAACGCGCATGACCAACATGATCGAGCTCAAGGGCGTCACCAAGCGTTATGGCAGCGCGACCGTGGTCGATAATGTCAGCATGAGCATGGAAAAGGGCACGATCACCGTCATCGTCGGCACCTCCGGCTCCGGCAAGTCGACGCTGATGCGTATGATCAACCGGCTGGTGCCGATATCGGAGGGTCACATCTCTGTTGCCGGCGAAGACATCATGAACGTGCCGGCGACCGAGCTTCGCCGCCGCATCGGCTACGCCATCCAGGGGCATGGGCTTTTTCCGCACCGCACGGTCGCGCAGAATATCGCCACCGTCCCCGAGCTGCTTGGCTGGGAGAAAGCGCGCATCGACGGCCGCGTCGAAGAACTCCTCAATCTCTTCCATCTCGACCCCGGCGCCTTTGCCGGGAAATATCCGAGCCAGCTTTCCGGCGGCCAGCAGCAGCGCGTCGGCGTGGCGCGCGCCCTTGCGGCCGAACCGGAACTGCTGCTGATGGACGAGCCCTTCGGCGCGCTCGACCCCGTCATTCGCGGCAAGGCGCAGGACGATCTGCTCGCCATCCAGAAGCAGTTCGGCACGACCGTCATTCTCGTGACCCATGATATGGACGAGGCCTTCCATCTCGGCGACAAGATCGCCGTCATGAGCGAAGGCAAGCTGCTGCAATGCTCGGAACCCGAGAAGATCCTGACCGAGCCGGCCGATCCTTTCGTGCAGCAGCTGACAGGCACATCCGATCGCGCGTTGAAGCTGATGTCGCTCCTGCCGCTGAAGGAGAGCATGCAGCCGCCACGGCCCGGCCTTGATCACAGCCTGCCGCAGAGCCTCAACCTCCGCGACGCGCTGGCCGAATTGATCTGGCAGGGCGCGGACGAGGCGACGGTCGAGGACGAGCGCAAGGTGCCTGTCGGTTCGATCTCGATCCAGCATCTGATCGAGCTGGGCCGTAAAGCATGAAATTTCTCGCCGCCAATCTCTTCCGCCTCCTCGCGCTGGCGCTGCTGCTGGTGCTGCTGTTTCGCCCGGAGTGGCTGACGCCTGTTCTTGCGCCGCTGACCAAGTTCGGGGCGTCGCCGATCTATACGCAGAACAGCCTGCCGAGCCTGGCGCTCAGCCATCTCGAACTGATCATGATCTCGATTGCCGCAAGCGGGATCCTGGCCGTGCTCGGCGGCATCTTCGTCACGCGGCCGATCGGCGCCGATTTCCTGCCGCTGACGCGGGCGATCGCCAATGCCGGTCAGACCTTCCCGCCGGTTGCCGTGCTGGCGCTTGCCATCTCGACCACCGGCTTCGGCGCGGTGCCGACTTTGATCGCGCTTTTTCTCTACGCGCTGCTGCCGATCTTCGAAAATACGGTTGCCGGCCTGCAGCAGGTGCCGGCCTCGGTGATCGATGCCGCCGACGGCATGGGCATGAGCGGCCGGCAGCGCCTGTTCCGCGTCGAGCTGCCGCTCGCTCTGCCGCTGATCATCGAGGGATTGAAGATCGCGACCGTCATCAATATCGGCACGGCGACGATCGGCTCCACTGTCGCCGCCAAGGGGCTCGGCGAAGTCATTATCGCCGGGCTGATCAACGACAACACCGCCTTCATCCTGCAGGGTGGCCTTATCGTCGGCCTGATGGCGGTGTTGATCTATGACGGCATGGAAATGATCGAGCGGACCGTCACCAGCAAGATCGGATTGCAACCCCATTGAGATCGAAGGCCGCCGTCAGCCCTTGCAGCCGGCGCCGCAAAGGTCTTCGTCAGTCGCCTTCGCCGGAAGGCAAAGACGCGCCGGGCAGGTAAAGCGCGACCGGCCTGATTTCATAGACGGCCGTCGGATTGGCGCGGCGCAGTTCGCGCGCGGCTTCCACCGCCGCGTCGAGCGTCGGAAAATCGACGACGTAGAAGCCGAGCAATTGTTCCTTGGTTTCGGCAAACGGGCCGTCGATGACCAGTCCCGCGCCCGGCCCGCGCAAGGTGACGGCATTCTGGGTCGACCCCAGACGCGCGGCCGGTCCCAGCGACTTTTGCGCGACCATGCGATCGTTGATATCAAGCAGCTCGGTCATCAGCGCAGCATCCTCCTCCTTGGTCCAGGATTCGACGATGCCTTCTTCATGATAGGCCAGAATGGCGTAGTACATGGATTCCCCCTCAATCGTATGCCTCAGCGCGCGGGAGTTAAGCAGAGCGATCGCCATCCGGAAACCCCGGTTCTCCACCAGAGCGCAGCAATGGCACGTTTCCGCGGGCTTGCCTTCCCGGGTTGCCGATGGCATTGGCTCTGAGTGACATGCCCAAAGATCCAAGGAGGCGCCGATGGCC
The DNA here is from genome assembly GCF_056755475.1 of Rhizobium sp. KNZ2-6A. NCBI lineage: Bacteria > Pseudomonadati > Pseudomonadota > Alphaproteobacteria > Hyphomicrobiales > Rhizobiaceae > Rhizobium > Rhizobium sp. KNZ2-6A. Next base: position 4,737 of record NZ_JBNDIC010000016.1, on the reverse strand, counting down.
AAGATGATTCATTCGATGATCCGCGTGCTCGACGAAGCGCGCTCGATCGAATTCTACGACAAGGCTTTCGGGCTGAAGATCGCCGACCGCGTCGCCTTCGAGACCTTCACGCTGATCTATCTCAGCAATGACGAGACAGGTTTCGAGCTGGAATTGACAATCAACCCGGGTCGCACCGCGCCCTATCCGCTGGGGGAGGCCTACGGCCATCTTGCGGTCTCGGTCGCCGAGCTGAAAGACGAACATGCGCGCATGATGGCGCTGGGGCTGAACCCTGGCAAGATCGTCGAACTCAATCGGGATGGGAAGCTCTTTGCGCTCGTGTTCTTCGTCACCGACCCTGACGGTTACAAGATCGAAGTCGTGCAAAGGCATGGGCGGTTTCAATAGAAACACATCTCTCGGCACCCCGCGTCGGCGGGGACTGCCGAACCGGCTTTATCAGCGCGCTCACATCCAATAGGGCGGCACGCCAAAATAATCGTGGCTTTTGTGGCCATGATTCTTATGGTCGTGATCGTCCTTGGCGGCGAAACGGCATGCCTTTTCGATGTCGTTCTTGGTCATGCTGACGCGATAGCCGTCGATGCGGGCATCGTAGCGCAGCTTCTCCCACGGCAGCCGATAGTGCTCCTGGCCGATGCCGAAGAAGCCGCCGAAGCTCAAAATGACGAAAGCGATGCGTCCATCACTTTTCTCGAGCATCAGGCGTTCAATATGACCAATCTGCTTGCCATCCGAACCGAATACCCTGGATCCCTCGACGCGGTCGCAGGCAACCAGCATCGACATGTCCTTGATGTAAAGGTCACGGCCCGAGATTTCGGCACTCTCTTTATGCATATGCGCACCTCCTTTTGGATACGCGTCACATAAAATCGTGGAGCGTCCGACCTGCTCTTTGGGGCAGCACGATGCTCCGATGGGTTACACCCACGGGCCCATTAACGCTCCGTTGTCATAAAAGTTCCAGTACTTTTTTCAAAACTGTAAAAAAACGTGAGCGCAGAACGTTTATTGACGTTTACGTCAAGGTTATTATAGCTTCCTTGATGCTCCAATGATTTAGTTGAGAGCAAAGGCTGCGACGATGTGAAAAGCGGGAGACTTTTCGATCGCGCAGTGACACTTTACATAACCGCCGCCCTGGGACGGCGGGGCGTGGTGATGATGCGTAAAGGAGGAAGTGCGCATGAATTCAGTCTCCGCTCCTTCGGATAGACCGCAGGTCAAGAAAATATGGCTCGCGTCTTATCCGGACATCGTACCGGCGGAATTGCCGCCGCTGGAGCATGCGTCACTCGTCGATCTGCTGGAGGAAAGCTGCGCGCGCTATGCCGACCGCCTTGCCTTTACTAGCATGGGCAAATCCATCACCTATCGCCAACTCAACACGCAGACGCGCAAGATTGCCGCATGGCTGCAGAGCCTCGGCCTTCAGAAGGGCGACCGCGTCGCCGTCATGATGCCGAATGTGCTGCAGAACCCGGTCACGGTTTACGGCATCCTTCGCGCCGGCCTCGTCGTCGTCAACGTCAATCCGCTCTATACGCCGCGCGAACTCGAACACCAGCTGCGCGACTGCGGCGCCAAGGCGATCTTCGTTCTGGAGAATTTCGCCCATACGGTGGAGCAGGTGCTGGCGCATACGGATGTGCGCCATGTCGTCGTCACAGCACTTGGCGACATGCTCGGCATCAAGGGCCATATCGTCAACCTCATCGTCCGCAAGGTGAAGAAGCTCGTGCCGGCATGGTCCATCCCCGGCCACCGCAGTTTCAAGGGTGTTCTTGACGAAGGCGCGCGCCTGCCGCTGAAGCCTTCCGCGCTCACCGGCAGCGATATCGCCTTCCTGCAATATACCGGCGGTACGACCGGCGTTGCCAAGGGCGCGATCCTCACCCACTCCAATCTGCTCGCCAACCAGCTGCAATTGCTGCTCTGGCTGCAATCCGCCTACATCAACAAGCCCCGCCCCGAGCAGCTGACCTTCGTCTGCGCGCTGCCGCTCTATCACATCTTCGCGTTAACGGTGAATTCGCTGATGGGCATGTCGCTCGGCGGCCATAACGTTATGATCGCCAACCCGCGCGACATACCGGCCTTCATCAAGGAACTGGGCAAATACAAGTTCGATATGTTCCCGGGCCTCAACACGCTGTTCAACGCACTGATGAACAATCCCGAGTTCACTAAGCTCGATCTCTCGAATACGGCAACGCTTGCCGGCGGCATGGCCGTGCAGCGGCCGGTGGCCGAGCGCTGGCAGAAGATGACCGGGGCCTGGATCACCGAAGGCTACGGCCTTTCCGAGACATCGCCGGTCGCAAGCGCCAACCGCTTCGACAGCCCGGAATTCAGCGGCACCATCGGCCTGCCGATAACAGGCACGGATTTCGACATTCGCGATGAGAACGGCAACTCGCTGCCGCTCGGCGAAGTCGGCGAGATCTGCATCCGCGGGCCGCAGGTGATGGCCGGCTATTGGAAGCAGCCAGCCGAAACCGCGCGCGTGATGACATTGGACGGCTTCTTCCGCAGCGGCGACATGGGCTTCATGGACGAGCGCGGCTTCACCAAGATCGTCGACCGTAAGAAGGACATGATCCTGGTGTCGGGCTTCAACGTCTATCCGAACGAGATCGAGGAAGTGGCCGTCATGCATCCCGGCGTTCTGGAAGCAGCCGCGATCGGCGTGGCCGATCAGCATTCCGGCGAAGCGGTGAAGCTCTTCATCGTCAAGAAGGACCCGGCCCTGACGGAGGCCGACGTCAAGGCCCATTGCGCAGCCAACCTAACCAATTACAAGCGCCCGCGCTTCATCGAATTCCGCACGGAACTGCCGAAATCCAACGTCGGCAAGATCCTGCGCAAAGAGTTGCGCGGCTGACATAATTCCGTGCCATTCAGGAAGCCGCTCGCCCTTTTTCGCAAGCGGCTTTTTTCGTTTTGGATGATACGTGAACTTGATTTACGCCCTACATAGGGAATAGTTTCCGCGACCAACTCAGAGTGCCCTGCCCTCTCCGGACGGCAAGCGGCGCGAACCGCAAGGAGTCCCCATGAACGCCCTCGTCGATCAACTGAAGAGCGCCGCAACGGCAACAAAGGCCACCGATATCCGCGCCGCCTTTGCCGCCGATTCCAACCGCTTTTCCCGCTTCAGCGCATCGGTCGACGACCTGCTGATGGATTATTCCAAGACGGCGGTGAACGACGAAATCCTCACCCTGCTCGAGAAGCTCGCTGCCGAGGGTGGCATCGCTGCCAAGCGCGAGGAAATGTTCTCGGGCGTCGCCATCAACTTCACCGAAAACCGCGCCGTCCTGCACACCGCGCTGCGCAACCGCTCCAATACGCCGGTGCTGGTCGACGGCAAGGATGTCATGCCCGACGTCAACGGCGTTTTGGCCGCCATGGGCAAGTTTGCCGACGGCGTCCGCTCCGGCGCGCTGAAGGGCTCGACCGGCAAGGCGATCACCGACGTCATCAATATCGGCATCGGCGGTTCCGATCTCGGCCCGGTCATGGCGACGCTGGCGCTGGCTCCCTTCCACGACGGTCCGCGCTCGCACTTCGTCTCCAACATCGACGGCGCCCATATCGCCGATATCCTGAAGCTCGTTTCGCCTGAAACGACGCTCTTCATCGTCGCGTCGAAGACCTTCACGACGATCGAAACGATGACCAATGCCCAGACGGCGCGCAAGTTCATCGCCGATGCGCTCGGCGAAGCCGCCGTGCAGCATCACTTCGCCGCCGTTTCGACGGCGCTCGACAAGGTCGCCGCCTTCGGCATCGACAGCGAGCGTGTCTTCGGCTTCTGGGATTGGGTCGGCGGCCGCTACTCGATCTGGTCGGCCATCGGCCTGCCGCTGATGATCGCCGTCGGCCCGGAAAACTTCGGCAAGTTCCTCGATGGCGCGCATGCGATGGACAACCATTTCCGCCAGGCTCCCTTCAAGGAAAACCTGCCGATGCTGCTCGGCCTCATCGGCTTTTATCATCGCAACGTGCTTGGCTATCCGACCCGCGCGATCCTGCCCTACGATCAGCGCCTGTCGCGCTTCCCGGCCTATCTGCAGCAGCTCGACATGGAATCGAACGGCAAGGGCGTCACCATCGACGGCACGCCGGTCGAAGGCAATTCCGGCCCGGTCGTCTGGGGCGAACCCGGCACCAACGGCCAGCACGCCTTCTACCAGCTCATCCACCAGGGCACGAGCGTCATCCCCGCCGAGTTCATGATCGCCGCCAACGGCTTCGAACCGAACCTGCGCCACCAGCACCAGCTCTTGATGGCCAATTGCCTGGCGCAGTCGGAAGCACTGATGAAGGGCCGCACCTTCGAGGAGGCCAAGGCCCAACTCACCTCCAAGGGCATGGACGACAAAAAGGCCGATTTCATCGCGCCGCACCGCGTCTTCACCGGCAACCGCCCGTCGATCACCTTCGTCTACGACAAGCTGACGCCCTATGCGCTCGGCCGCTTGATCGCGCTTTACGAGCACCGCGTCTTCGTCGAAGGCGTGCTCTTCCGCATTAACTCCTTCGACCAGTGGGGCGTCGAGCTCGGCAAGGAACTGGCAACGGGCCTGCTGCCTGTCATCGAAGGCAAGGAAAGTGCTGCCGGCCACGATTCCTCGACGCAAGGGCTGGTGGCTGCGCTGGCAAGCCGCGCGAAGTAAGCATTATTCACCTCCCCCTCGAGGGGGAGGTCGCCGCAAAGCGGCGGGT
>NZ_JBNDIC010000015.1:0-134967 GCF_056755475.1 Rhizobium sp. KNZ2-6A | reverse complement strand
TCGCCGCCGATGCGGTTGATGAGCTTGGTAAATGCCGGGATCTTTTCACTGATCACAGCAAAGGCGCGGCTATAGGTGACGCCGGCGCCGATGGTCAGCCCATCGTCCTCGACGACAATCTTCTGCAGATCGGTCAGGTGGTTGATGAAGACCACCGGATTGAGCCGGCGCATCTGCTTGGTGACCCAGAGGCCGACATCGGTTGCGCCGGCGACGACGGTTGCCGTCGGTTCATCAGCAAGCACCTGTGCCAGTGCGGCAACGGAACCGGGCACGACAAGGCGATCCTCGCCCTCGGCAATCTCGATGGTATCGCCGCCCTGCATCGCCCAGAGGCGAGCGATGATATCGGCCCTCGTTTTTTCGAGGGGATCGAAGAGCGCGCTCGGCCGCTTCTGGCTGACCTGCTCGGCCGCCTTGACGATCGGCTCGTAGCCCGTGCATCGACAGAGATTGCCCTGCAGCGACTTTTCGATCTGCGCCCGGCTCGGCTTTTCCGTCGTCAGCCAGAGGCCATAGAGCGACATGACAAAGCCCGGCGTGCAGAAACCGCATTGCGAGCCGTGGCAATCGACCATGGCCTGTTGCACCGGATGAAGGGTGCCGTTCTGGGCGGCGAGATGCTCGACGGTGACGACATGGGTCGCATGCAGCGAGCCGACGAAGCGGATGCAGGCATTGACGGATTCATAGTGCAGCCCGCCATCGATCAGGCGTCCCACAAGCACCGTGCAGGCGCCGCAGTCGCCTTCCGCACATCCTTCCTTCGTTCCCGTCAGGCGCCGCTTGAGGCGCAAGAAGTCGAGCAGCGTCTCGGTGGGGCGCAGGCTGGATAGGGTGATATCCTCGCCGTTGAGGATAAAGCGAATGCTGTCGCTCATGTCGTTCCCGTTTATTGTTTCTTGACCGGGCCGGATACGCGGACGAATCCGGCCCTAACCGTCTATGGTTATTCCGCGGTCCAGCCACCGTCAATCGAGACGTGGGTGCCGGTTACCTGGCGTGCCTCGTCGCTTGCTAGGTAGAGCGAGAGGGCGCCGATCTCCTCGGCCTTGACGAACTCATGCGTCGGCTGGGCCTTGAGGATGACTTCGTTCTTGACCTGCTCTTCCGTCATCCCGCGTGCCTTGGCCGTATCCGGAATCTGCTTTTCGACAAGCGGGGTCAGGACGTATCCGGGGCAAATGGCGTTCACCGTCACGCCGAATTCGGCAAGCTCGAGCGCTGCCGTCTTGGTTAGGCCTAATATACCATGTTTTGCCGCGACATAGGCGGATTTGAAGGGCGAGGCGACCAGGCCGTGCGCCGAGGCGATGTTGATGATGCGGCCGTATTTGCGGGCCTTCATCAGCGGAATGGCGGCGCGGATCGTGTGGAAGGAGCTGGAGAGATTGATCGCGATGATCTGGTCCCACTTCTCGATCGGGAAATCCTCGATCTTCTCGACATGCTGGATGCCGGCATTGTTGACGAGGACATCGACGCTGCCGAAGGTGGAGTTGGCGGTGGCGATCAGATCGGCGATCTCGGCGGGCTTCGTCATGTCGGCGGGATGATAGATCGCTTTGCCGCCGCCGGAGGCCTCCAGCTTGGTCTTGATCGCGTCGATTTCCTCGGGCTTTCCGAAGCCATTGATGACGACGTTATCGCCTTTGGCGGCGAAGGCGGTTGCGATGGCGAGGCCGATACCGCTCGTGGAACCGGTGACGACAACTGTTCTAGCCATGGTCTTCTCCTTGGACAGCGCAGCTTCCTGCTGCAGTGCAAAACGATCTCAGCCTAGTCCTAAACCTGCGAATATGGCAATCGCATTGCTGCCAGTCTTCTTTACGGCACCTTGACCCACGATTCCGTGAGCAGGAAAGCGCGTCCTTCAGCGAAAAATTTCGTTTTGCTTTCTTTTCACATTCGTTTTGCTCGCGTATCTGTTGTTTCGGGATGCAATAGGCGGGAGGAACGCATGAGCGGTTATGTCTTGGCGATCGATCAGGGAACGACGTCGACGCGGGCTATCGTTTTCGACGGCAAGATGAAGGTTGCCGGTGTCGGACAGAAGGAATTCACCCAGCATTATCCGAAGCCCGGCTGGGTCGAGCACGATCCGGAAGAAATCTGGTCCTCCGTTCTCGTCACCGTCCGTAAGGCGATCGAGGCTGCCGGCATCACCGCCAAGGATATTGCCGCACTCGGCATCACCAACCAGCGCGAGACCGTCGTCGTCTGGGACCGCGAGACCGGCAAGCCGATCCACAATGCCATCGTCTGGCAGGATCGCCGCACGGCGGGCTATTGCGAGAAGCTGAAGCGTCAGGATCTGGAAAAGCTCTTCACCCGCCGCACCGGCCTGCTGCTCGATCCCTATTTCTCCGGCACCAAGCTCTCCTGGCTGCTGACCAATGTGAAGGGCGCCCGTGCCCGCGCCGCCAAGGGCGGGCTCTGCTTCGGCACGGTCGATACGTTCCTGATCTGGCGGCTGACGGGCGGCCGGAACTTCGTCACCGATGCGACCAACGCCTCGCGGACGCTGATGTACAATATCGGCGCGAGCGAATGGGACGAGGAGCTGCTGGATATCCTGCGCGTTCCCGCGGCGATGCTGCCTGAAGTGAAGGATTGCGCCGCCGATTTCGGCGTAACCGACGCGGCGCATTTCGGTGCCGAAATCCCGATCCTCGGTGTTGCCGGCGATCAGCAGGCGGCAACAATCGGCCAGGCCTGCTTCGAGCGCGGCATGATGAAATCCACCTATGGCACGGGCTGCTTCGCGCTGCTCAATACCGGCGCCGACATGGTGCGCTCAAAGAACCGCCTGCTGACCACCATCGCCTACCGGCTGAACGGCGAGACGACCTATGCGCTCGAAGGCTCTATCTTCATCGCGGGCGCTGCCGTGCAATGGCTGCGCGATGGGCTGAAGGCGATCAAGCGCGCTTCCGATTCCGGCGAACTGGCCGCCAAGGCCGATCCGCAGCAGGAGGTTTATCTCGTGCCGGCCTTCACCGGTCTTGGCGCGCCTTACTGGGATCCGGATGCGCGCGGCGCGATCTTCGGCCTTACGCGCAATACCGGTCCGGAAGAAATCGTCCGGGCGGCACTCGAGGCCGTCTGCTATCAGTCGCGCGATCTGCTGGATGCCATGCACAAGGATTGGCGCAATGGCAACGGGCAGCACACGGTGCTGCGCGTCGATGGCGGTATGGTCGCCTCCGACTGGACGATGCAGCGGCTTGCCGATCTGCTGGATGCCCCGGTCGATCGTCCGACCATTCTGGAAACGACGGCCCTCGGCGCTGCCTGGCTTGCCGGCAGCCGCGCCGGCGTCTGGCCGGATCGCGCCGGCTTCGCCAAGGCCTGGGCGCGAGACAAGCGGTTCGAACCTGACATGGACGCCAAAGCCCGGAATGCGAAGCTTAAAGGCTGGAAGAACGCGGTCTCTCGTACCTTGAGCACACGGCAGGGATGATCGGCATCCATCGGCCGCTCACCGCAGGTTATGTTGTGTAAGATTTCTTTATTTTGCTTATATAAGACCGCACAGCGATACTCGCCTTATTCGCGGCTCGGGGAGGGATTCCGGGCCGCATTTCGCCGGATGGAGCCCTTTGGGGACGGACGCCTTCTTGGGAGACGATAAAGCGAATAATGGCTGCTCAATTTTCTGAACTGAAGAAACACTATTACCGGCAGATCAAGTATCATCTGACCCGACCGAAGCCGCCTATCCTGGCGAAGCGGTTCGCTGGGCCTGTTCTCGTCGTCGGCTCTGCGCCGGTCTCGCACAAGCCGGCGGATTTCGACGAGAGTTTCAAGGTCATCACCATCAACGGATCGCAGACGGTGACGAAGGGCTGGGGGATCGAGGCGCCCGACGTGACGCTCGTCCAGTTCAACCAGATCGAAGGCACCAACACCAATGCCGTCGAGGTGCGTCGCGTCCTGAATGGCGAGCGGACGAAGATGCTCTATGTGCTGCTGTGGCGGAAGGAGCTTCAACGGCTGGAAGACGGGCTGAAGTCGTTCAATTACAGCTATGAACAGCTTGAAATCGTCGATCGCTACAAGCGCATGGCGCTGCTGGACCGGGTCGGTGGGGTCAAATGCAGCGAGCTTGGCGCGGACGACAAATGCTCCAACGGCATCAACGCCGTGCTTTTCGCCCTCTATAACGGCGCAACCGAAGTCATCATCACGGGCATCAATCCCGATTCCGGCGGGCATGTCTACAACACGGAAAACCTCGCGCGGCTGCATGTCCGCAAGGATCGCGAGGTTCTCGAACGGCTTCTCGAACGGGGCTATCCGGTGTTCACCACCGATCCCGGCGTCTCGCAATCCGTCGGTCTGCCGCTATGGGCGGGCAAGGCAAACGCCGGACGAGCCGTGGAGCCCGATGCCAGGGCCAAACGGCCTGCGCCGATAAGCACTGCTGTCGTCAATCCATCGTTGAGCTAAAGGCTGAGCAACGGTCAATCCGCGGCTGACGCGTGTCGTGATTCCATGCCAAGATCGCGGCATGGAATCACTCGATCGCACAGAGACCAGTCGGATATCGATGCCGCTGCCATTGCGGCCGGGCGACAAGGTGCGCTTTGTATCGCCCGCAAGCTCACCCGACAGGGATAGGGTTCTAAGGCATGCCGAAATCCTGAAAGGCTGGGGGCTTGTCGTCGACTTTGGCGAGCATGCCTTTCTTAAGCGGGACTACCTCGCGGGTACTGACGAGGAGCGACTTGCGGATCTTAACGCAGCGCTTCGCGATCCCGATGTTCGGGCGATCTTCACAACAGGCGGCGGTAAAGGCTCGTATCGGATCGCCGACCAAATGGATGTTGCTGCAGCCAGATGTGATCCCAAGTTCGTTATCGGTTTCAGCGACATCACCGCCTTGCATCTGAGTTTCCTGAAGAATTGCCGTCAGATCGGTATTCATGGCGCTTTCTTTGCTGGACCGAATGACGAGGGCGTCAGTCTTTATACGCGCGATTCGATGCGGCGGGCATTGATGACAACCGAGGACATCGTCATTGCCTCGCGCCCGGAAGAGCCGACCTCACGGCTGACGACAAACGGAACGGCCAAGGGCCGGCTGATCGGCGGCAATCTCGATATGGTGGCGACATCCGCCGGTTGGGCGCTGCCGGATCTGCATGGTGCGGTTCTTTTGCTCGAAGCCGTTAATATGTATCGCGGCCAGGTAGACCGGCAGATGACGATGTTGCGCAAGGCCGGTCATCTAAATGGTTTGGCAGCTGTCGCTATCGGCCAATTTACCGATTTCGAGTTCGATCGGCGCTACTCAGTGATCGATATCCTGCGCGAACACCTGGCCGAGCTGAATGTGCCGATCCTCGGTGGCCTGCCGCTTGGGCATGGCGATCGTCCGGCAAGCGTTTTGATCGGCGCCGTCGCGGAGCTTGACGCGAAGGCCGGAATGTTGGTGATCCGGCGCGGTAAAGCTTGACCGTCAGCCACGATATTTTTTTGACGTAGCCTGTCGGTCCGGATGATATTCCTTCGTCTTTAAAGGGAGAAGGGAATACTCATGCTTTACGCGATCCTATGCTACAACGACGAAGATACCGTATTCGCCTGGTCCAAGGAGCAGGAGGAGGCCACCATGGCGCGGCTGATTGCCGTGCAGGAGCCCCTTAGAGAAGCCGGCAAGCTCGGCCCGGTGGCGCGACTGATGCCGACGACGGCGGCAACGACCCTGCGCAAGGGCAGGAACGAGCCGATCGTCATTGACGGTCCCTTTGCGGAAACCAAGGAACAGTTGCTCGGTTTCTACGTCGTCGATTTCGAAACCCTCGACGAAGCCATCGGCTTTTCGAAGGAGCTTGCCGCGGCCAATCCCGGCGTCGGCTCCTATGAAATCCGCCCGCTTTACGTCTTCCGGCCGGGAGCAGTCGCGACATGACGGATATTGCCTGGATCGACATCGCGCTGACCAATGCCCGGCCGCAGGTGCTGGGTGCGCTGCTGCGCTATTTCCGCAATCTCGATGTTGCCGAGGAAGCCTTTCAGGAGGCCTGCCTCAGGGCCTTGAAGACCTGGCCGGACAAAGGGCCGCCGCGCGATCCCATTGCCTGGCTGATCTTCGTCGGCCGCAACAGCGGCATCGATACCGTGCGCAAGCAGGCGAAATTGCAGAGCCTGCCGGACGAGGAGGCGATCTCCGATACGAGCGATGCGGAGAGCGATCTGGCCGAACGGCTCGACGGCTCCGGATATCGCGATGATATTTTGAGGCTGCTGTTCATCTGCTGCCATCCGGACTTGCCGGCGACGCAGCAGATCGCACTCGCGCTGCGCATCGTCTCGGGACTTTCGGTGCAGCAGATCGCTCGCGCATTTCTGGTCAGCGATAGCGCGATGGAGCAGCGCATTACCCGTGCGAAAGCGCGAGTCGCTGCCGCCGGCGTTGCTTTCGAGACGCCGGGTGCGATCGAGCGCAGCGAACGGCTGGCGCTCGTCAGCGCCATGGTCTACCTCATCTATAACGAAGGCTATTCGGCCGGCGGGACGCATCGCGAGGCAGCCGCCTTCGCCGACGAGGCGATCCGGCTTGGCCGGCTACTCTTGCGGCTCTTTCCGTCCGAGCCCGAGACCATGGCGCTGCTGGCGCTGATGCTCTTGCAGCAATCGCGCAAGGATGCGCGGTTCGATGCGGACGGGCAGATCATCCTGCTGGAAGATCAGGACCGCTCGCTTTGGGATCGGACGCTGATCGACGAGGCGCTGGCGCTGCTCGACAAGGCGATCCGTCATCGCCGGCCCGGTCCCTATCAGGTGCAGGCCGCGATCGCGGCGCTGCATTCCCGGGCAAAACGTGCCGTCGATACGGATTGGGAAGAGATCGACCTTCTCTATCAGATGCTGGAGAGGCTGACGCCGTCGCCCGTCGTCACGCTCAATCGCTCGGTCGCGCTCTCCAAACTGAAAGGACCGGAGGACGCTCTGGCGCTGATTGCGACGCTGGAAGCGCAGCTCGACAGCTATTTCTACTTTCACGGCGTGAGGGGCGGTCTGCTTGCGCAGCTTGGCCGCTCGCAGGAAGCGCGCGTCGCTTTCGACAGGGCCATCGCGCTTGCACGCTCGCCCGCAGAGGCAGCCCATATCCGCCACCAGCTCGATCGTCTGAGCGCGGATGCTCTTGCGGCTGCAAAATAATCGGAAAATTTGTGTCTGCGTTGTCGGGAAACGGCGGTTGCGAACGTCGTTAGAGTATAGGCCGTGCAGGCCGCGTCAAACTGGAAAGAGGAAGAGGACCATGACCGAGCAAACCCAGCGCCACGAACTCTCGTTGACCCGCGTCATCGATGCCCCACGCGAGAAGATCTTCCGCTGCTGGACGGAGGAGCAGCTTTTGAAGCAATGGTTCGCTCCGCAGCCATGGACGGTGTCCGCCGCCAAGATCGACGTTCGCGCGGGCGGCTCGAGTTCCGTCACCATGCGCAGCCCTGAAGGTGAGGATTATCCCGGGAATGGCGTCTATCTCGAAGTCGTTCCCAATGAGCGGATCGTTTTCACGGATGCCTTCACCAGCGCCTGGGTGCCGTCGGCAAAGCCCTTCATGGTGGTCACGATCCAACTCGACGACCTCGGTGGCGGCAAAACGCGCTATACCGCGACTGTCCTGCACTGGTCGGCCGAAGATCGCGAAGCGCACGAAAAAATGGGGTTCCATCAGGGATGGGGCCAGTGCGCCGATCAGCTTGCCGCGCTCGCGGCCAAGATCTGAATTTCCTAGCCAATTCCGGGGGATACGAACATGTCTTACGTAGTCGATTCATCCATGCCTTCGGTCACGCGGGCTCAGCGTGTGGCGGGCATGATCCTTAGTGGACTGGTCATTGCCTTCCTGCTGTTCGATGGCGTGATCAAGCTCGTTCCGCTTCCTGTCGTCACGGAAACCATGGCGGCTCTTGGCTATTCCGCCGATCCGGCGCTGGCTCGGCTTCTCGGCGTCATCACGCTCGGCTGCGCCATTCTCTATGCGATCCCGAAAACGTCCGTCCTCGGCGCAATCCTTTTGACTGGCCTGCTCGGCGGCGCAATCGCGACGCATCTGAGGGTCGGCAGCCCTATCTTCTCGCATTTGCTGTTCGGCGTCTATCTTGGCGTCATCGCCTGGGGTGGACTTTATCTTCGCTATGAAGCGCTTCGCAAAATGATTCCGTTCTTTGATCGAAGCTTTTGATTTCGGATTCGATTTGCTAAGGCTCACTCCTCCAAAACGGGGATGGAGCCATGCCGCAAGTGATCATCGCGCCGGTCAGGCAATCGGATGCCGACGAGCTGATCGCCGCCAATATCGCCAGCCGTGCCCACCATGTGCCCTGGGCCTATCCGTTCCTCGATCGCGACGGCTTCGACGCATGGTTCGGCCAGACGGTGACGGGGCCGAACCTGGGTCTGGTGGCGCGAGATCCCGGCTCAGGCGCTATCGTCGGTGTCGTCAATATCAGCCAGATGGTTTGGGGCGGCTTCCGCAGCGCCTTTCTCGGCTATCACGGCATGGTCGGCTTTGCCGGCCAGGGTTTCATGACCGAGGCGGTTCGCCTGGCCGTGGCGCTTGGCTTCGATACCATCGGCCTGCATCGGCTGGAGGCCAATATCCAGCCGGGTAACCACCCCTCGATCGCGCTGGTCAAACGTCTCGGCTTCCGCAAGGAAGGGTTCTCGCCCAAATATCTGAAGATCGGCGGCGTCTGGTGCGATCATGAGCGCTGGGCATTGCTGTCGGACGATCCGCACCCCTGAGCTCTTTCGGAATCCGAAAGTCGCGCTATCTGGCAGAAAGCCGGAAAGACCAAAAAAACGTTGACTGCGCGAAGGGAAGGGGCGAAAGCGACCTTGAGCCTCTCGCCAAACCGTTGCGCAGAGCGCGAGAGCGCCGGAAGCCGTAAATGATCGTTTCGACCGAAGAAGAACTGACCAAACTGAAAGATATCGGCCGCATCTGCGCCAACGCATTGCAGGCCATGGCGGCCGCGCTTGAGCCGGGCATTACCACGCTGGAGTTGGATGCAATTGGCCGAAAGGTGTTGGAGGATGCCGGCGCGCAATCGGCGCCGGAGCTGGTCTACAAGTTTCCTGGCGCGACCTGCATCAGCGTCAATGAGGAAGTCGCCCACGGCATTCCCGGTCCGCGCGTGATCCGGGCGGGAGATCTGGTCAATCTCGATGTTTCGGCCGAGAAGGACGGCTTCTTTTCCGATACCGGCGCATCCTTTGCCGTGCCGCCGGTCAAGCCCAAGATCGAGCGCCTCTGCCGCGACGGCAAACGAGCGCTCTGGGTCGGCCTCAATCAGGTGCGCAGCGGCGCGCCGCTGTCAAAGATTGGCCAAGCGGTCGGCGCCTTTGCGCAGAAGAACCGCTACACGCTGATCGCCAATCTCGCCAGCCACGGCATCGGACGCTCCCTGCATGAAGAGCCCGCCGAGGTTTCCACCTGGGCGGACCCCGACGAGACCCGGATCATGGAGGATGGCCTGGTGTTCACCGTCGAGCCGTTTCTCTCGCTTGGCGCGAGCTGGGCGGAGGGGGGCGACGATGCGTGGACGCTTTACGCCGAACCGCAGGCGCCCACGGTCCAGTACGAACATACGATCATCACCACGCGCAACGGCCCCATCATCCTGACATTGCCGGACAAGTGACACTCAGGCTCAATCGTCGGCCTTCGGCTCTTCCGCGGCCTTCGTTTCGCCGCGAATGATATCGGCGGCGGCGCGCTCGAGGATGGCCGCAATGCGCGCGCCTTCGGCCTTGCTCCACGGGAATTTCGAGCGAAGCGCGGAGCGCAGCAGGTGGCGAGCGCGATGCACGTCGCCGCTGCCGTGGCGATCGAACGGGTTGTCACGCTCGTCCTCGTCTTCGCCGCCGAAAACCTGCCGGACGCGGGCCATCTTCTCGCCGATGGAGGTGAGCTTCGCGAGGGTGACCTCGACCAGATCACGATTGTCGTCGACACGCTTCTGGCCGATTTCGGTGATGCGGTAGAGTTTCTTCGTACCGCTCACCTCGACTTCTGCCTGTCCCGTCTCTTCGAGATAGGTGAGGGCAGGGTAAATAACGCCCGGGCTCGGCACGTAGAAACCGCCGGAGCGTTCCTCGAAGGTCTTGATCAGTTCATAGCCGTGGCGCGGCTGCTCGGAGAGCAGGGCGAGGATGATGAGCTGCAGGTCGGCCGCATCGAACTTGCGTCCGGTGCGGAACCCGCCGCCGAACATGCCGCCCTTGAAGCCTCTCATGAAGTCTCTCCTGTGCTCGCCGTGCGATTCACGGCCTCGGCCATGTCGTAGGATATATGCCTCGACGATGTCAAAGCCATCTCCGAACATGCGATCTCTGAAACCTCTCATATCGTTTCTCCTTGTTGGGGTATGAGGTCTATATCGTTCGTCATGTCGTAAGACATATATCGTAAGATAGCATTCTGCAAGAGGGACGGAATCCCGATGGATAGTTCGAAGGGGAATACGCCCATATGAGGAAGGAATTCATCCAATGGGTGAAAATTCGCAGCTGAACAACTGCATCACGATCGTGGGATAAGCGATTACATCTACGTAAGAATAGGCTTTCCGCGGTTGCCGCTCCCGGAGAACTGTCCTAGGCTCGCCTCAAATTGACGTCATTTGTGGTCGTCCGAACCAACAGGAAGCCTTATCGTCGTGTTTCATTCTTTCTTCCCGAATCCGAGATTGTTTTTTTCCTCATCGATTGTCTGGGCGCTCGTCTGCGTGTTCGTTTGGTACCTTCTCGGTGCGCATGTCGTGGCGTCCATAGGCTATCCGCCGCTGTCGGAAGAACAGCAGCCGGTTGGAGCGGCCTTCTTTGTTGCTCCCACTAATTTCTTGTTTTACGTTTACTTTATTCTCTGCGCCGCGGTCTTTTGCGGTTTTTGGCATGTGGTTTCGAAGAGCAACCCCTGGATCGCCTGGTCCGTGTGGGGCTCTGCTTTCATCGTCTTCATCACTTATTTCGGTGTTCAGATCGACGTAGCGGTAAACGTATGGCGCCGGCCATTCTTTGACCTCCTGCAAAATGCGCTCGGCGGAAAGCCCGGCGTTACGGATGGGGATTTCTATGGATTGCTGTGGGCGTTCACGCAGCTTGGTCTGGTGGGCGTAGCTGTCAGCGTCGTTTCATCGTTCTTCCTGAGCCACTATCTCTTCCGCTGGCGTTGGGCGATGAACAATTTCTACATGTCGAAATGGGAGAAGCTTCGGCACATCGAAGGTGCGTCGCAGCGTGTCCAGGAAGACACGATGCGCTTTGCAACGAACCTCGAAGGGCTCGGCGTCAGCCTGATTGGCTCTGTCATGACACTCATCGTCTTCTTGCCGATCCTTCTGGAACTGTCGAAATATGTGACCGATCTGCCTATTATCGGCGCAATTCCGTACTCGCTCGTCTGGCTGGCGCTGATTTGGTCGGTGTTTGGAACCTTCCTGCTTGCGCTCTTCGGGATCAAGCTTCCGGGGCTGAATTTCCGCAATCAGCGTGTTGAGGCGGCCTATCGAAAGGAACTTGTCTACGGCGAGGATCGCGACGATCGCGCGCTGCCGCCCACCGTGAAGGAACTCTTCTCCAACGTCCGCCGCAACTATTTCCGCATGTACTTCCACTACGCCTATTTCAACGTGGCGCGCTTTTCCTACGGACAGCTCGACGCGATCTTCCTTTATTTCGTGCTGGTGCCGACTTTCGTGGCGCACAAGATCACGCTCGGCATCTGGCAGCAGATCGCCACGGCTTTCGGTCAGGTCAGCAATTCCTTTCAGTATCTCGTTAGCTCCTGGACGACGATCATCGAGCTGCTGTCGATCCATAAGCGTCTGAAAGCCTTTGAGGCCGCGATCGACGACGAGCCGTTGCCGACGATCGACCAGACCTATCTGGAGCGCGAAGCGGGCGTCATCCACGCCGACGGCTGACGAAAAGGTTCCGTAAGCTTTTTATCGGTCAGAAGATGCGGGCCATCCTCGCCCTTCGACAAGCTCAGGGTGAGGATGGAGCGCGCTGTTGCGTGAAGCCAGTTCAATATGCAGCCTTGTGCAGGGGGGAGCTCTCATGATGAGGGGGTCCCAAAGGGCCGTCTCGAAGCGCGGGGGCGGGTGGTGTATGGCGATTCCTCGTTCCAATCTCGGAAATCGGGCACGCTTTGCCCGACCGCTTCTCACCCCTGCTGCGGCTTGTCTCTGGCGGCGATCAGCGGGATGGCTTCGGAATAGCTGACGCAGGCGACGTCCTGCTTGTGGCAGACATCGCTGACGAAACGGTCGAGCGCGCGCCAGTAGGCGCCGTCGTTCATCTCGACGAAATGGAAGCCGAGCTGCAGCGGGATGCGTTCGCCGTCATATTGCTTGTTGAAGGCGGCTTCGAAGGCGTCGAAAGTGCGGTCCTCGTAGGTCTTGGCATTCGCCTTGTCCTCGGCGCCCTTCGAGTGGCGGACGTAAAGATTGTAGTCCATGCCGATGACCAGACGGTGTTCCGGACCCTCGGGGATCAAGGGCAGGCCGAAGCGATAGATGCCGTCGACCACCTGCGGCATGGCTGGCCCCTTGGTGACGAGGCTTGCATCATATCGGAAGCCCATCTCCTTTTCCGCCGGCACAAGGCCGTCGCTGGTGGAAAGGTAAGGCGCGCGGAATCCTCTGACCTCGTTCGTGGCGAAATCTTCCCAGCCCTGCGGTTCCTTGTCGGCAAGGCCGACATTCTTCCATGCGTCGCGAAGCGCGATGCGGGCATCCATGAATTCCTGTTTCCAGTCGGCTGCACTCCAGCCCTTGCCGTCGAAATGGCCGCAGGCATGGCTGGAAATATCATGACCTTCCTGATGGGCGCCCCAGATATTGGCGATGCGGGTGCGCACATCGTCTTCGCTCTTGGCGAAACCAACGTTGGATTTGCCTGGATGCTGTCTCGGCCCCTGATAGGCTTTGGCCTGCGCCTTGTTCATCAGGAAGGTGCAGGAAAGAAAGTAGGTGAAGTGCGCGCCGTTGCGCGAAGCGATCTCACGGCTCCTGGTCCAGAGCGCATTGTCGTGCGCGCCGTCGAAGGAAATCATGATGAGTTGCTTAGGCTTGCCGTCCGCAAGGGCTGCGGTCGGAAGAACAAGAGAAAACGCGACGGAAAAACAGGTAGCTAAGCGAAACATGGGCACCGAATATTGATTTGATCGAGCACGGTTTTGCGAAGGTCGACCTGCGATATCGATGGCGTGCCCTAGATGGCCTTCTTCCTTTCGCGTAAATGCGGCGAAGCTGCGGTGATGCTGGCATTTTTTTGCCACAGCCGATAAGGATGTCATTACAAGACTGTAGGGGGCTTCATTTATGGCACTGCTTATTCTCGGCATTGTTCTCTTTCTTGGCATCCATCTGATCCGCGTCGTCGCTCCTGGCTTGCGAACTTCCCTGATCGCAAGCCTCGGCGAATCCGGCTGGAAGATCGCCTATTCGATCGTAAGCATCGTATCCCTGATCATCCTCATTTACGGCTTCGGTCAGGCGCGCGACATGACGCCGATCTGGTCGCCGCCTTTCTGGATGAGCCATATCAGCATCCTGCTGATGCTGTTCGCGATGATCTGTCTTGTCGCCTCGCTGCTGCCGGCGGGGCATATCGCCGTCAGGACGAAGCATCCGATGGTGCTGTCCGTGAAGATCTGGGCCTTGGCGCACCTGCTCTCCAATGGCGACGGCGCAGCGATGCTGCTCTTTGCCGCTTTCCTCGCCTGGGGCGTGATCCTGCGCATTTCGCTGAAGCGGCGCGAGCGCGCCGGCGAAATCACCCTGCGTCCGTTCGTCTCGGCGAAATACGATCTCTATGCCGTTGTCATCGGCGCCATCGTCTGGGCTTTGATCATTTGGAAGCTTCATGAGTGGATTATCGGGGTTTCGCCGCTCGTTATGTGACGATTTCTGCCGTTCCCCCTTACATCAGCCGCAAAATGGAGTAGAAGGCCCCACTAATGGTAGAGCCGGATGATTTCAGGTCAGATCCACCCGAAATCAGAATCCGCTCTCGGAATTTAATAGATAGAGCATGATGTCGCGCGAAAACCGCTGACACTTTTTGGCATCATGCTCTAAGCTTGCTGGAATTATTTGGCCCGGGCCGGAGACGAGAATGGCATTCAATGACGATAGCTTCATCCGCGAGGTGAACGAGGAACTGCGTTCGGACCAGTTGCGGTTCGTATGGCGCCGTTTTGGCAGGCTGATCATCGGCGGAGCCGTCCTCATCGTTCTCGGCACCGCGGCCTATAGCGGCTATCGCTATTGGGCAGGCAACCAGGCCGGCAGCGGTGGCGACCAGTTTATCGCGGCCCTGACGCTGGCCGACCAGAACAAGACGGACGAAGCGCTCGCTGCGTTGACCGAGATCGAAAAGAACGGCCCCGGCTCCTATCCGGTCCTGGCTCGCTTGCGCGCCGCGACGCTGCAGGTGCAGAAGGGCGATAAGGCGGCCGCCATCGCCGCTTTCTCCGCGATCGGCAAGCAGACGGATATCCCCGTCGTCGTCCGCGATGCTGCTCGCCTGCGTGCCGCCTATCTTCTTGTCGATACCGGCACTTACGATCAGGTTGCCGCCGAGGCAGAGGAACTGGCGGTGCCGGCCGACGCCTTCCGCCATTCGGCGCGCGACGTTCTTGGCCTTGCCGCCTACAAGACCGGCGATTTTGCCAAGGCTAAACAATGGTTCCAGGCGATCGTCGACGATCCGCAGAGCCCGCGCAACGTCGCCAACCGTGCCCAGATGCTGCTCGACCTCATCACGGCATCCGGTAAAGCTCCGGTCGCAAAAGGCTGAAGGATCGCTAAATGAGCTTCACCGTCGCGATCGTCGGTCGCCCGAATGTCGGCAAGTCCACGCTGTTCAACCGTCTGGTTGGCAAGAAGCTGGCGCTCGTCGACGATACGCCTGGTGTCACGCGTGACCGTCGCCCCGGTGACGCCAAACTGATCGATCTGCGCTTCCACATCGTGGATACGGCTGGTCTTGAAGAGGCCCAGGATGAATCACTTCAGGGACGTATGCGCGCGCAGACGGAAGCTGCGATCGACGAGGCTGATCTGACGCTGTTCGTCGTCGACGCCAAGATGGGCCTGACCCATGTCGACAAGGCGCTCGCCGAAATGCTGCGCAAGCGCGGCCGGCCCGTCGTGCTCGTCGCCAACAAATCCGAAGCGCGCGGTTCCGATAGCGGCTTCTATGACGCCTATACGCTCGGCCTTGGCGAGCCTTGCCCGATCTCGGCCGAGCATGGCCAGGGCATGATGGATCTACGCGACGCGATCGTGGAGGCCATCGGCCCCGAACGCGCCTTCCCGGAAGAGGAAGACGAAGCGGAAACGAATGTCAGCATTCCGCGCGCGGAAGTCGGCGAAGATGGCGAGGAGATCGACGAGGAGCCGGCCTATGACGAGACGCGCCCGCTGCGCGTGGCGATCGTTGGCCGCCCGAATGCCGGCAAGTCGACGCTCATCAACCGCTTCCTTGGCGAAGACAGGCTGCTGACCGGTCCCGAGGCCGGGATTACCCGCGATTCCATCTCCGTCGACTGGAGCTGGCGCGGCCGTACCATAAAGATGTTCGACACGGCCGGCATGCGCCGCAAGGCGAAGGTGATCGAGAAGCTGGAGAAGCTCTCGGTTGCCGATGCGCTGCGTGCCATCCGCTTTGCCGAAACCGTTGTCATCGTCTTCGATGCAACCATTCCCTTCGAGAAGCAGGATCTGCAGATCGTCGATCTCGTCATCCGCGAAGGCCGCGCCGCGGTGCTTGCCTTCAACAAGTGGGACATGATCGAGGATCGCCAGGCCGTGCTTGCCGATCTGCGCGAAAAGACCGACCGGCTGTTGCCGCAGGCGCGCGGCATTCGCGCCATAACTATTGCCGGCCAGACCGGCGAAGGGTTGGACCGCCTGATGCAGGCGATCGTCGACACCGACAAGGTCTGGAACAAGCGCGTATCGACCGCCCGCCTCAATCGCTGGCTGGAGACGCAGCAGGTGCAGCATCCGCCACCGGCGGTTTCCGGCCGCCGCATCAAGCTGAAATACATGACGCAGGTAAAGGCGCGGCCGCCGGCTTTCATGATCTCCTGTACGCGCTCGGATGCATTGCCGGAATCCTATGTGCGCTATCTGATCAATGGTCTGCGTGCGGATTTCGCCATGCCCGGCGTGCCGATCCGCATCCATTTTCGTTCGTCGGAAAATCCTTTCGAAAACAAGAAGAAGCGGTAATTTTCTCAAGCGTCCCGTCGGCGGGTGGCCTTCTCAGGCTGCATTCTTGCTGAGCGCTTCGCGCAGCGTCGTGATTTCCGCCTTCAGACGCGCCAGTTCGTCAGGCGTTTGCTCTGTAGCATCCAGAATGCACGGGGGAACGGTCGCCGCCTTCCTTTTCAGCCCTTTGCCTTCGCTGGTGAGGTGGATCAGCACTTGGCGCTCATCTTCCTTGCTGCGGATGCGATGAATGAAGCCGGCGGCTTCAAGGCGCTTCAAAAGCGGCGTCAGTGTGCTCGATTCCAGGAACAGCTTTTCACCGATGCCACCGACGGTCTGGCCATCTTCTTCCCATAAGGTCACCATGACGAGATACTGCGGATAGGTGAGGTTGAGCGCATCAAGCATGGGCTTGTATAGCCGATTCATGGCGTGGTTCGCCGAATAAAGGGCGAAGCAGATGAAGTTATCCAGCTTTAACAGGTCGTCGGTCATCTCAAGTACTCCCTGAGAGGTCTTATGTAGATCGTGCGATAAATAATTGTACACCCAAAAAAGCGTCGGGGCTACGGATTTCTTCTGTTATTGAAAAAGTCGCCTTCAGATGAAGGCATTGCTTCGCAGACCGGCTGCCATCCTCTTTTATGGCAGATGTAATGGGGACACACCGGACAGATGGTGTCGGGCTACGGCCATGTGTGAACGCCATCAATTAACTGGCGCAAGATGACGGGGATTCAATATCGAATCCAAGCGCGACAAGGACTCAAGGCTTGTGGCCCCGGCCCCGATGGTTGGCGATCCGGACGTTGCCGATGAACTGCGTGGTCGCGGCTTCCCAGGAGTAGCTGAGCGCCAGGGAACGGGCGGCCTCGCGCGAGCAGGAGAGGGCGGCAAGGCAGGCAGTTGCCAGATCGGCATCCACAACGCCGGCTGCCCTGTCGCCGGCAAGAATATCCGCAGGGCCGGTAACCGGGTAGGCGGCGACTGGAACGCCGCTGGCAAGCGCTTCCAGAATGGCATTGCCGAACGTGTCGGTCTTCGATGGAAAGACAAAGACGTCGGCCTGGGAATAGGCATGCGCCAGTTCCTCGCCGAACTTCGATCCCAGAAAATGGACATCGGGATAGAGCTTCTGCAATTCAGCGCGCGCGGGTCCGTCGCCAACGACCACTTTGGATCCCGGCAGGTCGAGATCGAGAAAGGCGGGCAGGTTCTTTTCGAGCGCCACGCGGCCGACGGTCATGAAGATCGGGCGCGGCAGGCCGAAGGGATTGTCTTCCTGGGGCTGCGGCCGAAATAGAGAGGAGTCGATGCCGCGGCTCCACGGCAGCAGATTGTGGATGCCGCGCTGCCTGAGCTCGTTTGCGAGACTTGGCGTCGCCACCATGCAGCCATAGCCGGCGTTGTGAAACCATTTGACGAAGGCATAGAGCCAGCTTTGCGGTATCGGCAGGCGGGCGGATACATATTCGGGAAAGCGGGTGTGATAGCTCGTGGAAAACGGCATGCCGTTTCGCAGGCACCAGCGCCGCGCGGTCAGCCCGAGCGGACCTTCCGTGGCGATGTGCACATAGGTCGGCCGCATCGCCTCTATTCTCGAGGCGACCTTGCGATAGCTGGCAATCGAGAGCCGGATTTCGGGGTAGGTCGGGCAAGGAATATTGCGAAAGCCGTCCGGCGTGATCATGGAGACTTCGATCCCCATGCGGGTCAGTTCGCGATTGGTGTTCTCGATCGAACGGACGACGCCGTTGACCTGCGGATGCCAGGCATCGCTGACGATAAGCAGCCGTTCAGGTACCGCGACAGGCGTCGCCGCCTGCGCCCAGGTGGTTTGATCGATGTCCGACAAGCGTTGCAACATGCCCAAAACAGTCCATCCGCACCACATCCTCATGATGACGGTGCCAGCGATTGCGGTGTTTCAAACATGATTCCCGCGCCCACCTTATTGTGGAGGGTGTCCATGATGGAAATATTACAGTGTCTATTTGGCGACTTTCAGCTTCTGGGGAGAAACGAGCGCGCCGTATTCCCGAATGACCTTCGCCGCGATTTCGGCGGCGAAGCCGGCGGCGGCAACCGCGTTCTGATGCTGCAGATAATGCGCCAGAAATGCGCCGTTGAAACTGTCGCCGGCGCTGGTGGTATCGACGACCTTGGCGACCTTGACCGCGGGAACGAGCGTTTCGTCGGTACCGTCGCCGATGGTCGCACCTTCTGCGCCGTTCTTGACGACGATCAGGTTGGCGCCGTGCTGCCGATAACGGCGAATGGTCGTGGCAATGGAATCGTCGCCGAAATGCACCGCCTCGTCGTCAAAGCTCGGCATAACGAGCGATGCTGCGCGCGCGCCTTCCGCGATCATGGTATGCATGGCGTCGAGGCTCGACCACAGGCGCGGACGCAGGTTCGGATCGAAGGCGACGGGCTTGCCGGCCGCCTTGGCGCGGCGCAGTTCCGCCAGCAGGGTAAAGGCGTCTTCGCGCGGCAGGATCGCCAGCGTGATGCCGGAGAAATAGAGGACGTCGGATGCCTCGATTGCAGCGCGCAAGGCGTCGCCATCGGCGGCGAGCTGGCGGGCGGCGGAGCTGTCACGCCAATAGCTGAAGGAGCGTTCGCCGTCCTTCAGATTGATCATATAGAGACCGGGCGTCTTGCCGCGAAGGCGGCGGATACTTGCCGTGCCGATACCGGCGCCGGCCATGAAGGCGATCATTTCGTCGGACATGGCGTCGTCCCCGAGCGCGGTGAAATAGTCGATCGACCAGTCTTTCGGCAGGCAGGCGCGGGCATACCACGCGGTGTTGAACGTGTCGCCGGCAAAGCCCTTGCGCAGGTGCCCGTCATCGGCCTGCGACAGTTCCACCATGCATTCGCCGATCGATAGAAAACGCCCGCCCAAGACTTCCTCCTGCATTTTGTCCTGCTGCTGCATACGCGCAAGCAACGGTCGGGGCAAGGTGGACGGCGGCGGCCGCCGTCCACACTTCTACGGTTCTATGGCCTGTCCATATGATAGCAGGCCGCCGTCTGGCCCGGGCGCACATGTTCGGTCGGCGGCATCTTCGTGCGGCAGACATCGGTCGCCTTCCAGCAGCGGGGCGAGAAGACGCAGCCCGGCGGCGGGTTGAGCGGCGAGGGCGGGTCTCCCTGCAGGCGGATGCGCTCGCGGCCGCGCGCCAGCTTCGGGTCTGGGATGGGGGCGGCGGAGAACAATGCCTGCGTATAGGGATGGGCCGGATGGTCGAAGACCGTCGCGGCTTCGCCCGCTTCCACCACCTTGCCGAGATAGAGCACCAGCACATCGTCCGAGATCAGGCGCACGACCGAGAGATCGTGGCTGATGAAGATCAAGGTGAGGCCGAACTCCTTGCGCAGGCGGCGCAGGAGCGTGATGACCTGACCCTGGATCGAGACGTCGAGTGCCGAGACCGGCTCGTCGCAGATGATGAGTTTCGGCCGGGTGATGACCGCACGCGCAATGCCGATGCGCTGCGCCTGTCCGCCCGAGAACTCATGCGGATAGCGGTTGATCATCTCGGGAACGAGACCGACGGCCGCCATGATCTCGCGCACGCGATCCTGCCGCTGCGCGCGGGTCAGTTTCGGTTCGAAGACGGTCAGCGGCTCGGCAATGATATCGCCGACGGTCATGCGCGGATCGAGCGAAGCGATCGGGTCCTGGAAGATGATCTGCATGTCGCGGCGGGCGGCGCGCATCTCTTCGCCGGAGAGATCGAGGAGATTGCCGCCCTGCCAGAGGATGCGGCCTTTCTGCGCCCTGATCAGCCGCAGAATGGAGCGGCCGAGCGTGGACTTGCCGCAGCCGGACTCGCCGACGATGCCGAGCGTGCGGCCGGTCTTCAGCTCAAAGCTGACGTCGTTGACCGCCGTCAGCACCAATGGCGGCTTGAAGAGGGATTTCGACGGCAGTTCGAATTCGGTGGTCAGATGCTCGACCTTCAGAAGAGTTTGTTCAGCCATGGACGCGGCTCCGTTCCTGATCAGTCGAGAGGGGATGGAAGCAGGCCGCGCAGCGTCGCGGCGCAAGCGGATCGAGTGGTGGTGCCGCGTCCAGACAGTCGTCCTGCACATGCGCGCAGCGCGGCGAGAAGGAGCAGCCGCGCGGCAGATGCATCAGGTTCGGCGGGCGGCCGGGGATGACGGTGAGATCGTCGACATCCTGGTCGGGCCTTGGGATCGCGGCGTGAAGCGCTGCCGTATAGGGATGCGCCGGGCTTTCGAACAGCTCCTCGACCGGCGCCTCCTCGACGATGCGGCCGGCATACATGACGGCGACGCGATCGGCGAGGCCGGCAACGACGCCGAGGTCATGGGTGATCATGACGAGCGCCGTGTGCATTTCCGCCGTCAACTCGTTGAAGAGATCGAGGATTTGCGCCTGGATCGTTACGTCGAGCGCCGTCGTCGGCTCGTCGGCGATGAGGAGCTTCGGCTTGGTGAGCAGCGCCATGGCGATGACGATGCGCTGGCGCATGCCGCCCGAAAGCTCGTGCGGATAGAGATTGAAGCGGCGCGTCGGGTCGGGAATGCCGACGCGTTTCAGCATATCGAGCGCCGCCGCCGAAGCCGCGCGCGCCGTCAGCCCGCCGTGAACCTCGAGCTGCTCGGTCAGCTGTCGTGATATGCGCAGCGACGGATTGAGCGCCGTCATCGGGTCCTGGAAGACCATGGCCATGTCCTTGCCGCGCACATGGTCGAGTTCGCGCGGTTTCAGCGTCAGCAGGTCCTTGCCATCCAGCAGCGCCTGGCCGCTGGTGCGGCCGTTCTTGGCGAGCAGGCCCATCAGGCCGAGGAAGGTCTGGCTCTTGCCGGAGCCGGATTCGCCGACGATAGCAATGCGCTCGCCGCGTCCGACCTTGAGGTTCATTTTCGAGACCGCCGCCACTTCGCCTTCCGGCGTGCGGAAGGTGATGGAGTAGTCTTTGAGTTCGAGAAGTGTTTCTGTCATGTCAGCGATCCTTCGGATCGAAAGCGTCGCGCAGACCATCGCCGATGAAGAGCAGGCTCATCAGTAGCGCGACCAGGAAGCCGGCGGGGAAGAACAGGATCCAGGGCGTGGTTTCCATGCCCGCGGAACCCTCGGCGATCAGGGTGCCGAGCGATGTCAGCGGCTCCTGCACGCCGAAGCCCAGATAGGACAGGAAGCTTTCCGTGGCGATGATCTCCGGGATGGTGAGCGTCGCATAGATGACGACGGGGCCGACGAGGTTCGGCACGATGTGCTTGAGGATGATCTTGAACGACCGCTGGCCGGAGGCCCGTGCGGCTTCGATGAACTCCCGCTGCTTGATCGACAAGGTCTGGCCGCGCACGATGCGGGCCATGGTGAGCCATTCCAGCGCGCCGATCGCCGCAAACAGCAGATAGACGTTACGGCCGAAGATCACCATCAGCAGGATGACGAAGAGGACATAGGGTAGGGCGTACATGATATCGACGAAGCGCATCATGATCGCATCGACGCGACCGCCGAAATAGCCGGCGACAGCGCCATAAAGCACGCCGATGACAACCGAGACGAGGGTCGCCACCAGCGCGACGGTCAGCGAAACGCGGGTGCCGTAAAGCGTGCGGGCCAGCAGGTCGCGGCCGTTGCCATCGGTGCCGAAATAGTGGCCGGCGGCGAAGTCCGGAGCGCCGCGGAAGGAGTTCCAGTCCGGATCCTCGTAGTTGAAGGGCAGGAAATACGGGCCGAAGATGGCGACCAGAACCAGCACTGCGAGCACGATCAGCGAAAGTGCCGCGGCCTTGTTGCGCAGCAGGCGACGCATCGCGTCACCTGTGAGCGAACGCCCCTTGGGCGCAAGCCCTTCTGCCGAAAGCAACTCCGCTTCCAGCAATTCTCTCTTGGCGGAATTGAGGATCATCGCATTCTCACTTTCGGATCGAGCCAGGCATAGGCGATGTCGACCAGCAGGTTGAGGACCACGATCAGGACCATGTAGAAAATGACCGTGCCGAGGACCATGCCGTAGTCGCGGTTCAGCGCCGCGCCGACGAAGTAGCGGCCGACGCCGGGGAGGCCGAAAATGCTTTCGACGACCAGCGAACCCGTGAGGAGATAACTTGCCGCGGGTCCGAGATAGGAAACGACCGGCATCATGGCCGGCTTCAGCGCGTGACGCATGACCGTCAGCCGCGGACCGATACCCTTGGCCTTGGCGGTACGGATGAAGTTCTGGCTCATCACCTCGATCATCGAACCGCGCATCAGGCGCGAAATACGGGCCGCATGCGGTAGGGTCAGGACGATGATGGGCAAGATCAGGAACTTGACCGAGCCATCGCCCCAGCCGCCGACCGGCAGCCAGCCGAGCGCGTTGCCGAAGACAAGCTGAAGGATCGGGGCGATCAGGAAGCTCGGCATGACCAGGCCGATCAGGAGACCGCCGCCCAGCCAGTAATCGGCCGCGCGGTTCTGATAGAGTGCCCCAAGACAGCCTATCAACACGCCGACGATAGTCGCGAGCACGAAGGCGGTGCCGCCGATGGTCAGCGTATAGGGAAAGCCGGACATGATCTGCTGGGTGACGGTGAAGTCCTGGTTGGCGAAGGAGGGGCCAAGGTCGCCCTTCATGACGTCGCCGACATAGATCAGGTATTGCTCAACCAGAGGCTTATCGAGGTTGTAATGAGCCGCGAGGTTGGCTTTGACTTCCGGCGGCAATGGCCTTTCGCCATCGAAGGGGCCGCCGGGAGCAAGGCGCAGAATGAAAAAACACACTGTCACGGCAATCCACAAGACGGGGATTGTCGACAGCAAACGACGGAGAGCATAGCCAAACATGATCTTAGACGGCTCCCTCCCGGTGGTGTCCAGGAGGGAGCCTGTTCCCAATTATTCTTTGATCGACAGCCAGCGCGTGCGGTGGATGTCTTGGATATTGTCGACGAAGCCCTGGACCTTCGGGGCGACGATGTTCTGGGAAACGTAGTAGTAGATCGGGATCGCGGCGCTGTCGTCGAGGGCCAGCTGTTCGGCCTTCTTGTAGATTTCGGCGCGCTTCTTCAGATCGATTTCTTCATTGCCCTGCTTGATCAGAGCATCGTAGTCCTTGTTGCTCCAGCGGCCGTAGTTCATCTCGACGCCTGTGGAGAGCAGGTTCAGGAAGTTGATCGGGTCGTTGTAGTCGGCGAGCCAGCCGGCACGGCCGATCTGCACCTCGCCGCGCTGCATTTCATCGTAATGCACCTTGGTTTCGGTGTTATAGAGCTCGATATCGACGCCGAGCGGCTTCCACATGGCGGCGATCGCAACGGCGATGCGCTTGTGGTTGTCGTTCGTGTTGTAGCGAAGCTGCGCCTTCAGTGGATGGTCGGGGCCGAAGCCCGCTTCCTTCAGCAGCTTCTTGGCCTCTTCGACCTTCTGCTTGTAGGGTTCATCCTTCCAGCTCACTTGAGCCGGTTCGCCGTAATTGGCCGTACCCGGCGGCACCCAGGAATACATCGGCAATTCGCCGGTGCCGAGGATCTTCGGGCCGATGACTTCACGGTTGACGGCCATGGAGAGCGCCTGACGGACGCGCTTGTCGTTGAAGGGCGGCTTGGTGGCGTTCATGACGTAATAGTAAGTGCCGAGGAACGGCACGACATGCGCCTGGCCTGGAAGGTTCTTCTGGATCCAATCGAACTGGTCGGCGGGGAAGGAGGTCAGGATATCGAATTCGCCGGCGCGGTAGCGTTTCAGAGCGGCAGCCTGGTCTTCCAGCGTATAGTAGTTGACGTTGTCGATCTTGATGTCCTTGGCGCCGTAATACTGGTCACTCTTGACCA
Organism: Rhizobium sp. KNZ2-6A; assembly: GCF_056755475.1. Taxonomy (NCBI): domain Bacteria; kingdom Pseudomonadati; phylum Pseudomonadota; class Alphaproteobacteria; order Hyphomicrobiales; family Rhizobiaceae; genus Rhizobium; species Rhizobium sp. KNZ2-6A. The sequence goes on along the minus strand of NZ_JBNDIC010000015.1, from coordinate 110,920 downwards.
TGCTGACATGCGAACCAGGCACCCATTCGGTTGGCTTGTAGACGCCGTTGGTGACGATGTTGCCGATCTTGACCCACTGGTCGCCCTTGGCTTCGACGACATGTTTTGGCAGCGGATAGGCCGTGTAGTGCATCAAGGCGTTGAGGAAGTAAGGCGTCGGGTTCTCGAGCGTGATTTCCAGTGTCTTGTCGTCGATCGCCTTGACGCCGAGCTGGGTGAGATCCTTGATTTCGCCCTTGTTGATCTTTTCCGCGTTCCTGATCGTGTATTGCAGATAGGCATACTGGGCGGCGGTCTTCGGATCCATCAGGCGCTGGAAAGCAAAGACGAAGTCCTGAGCCGTCACCGGCTGGCCATCGGACCACTTGATGCCATCGCGAAGCTTGAAGGTATAGACCTTCTGGTCGGGCGAAATGGTCCAGCTTGCAGCCTGGCCGGGAATTGGGTTGTCCTTGGGATCTTCGGTCACCAGCCCTTCGAAGATGTCGCCGTCGATGCGGTTCTCCCAATCGCCGGAAATTTTTTGCGGATCGAGCGAAGTCGGGTCGCCGCCGTTGTGGATATTGAGGGTCGCGGCATGCGCGGAAACGCTCAATATTGTGCTGACGAAAGCCGCAGCGATAAATTTTCTGGTGATATGCGCCATATGTTTTCCCACTTTCCTGGAGTTATTGTCCTTGTTTTACAAGGGTGTTTTTGATCCGCAGGTGACCTGTACGTGCAGGTCAATGCGCGAAGTTATCGAAAGCGACGTCGCTTTCAAGCCCCTAAACGACGCAGGAGCTTCATGTGTGAACTTTCATATTGATAATTCTCTAAAATTGATACCGTGAATTTACCCGCCCAGGTAGCCGAGTTTGCCGCATGGCTGAATGCAGCTTGCCGCTTGCGGCGGAGTGTGCAAACTGAAGGAGCTGGTGCGATATTGAGGCGGTTTGATGAAATCGACGAATAAAGCGGCGGGAGCCGACTGGTGGCGCGGGGCCGTGATTTATCAGGTCTACCCGCGGTCGTTTCAAGATACGGATGCCAACGGGCTCGGCGACATCAAGGGGATTACCCGACGCCTGCCTCATATTGCCGCACTGGGTGTCGACGCGATCTGGCTGGCGCCGTTCTTCACCTCGCCGATGGCGGATATGGGCTATGACGTCGCCGATTATTGCGACGTCGATCCGATCTTCGGCACCCTTGTCGATTTCGACGAGATGATGGCTGTGGCGCATGAATTGGGGCTGAAGGTCATCATCGACCAAGTCATCTCGCATACGTCGGACCGGCATTCGTGGTTCGTGGAGAGCAGGGCAAGCCGCGACAATTCCAAGGCGGACTGGTATGTCTGGGCCGATCCGAAGCCGGATGGCACGGCGCCGAACAACTGGTTGTCGATTTTCGGTGGCCCCGGCTGGGAATGGGACGGCGTGCGCCGGCAATATTACCAGCACAATTTCCTCACCTCGCAGCCGGACCTGAATTTCCACAATCCGGAGGTTCAGGATGCCGTGCTGGCGGCGGTGAAATTCTGGCTCGACCGCGGCGTCGACGGCTTCCGCCTGGATACGGTCAACTACTATTTCTGCGACAAGAAACTGCGGGACAATCCGCCGGCGCTTGTCGCAACGGGCGGCCTCGATGCCCCCGAGAGCAATCCTTACGGGATGCAGAACCATCTCTACGACAAGACGCAGCCGGAGAATATCGATTTCCTGAAGCGGTTCCGGGCATTGCTCGACCAATATGAGGATCGCGCGACCGTCGGCGAAGTGGGGGATGGCGCACGCTCGCTGCAGACCGTTGCCGCCTATACCAGCGGCGGCGACAAGCTGCATATGTGCTACACCTTCGACCTGCTGGGCCCGGAATTCACCCCGGCGCATTTCCGCCGTTGTGTCGGCGATTTTCAGGATAATGTCGTCGATGGCTGGGTCTGCTGGGCTTTCTCCAATCACGACGTCAAACGCCATGTCAGCCGCTTTGCCGAGACGGAGGAAGAGCAGCCGCGCGTCGCGAGGCTTGCGATCTCACTGCTATCAACCCTGCGCGGCTCGATCTGCCTCTATCAGGGCGAAGAGCTCGGTCTTCCCGAGGCGGAGCTTGCCTTCGAGGATCTGCGCGACCCTTATGGCATTCGTTTCTGGCCGGCCTTCAAGGGACGCGATGGCTGCCGTACGCCTATGCCCTGGGAAGCGAGCCGCGCCCATGCCGGCTTCACCACCGCCGACAAATCATGGCTGCCGGTTCCCTATCAGCATGCGACACTCGCGGTCGACAAGCAGGAGGTGGACGAAGGCTCCGTGCTGCATCACTACCGTCAGACGCTGGCCTTCCGCGCAGAGCATGCCGCCCTGCGCGACGGCGACATGACCTTCCTCGACACGGAGGAAGACGTTCTCGCCTTCACGCGCTCCAAGGGAGGGGAGACGCTGCTGTTCGTCTTCAATCTCTCCCGCAAGCCGGTGAAGGTCGCACTTTCCAAGGATATCAAGCTCGGCAAGACGATCGCCATGCCGGGGTTTGGCACGGCGGATGCCGGAGCGACGGTGGCGCTTGCCGCACTGGACGTCTATTGCGGCCGGGTCGAATAATCGAAGTTGGCCGAAGGCCTATTGTTTGACAGGGACCAAGGCGCCGGCGGGTTCGCCGTTTACCGATAGAATCTGCGCGGCACCTTTAAGGGCCGTGCGGAACGCATCGTCGAAACTGACGCCTCGCACCTGCCATGTCACGTCATGCGGTCCAATGCCGCTTTGCTGATCGCTTAGCGTCCACGTTGCGACCCAGCCTAGGGCGCTCTCATCCCACTCCAAATCGCCTGATAAGGGAATGGTGCCCGCTGTCGAACCGGCTTGGAACTTCCCCTCGGAAGGGAAAACGACGTCGATGCCGGTTAGATCGGACGCTGCCGTGAATGCTTCGCGCATGGCCAAATCGCGACCGCTCTCGGCCGTTACCTGATGGCTCAACTCACCACGACGGACAGTCAACAGGATTTCGAGCACCGGCCGCTTGGCGAGCCAAGGGTGGGTGCCGAGCCTCTCGACCAGATCGTCGATGCGTTCCTTGCGAAAGCGGCATGTGAGGTCGAAGGGTCTGTCGTGGGTGCCTTGCTCATCGTGGATGGGACGGCCCGCGAGCCTGTCGCGATAAGTGAATTCCTCAATGTAGTCGGCCGCATGCTCGCGAGCGGTCCGCATGAGAGGGCCGTCAGCCAATCGCGAATTGCCGGAAACGCGGGGCAGAACCTTATCCAGGCAATCGGCAAAGCCCTTGGCCCGATTTTCCGGTCCCTGGCCGGTAACGACACAGACGCTCGTGTAGACATCGTCAGGCATGAAGGCTTGGGCCTGAGATGCAGGAAGAGACGCGGTCAACAGCAGCGCAAGTAGCTGCCAACTCGTCGCATAAGCGAGATTTCGCACCATCCCCTCCCTGCGGCTTCCGAGCAGGAAAGCACACAGGATAATCCAGGTGGGGGGATCGAAACAAGGACGGACGATTGCCGCCGTCAGCCGATCAGCATGAACTTGTCGACATCGACCAGGCCTCTGTCCGATATCTTCAGATGTGGAATGACGGGTAGCGGCAGGAAGGCAAGCTGCAGGAAGGGCTCTTCCAGCGTCGCGCCGAGGGCATAGGCCGCCTGGCGCAGATGATGCAGCGTATCGCGCACGCTCTCATAGGGCTCCAGGCTCATCAAGCCGGCGATGGGGAGGGCGATCTCGCCGGTGATGGCGCCATCCTCGACGACGACGAAGCCGCCGTTGATTTCGCTCAGGCGATTGGCGGCAAGAGCCATATCATCCTCGTTGACGCCGACGACGCAGATATTGTGGCTGTCATGGCCGACGGTCGAGGCGATCGCGCCCTTCTTCAGGCCGAAACCCTGGACGAAGCCGTTGGCGTGGTTTCCGTTCTTGCCATGCCGTTCGATGACGGCGACCTTGATGACATCGTTGCCGAGGTCGATATCGGTCTCGTTGCCTTTGGTCGGCAGGCGGTAGCGGCGGTGTTCGGTGATGATCTTGCCTGGTGTCACGCCGATGACGGAGCTTTCGCCTTCGCTGACCGGCACGCCGAAGTCCGCGGCATTGATCGGGCGGGCCTTGACGCTGTCGAGGCCGACCGGATCGACGGAATTACGGGTGGCGAAGAGCTCGGCCGTCACCTGCCTACCTGCGGAGAAAACGATCTCGGCCTTGCAGTTGTCGAGGCTATCGATGACGACGAGATCGGCGCGCCAGCCGGGTGCCACCAGCCCGCGATCACGCAGACCGAAGGCGCGGGCGGCGGAGATGGAAGCGGCGCGGTAGATCGCCAGCGGCTCGACGCCATATGCGATCGCCGTGCGGATCATATAGTCGAGATGCCCCTGTTCCGCGATATCGAGCGGGTTGCGGTCGTCTGTGCAGAGCGCGAGATGAGGCGATAGGCGCTCGGTGATAATGGGCATCAGGGCGTGCAGGTCCTTGGAGACGGAGCCTTCTCGTACCAGGATATGCATGCCCTTGCGGATCTTTTCCAGGGCCTCTTCGGCGGTGGTCGATTCATGCTCCGTGCGGATGCCGGCTGAGAGATAGCCGTTGAGGTCGTTGCCGCGCAGCAGGGGGGCATGGCCATCGATATGGCCGCCCTGGAAGGCTTCGAGCTTTGCCATGCAGACGGGATCCTTGTGGATCACGCCGGGAAAATTCATGAATTCGGCAAGCCCGATCACCTTCGGATAATTGCGGAAGGGCAGGAGCGTCTCGATCGGCAGATCGGCACCGGAAGTTTCCAGATGCGTTGCCGGCACGCAGGAGGAAAGCTGGACGCGAATGTCCATGATGGTTTCCAGCGAGCAATCTAGGAAATAGCGAATGCCTTCCGTGCCAAGCACATTGGCGATCTCATGCGGGTCGCAGATGACTGTCGTGACGCCATAGGGAAGGACGCAACGGTCGAATTCGAGCGGCGTCACCAGCGAGGATTCGATATGGAGGTGCGTGTCGATGAAGCCCGGCACGACGATGCGGCCGGAGATGTCGATCTCCTCGCGACCCTGATAATCGCCGCCGGTGCCGACGATACGGTCGCCGCAAATGGCGATATCCGAAGCGACCAGCTCCCCCGTCACCAGATCGAAGAAGCGTCCGTTTTTGAGAACGATATCCGCAGGCTCCCGGCCAACGCCCTGGTCGATATAGCGTTCGAGTTTGGTGGTCATGGTGTTTTCCTGCATCCGCTGTGATTCCGTATTGCCCCTCACCCTAACCCTCTCCCCGTTTTACGGGGAGAGGGGATCTGTCCGAATTTGTTGATAGGGCTGTGTTTTCTGACGAATACAGAGCTAACGGACCCCCTCTCCCCCGCAAGCGGGGAGAGGGCTGGGGTGAGGGGCTATTCTTGGCGAGTAGCCGGGAAAAATTTCAAGTCGAGCGCTATGACGGGACCTGTCAGTCGGCCGTCGCAAATAGCCACGATAGTTTCGAGAACGGAAGGCATGGCTGTCAGTACATCAATGTTCCAGAAGCGAACTACTGACCAGCCTTCAGCAGTCATGAATGCATCGCGAATGGTATCTTGTTCACTGTCCGCGTGCTGGCTACCGTCGATTTCAACAACAAGGGATAACTCTCGACAGGCGAAATCAGCGAAATATGGACCGATCGGAAATTGACGTACGAACTTAACGCCATTCAAGCGGCGGTCTCGAAGTTCCGACCAGAGTTTTGCCTCGGCATCATTGTCTGATTGCCGGAGACTGCGTGCGCGTTGTGTCGTCTTTAGCTCCGGTCCGCGCATCTTATTGTCCCCGTGGAAAGCCCCTCACCCTAGCCCTCTCCCCGCATGCGGGGAGAGGGGACTTTTTCGATTTCGCGGATCGTAATGCGACTCATGAAAGGCGAGCTAGATATTATTCTGCAAGATCTCCCTCAACTTGCCGAACAGCTCGTCGATGTGATGCTTCTCGATGATCAGCGGCGGTGAGAGGGCGATGATGTCGCCTGTGGTGCGGATCAGCAGGCCCTTCTCATAGGCCTTCAGGAAGGCGGTGAAGGCGCGCTTAGTGGGTTCGCCGGCAATGGGGTCGAGCTCGATGGCGCCGATCAGGCCGGTGTTTCTGATGTCGATGACGTTCGGGCAGTCCTTGAGGGAATGCAGCGCGTCGGCCCAGTAGTCGGAAAGTTCTGCGGCGCGGGTGAGCAGGCCCTCTTCCTTGTAGGTGTCGAGCGTCGCAAGCGCTGCGGCTGACGCGATAGGGTTGCCGGAGTAGGTGTAGCCGTGGAAGAACTCGATCATGTGCTCGGGTCCCTGCATGAAGGCATCATGGATCTCCGAGGCGACGAAGACCGCGCCCATCGGGATGACGCCGTTGGTCAGGCCCTTGGCGGTCGTGATCATATCCGGCTTCACGTCGTAATATTGCGCGGCGAAGGGGGTGCCAAGGCGGCCGAAACCGGTGATGACCTCGTCGAAGATCAACAGGATGCCATGCTTGGTGCAGATTTCGCGCAGCTTCTGCAGATAGCCCTTCGGCGGAATGAGGACGCCGGTGGAGCCGGCAACCGGCTCGACGATGACGGCCGCGATGGTCGATGCATCGTGCAGCGTGACGATGCGCTCCAGTTCGCTGGCGATATCGCCGCCATGCTCGGGCTCGCCGCGGGTGAAGTTGTTTTTACCGGGAAGATGCGTGTGCGGCATGTGATCGACGCCGGTCAAGAGCGTGCCGAACATCTTGCGGTTCGAGACGATGCCGCCGACGGAGATGCCGCCGAAATTGACGCCGTGATAGCCGCGCTCGCGGCCGATGAGGCGGAAGCGCGAGCCGTTGCCCTTCACCCGGTGATAGGCAAGCGCCACCTTCAGCGCCGTCTCAACCGACTCCGAGCCGGAATTCGTATAGAGCACGTGATCCAGGCCTTCAGGCGCGATGTCGACCAGGCGGTTCGCCAGCTCGAAAGCCTTGGGATGGCCGAGCTGAAAGGCGGGGGCATAATCGAGTTCGCCCGCCTGCTGGCTGATCGCTTCGGTGATCTTCGGCCGGCAGTGTCCCGCGTTTACACACCACAATCCGGCTGTTCCATCCAGAACCTGGCGGCCGTCATGGGTGGTGTAATACATATCCTTGGCGCTGACGAACAGGCGCGGTTCCTTCTTGAACTGGCGGTTGGCCGTAAACGGCATCCAGAAGGCGCGCAAATCATTAGGGGCGGCATTCAAACGGTCCGACATGCTGTTCTCCAACGGCCATTCGGGGGCCATTTTCCCGATCGCGGCGCGGCGCCACGTGATTATATTTACTGCCTGGTCAAATTATCAGCCGGCCTTTTTGCGTCAAGGCAAAGATGGCGCCGAAGGAGGGGAGAGGCTGCGGATCGAGGACTGGATCTATGGACGCCAAGGCACAGCCTGTCGAAGCGCGCCGCCGGGGCAATCTTGGTGCAAACACGAAAAAACTGGCAAATCCGAAGACTTGCCAGCTAAAAATGGTAAAACACCTGGTAATGAAAGCTAGTCGATCCATAGGGGTCTTTAAGTGTTCCCACGGATCGTTCGTCAGCAGACGTAGAGCTCTTGAAAGCTCTTAAGCAGCTGATCTACTTTTTTCCGGCTCGCAATAAATGTCTTCCAGCGTTTCAAGAACCCGAATGACGGATTCCGATGTGCTGGAGTAGTAAATCGTTTGAGCATCACGGCGCGTCTTCACCAGCTTTTGAGCGCGCAGCTTCGAAAGATGCTGGGAGAGCGCTGACTGGCTTAATCCGACCTGATTGGCTAAAACACCAACGGGAACTTCGCCTTTAACAAGACTGCAAAGGATCAAAAGACGCTTTGGGTTCGCCATTGCTGATAGTAATGCTGCCGCAACATTGGAGTGTTCGGCCAAATTTCTTGTCTTCATGTGTTAATCTTCCCAATGCGGAGCGTACATCAGAAATTGTGCTGTTTCTAAACCGGCACCTAACCGATATCTAACAATACCAAGACGGGTCGAAGATTGTATATACCTAAATTTAAGGTATCGAGTATGCTATTTTAGGTATGTATGTATAACGTCACGGCAATAGCGCAAAGGGCGCTTTAGGTGCCCTACACGGCCTGAATTAGCCCAAAATAGGTTGATTGTTGGCATTCCCGACCGCAAATACGTCAATTTTGGTCACAACGTGGCTGCATCCTACCAATAATGGTCGATGGCCGCCGGGCCGCCCGCCTACTAATTCTCGCACTATTGTATGATTTTATTGCCGGCCGATTTTGTCTTCGGCTCAAGGCGTCATCAGGTCCCTCGAGGACAAAATATAGGCCTTCCCGAAGCCACCGTTGAGGCTGGCGTCAAGCGGAACGAGGCGAAAGAAGCAGAAATCCGGAAAGTCGATATAGAGCTTGGATTTCGGGTGACGGTCGAGGAAGCGGCCGCGAATGCGTTCATGCGCCTCGCTTTGCCGGTCGAGGCGCTGCGCGTCGCATCGCACGGTCAAGCGAGGATGGGCGAGGGGATCGCCCTTGCCGGGTTCACCGAAAAGCACCGAAGCACGCGGGTCTTTCACCAGAGCCTTGGTATGCGCGGAAAGGCCGGAGACGAGAATGACCGGAACGCCGCCGGTATCCATCGCAATCAGAACGCGGCTCACCGAAGGAAAGCCGTTTTCGGGGTCGATGACGGCCAGTGCCGCATGCGCTGCCGTATGCATGAGGTCGCGCGCCTGTTTGCGCGCTTCCTCGTCCGTTTCCCTGATCACCGATGGCTTGTCGCTCATGACCTGCTCCGTGGATCGGGGAGCAGCCGTGAACGGCTACTCCTTACGCCGGTGGCTGGTGAGACCGGCCACCACATCCTGCGCCGAGATCGTTCCGATAATCGTGCCGTTGTCAACGACGCCGATATTGCCCGGCTGGCGCGTCAGAGCGTCGAGGATATCGATGAGCGGCGTGGCGGCGGTTGCCGTGGCGGTGACGGAGCCGGCATTGGCCGAATGGCCGACGCCCTGCTGCATGACGTCGCGTGCCGTCAGCATGCTGATCGGGTTCATATGCTGCACGAAATCTGCAACATACTGATCGGCCGGATTCTTGACGATCTCCTGCGGCGTTCCGCACTGGATGATGTGGCCGCTTTCCATGATGGCGATGCGGTTGCCGATGCGGAATGCCTCGTCCAGATCGTGGCTGACGAAGAGGATGGTGCGTTTCAGGCGGCGCTGGAACTCCAGAAGCTCGTCCTGCAGGCGGGTTCGGATCAAGGGGTCGAGCGCGGAGAACGGCTCGTCCATGAGAAGGATCGGTGCGCCGGTCGCAAAGGCGCGGGCGAGGCCGACGCGCTGCTGCATGCCGCCCGAGAGCTCGTTGACCTTGCGATTGGCCCATTGGGCGAGATTGACGAGCTGAAGCTGCTCGTCGACGCGCTTCTTGCGCTCAGCGTCCGGCACCCCGGCAAGCTCGAGCCCGAAGCCGACATTGTCGGCGACCGTGCGCCAGGGCAGAAGGGCGAACTGCTGGAACACCATGGAGACGGTATGCATGCGTAGATCGCGCAGCGCCTTGGGGCTGCAGGTGTAAGGGTTGATCGGGCCGTTCTTGGTGTTGACGACGACATCGCCGCGCACGACCGGCGCAAGGCCGTTGACGGCGCGCAGCAGCGTCGATTTTCCTGAGCCCGAGAGGCCCATGAGCACGAGGATTTCGCCTTCCTCGATCTCCAGCGAAGCGTTGGCGACGCCGAGCACCATGCCCGTTGTCTTGCCGATCTCGTCGCGGGATTTGCCCGCGTCGACGAGTTTCAACGCGGCATCGGGGCGATCGCCGAAGATGATGCTGACATTCTTGAAGCCGACAGCGACGGTCATGAGCGATCTCCTTCGCCTGGGGCACGGAACATGCGGTCGAGAATAATCGCCAAAATGACGATACAGGCGCCGGAATCGAAGCTCTTGGCGACGTTGACGCTGTTCAGCGCGCGCAGAACCGGCACACCAAGGCCGGGAGCGCCGACGAGAGCCGCGATGGAGACCATCGAGAGCGACAGCATGATGGTCTGTGTCAGGCCGGCCATGATCTGCGGCGTGGCGAAGGGCAGCTCGACCTTGCGAAGCACCTGCCGGGGCGTCGCGCCGAAGGATTCGGCCGCTTCCACCAGCGAAGGCGGTGTGGAAATGATGCCGAGGCGCGTCATGCGGATCGGAGCGGGAATGGCAAAGACGACGGTGGCGACCAGACCCGGCACCATGCCTAGGCCGAGCAGGATCATTGCCGGCACTAGATAGACGAAGGTCGGAATGGTCTGCATCAGGTCAAGGATCGGCCGCATGAAGGCATAGAGCCAGGGGCGCCGGGCTGCCGCGATGCCGAGAGGCACGCCGACGAGCATGCTGACGAAGGTGGAGGCCAGCACCAGCGCGAGCGTTTCGGTCGTTTCCTTCCAATAGCCCTGGTTGATGGTAATGAGCAGGCCGATGAATGTCAGGGCCGTGACCGCAACGCTGCGGCGCATCCAATAGGCAATGGCGGCGAAGACGACGACGACGATCAGCGGGTGCGGTTTCTGCAGGAGGAACAGCAGCGCATTGATCACGTGCGCGACGACGAAGGAAAGACCGTCGAAGAACCATGTGACGTTGGTCGTCAGCCAATCAACGACAGCTTTGGCCCAAGGCCCGATGGGAATGCGGTAATCGGTTAACCAGTTCACGTCTTTGCCCACGATTGGGGGCGGCGTTTCCGATTGTTACTTACGATGCCGGAGGTGCCGCCGAAGAATAACGGTCTGTCACGCCACGCGGACCATTGTCCGGGCGGTGGCGGGACGCGAAAGCAAGCAGTCCATCCAAGGAAGAGAAAGGGGCGGTTTGGCCGCCCCTCCATCCACCCATTACAGGCCGAACTTGGCCTTTACCGCCGCCAGGCCGTCACCGCCGTCCTTGGTGGTGACGCCGGCAAGCCAGGGCGTGACCGCGGCCGGATTGGCCTTCAGCCATTCCGTGGCAGCCACTTCCGGATCCTTGCCGTCATTCAGGATCTTGCCCATGATTTCGTTTTCCATCGGCAGCGAGAAGACGAGATTCTTGACGAAGGCGCCGACGTTCGGGCATTCCTGCAGGTAGCCGGCCCGGACATTGGTGTAGACGGTTGCGCCGCCGAAGTTTGGTCCGAAGACGTCGTCACCGCCGGTGAGATAGGTCATCTTGTAGGTGGTGTTCATCGGATGCGGCGCCCAGCCGAGGAAGATGATCGGCTTGCCTTCCTTGTCGGCACGCGAGACCTGGGCAAGCATGCCCTGCTCGGAGGATTCAACCACTTCGAAGCCCTTGAGGCCGAAGGTGTTCTTGTCGAGCATGTCGATCACCAGGCGGTTGCCGTCATTGCCCGGCTCGATGCCGTAGATCTTGCCGTCGAGATCATCCTTATGGGCGGCAATGTCCTTGAAGTCCTTGATGCCCAGCGCGGCACCTTTTTCGTTGGTCGCCAGCGTGTACTTGGCGCCTTCCAGGTTGGCGCGGACGGTTTCGACCGACTTGTCTGCGGCGAACGGCTTGATGTTCTCGGCCATGGAGGGCATCCAGTTGCCGAGGAAGACATCGATGTCCTTGTTCTTGAGGGACTGATAGGTCACCGGCACGGCGAGCACCTTGACGTCGGTGTCGTAACCAAGAGCCTTCAGGAGGACGGAGGCAGTGGCCGTGGTGGAGGTGATGTCGGTCCAGCCCACATCGGCGAAGTGTACGGTGCTACAGCTTGCCGGCTCGGCGGCGGAGGCGGCCGTGGCGCCCAATGTCAGTGTGGAAAGAGCTGATGCGAAAGCGAATGCAGTAAGGGTCTTTTTTATCATTGCGTGACTCCCAGTCTAACGTTCCCAAGCAACCATCAATAACCGACATTTTCAAGCGACCACAGTGTATTTGCGGCGGTTTAAGGGGGCTGATTGCGACGCCTGTGTTTTTCTGCCCGATCGTTTTCGGAGCATTCGCCGCAAACCTATCGCTCCTGAATCCTGTGGTTTTTGCCGTGGATACCTTTTCTTATCATCTCGCAGCACCCATGAAGCATTCAAGGAGAATGTCATGGCCAAGCTCTATTTCCATTATTCGACGATGAATGCCGGCAAATCGACCATGCTGCTGCAGGCGGCCTATAACTATCAGGAGCGCGGCATGCGCACCGCCGCCTTCATCGCAGCTCTCGACGATCGCGCCGGCCGTGGCACGATCGCCTCCCGCATCGGCCTCACGATGGACGCCATACCTTTCGAGACCAGCGATGATCTCTACGCCCTAGTCGAAGACATGCATGCGAGCGAGCCCCTGAACTGCGTCTTCGTCGATGAAGCCCAGTTCCTGACGCGCGAGCAGGTGTGGCAGCTTGCCCATATCGTCGATCGTCTCGGTCTGCCGGTCATGGCTTATGGGTTGCGCACGGACTTCCACGGACGCTTGTTTCCGGGATCGCAGGAGCTGCTGACCATCGCGGACGAATTGCGCGAGGTACGGACGATTTGCCATTGCGGCCGCAAGGCGACGATGGTCGTGCGGCTGGATGCCGCCGGCGAGGTCGTGCGCGAAGGCGCGCAGATCGAGATCGGCGGCAGCGACAAATATGTTTCGCTCTGCCGCCGTCATTGGGAAGAGGCGATCATCTGCGAGTGACGGCACCTGGCCGGCATGACGCGGGGAAATTCAATCGGGAGAGACGATGAAACTGCTTTGTTTGGCGCCGGCCGTCTTCATGCTTGCCGCGGCGTTTCCGGCGCTTGCTGATGGAGATTCGGTAGCGGGTGCTATTGTTTTCAAGAAATGCGCCGCCTGTCATACGGCAACTGCGCTTGAAAACCGCGTCGGTCCCTCTTTGATGGGCGTTGTCGGCCGGCCGGTCGCAAGCGTGCCAGACTATGCCTATTCGCCGGCGATGAAGGCCTTCAGCGCGGATGGCAAGGTTTGGGACGAGGCCCTGTTGCGGAAATACCTGCCGGGGCCGCAATTCCTGGTCAAGGGCACCAGGATGACGTTTCCAGGCCTCAAGAGCGAGAGGGATCTCGACAATCTGATCGCCTATCTTAAGAATCCCTTGGCGCAATAGTTCCTTCGAACATTTTCTTCGCCGGCGGAAGCGCTTAAAGCGCGGCGCGATCTTTAAGCTCTCGATTTTTTGCATGTCGTTATTGCAAAACCGCTACACACTTTTGCGCGACATGCTTTAGTCTTGCCCCCACGGCAGGGGAGAGATGCTTTCATGCTCATGCCTCATTCCTTCGACGGCATGCTCGACAAGGCAAGCGCGACGCTCGATGACGCCATCAATGGCGCGAACGCGGCCGTCGCGACACTGGCCGGCCATGCCAGGGGCGAGGAGCGTCGCGGCGCCATCAACTTTCCCATGGAGGAAGTGTTGGTGCGCGAGGCTGTCGAGCTGCTCGACCGCTGGAAATCGCTCGCTTCGTCGCTGGTGAAGGAGCTCGATCGCGCAACGCAAGAGGCCGATCTGCAGCATCAACGGTTGTTCGACGAGAAGATCGGTCTTGAAGATGCGAGCCTGCTCGGCAGGAAGCTGGCGCGCGGGCCTGCGAAACCTCAGGCTATCATCACCGAGCTCGAAGCGGTTCTGGATGTCTCGGCCGAACTGGATCTCCTCTTCAAACAGGCTAGGCCTGCCCTGTCGCGATGCTTTCATGATTGCGAGTTCCATCTCGAAGGCGTGATCGAGTACCGGCGGAAACTCGATTTCGATATTGAGGAGGTGCAGCGCCGAGCCGATGCCCTGACGGCGAAACTCATGTACCAGCGGCGCAATCGTCCTTCCTCGCGCCATGCCGATTTGCAATCCGATCTGGATGCGGATTATCGCGATCTGCTCGCCGAGCAGGATGGTATTCGGCGGCAGGAGGCCGGGCTTCAGTCGGGTCGGACGGCAGGGCAGCGCCTGATCGATATCTATGAGAGCCTGGCCGCCTCCCTGAATGTTCAAGTTGCCGCCGTCAGCGCCATGGCAGCCAAATCGGCCGTCGATATCGAGCAACGGATCGCCTTGCTGAAGGCATTGGCGTCAAACGCGGATGGCCCTGCAATCGTGGCTGCGCGGACGACCGCGGTCGAGAATTTGATCCAGGTTTTCGAGGCAAACGTGCTGGCCGGGCATGATCTGGCTGCGCGCAAGGCGCATGTCGATGCCGTGTTCACGAGGCGGCTGAAGCCTCACCTGCCGCCCGTGCCCGAGGATGCGGGGGAAACTGCCGGCGACGCGCAACCGGAGGGATAAATTCTATCCAGCATCGAAAATTCGGTGCAAACGGTTGTTGTTTTTCTCAAGAACACATATTTGCTGGAACGCGAATGGCGATAAGGCCTATCCTATGAAAATCGAAAGGGATTTTCGGAAGGGCCGGTGCGCAGGTTCAGTGTGGTGCGTCCTTCGCGTGTGGGCAGGATGCGCGGTTGCGGTTTAGGAGGCGTGTCCATGCTTAGCTCGATCACAGCATTCTTGAAGCGGATCTGGGCCGCCATTACACGTTGGCTGGGCTTGGTTTTCGTCGGACTGGCATGGCCGTTTCTTGCCGCGCGCGGCTGGTACCGCCACAGCAACTGGCTGATCAAGCTGCCGGTCGCCGCCTTCGTGACGCTGCTGGCGGTGCTTTACATCTATTTCATCTGGCAGACGCAGATCTGGTCCGGGTTCAATCCGGCCTATCCCGACGTCTACAAGTTCTCCGAGCGCAAATTCTCCGCGGGAGAGGAGTTTCCGGCGGCGCAAGGGCAGCAGGCAGCCGCCGTAGCGCCAAAGGCGTGCCAAACCTCGGCGGTCGTGGATGTCGCCGCCGATCTTACCGATTTCAACGTCAACCAGAATGCCTGGATCTCCTCAATGCTGCTTTACAAGCTCGGGTTCTTCAGCATTTCATGGGACGACACGCCTTTCCTCGACAACAAGGCGTCCTTCCAAAGAGGCGTAAATTCGGTGGTTCGCCGCACCTCGGCGGAACTGGTCGACACGATCGGCCGCGTGCGCGGAACTTCGGGCATCAACGGCGATCTGCAGAAGGCGCGTGGCAATCTGCAGTTCGACGAATCGAGCTGGTATTTCGGTCTGCATCCGTTCGGACCGAAGACACCAACGCCGAGCTATTATCGCGCCGCGATCACCAATTTGCGCAACTTCAATACCGATCTCGGTAACTGCAAGGCGGTTTTCGATGGACGCGCGGACAATCTCCTGCAGTTTCTCGACCACGTCGCCGGCGACCTTGGCAGCACGGCAAATATATTGGCGGACCGATCGCAAAACTATAGCTACGGATGGTTCGACACGCGCGCGGACGATCGCTTCTGGTTTGCCTATGGCCAGCTTTATGCCAATTACGGCATTCTAAGCGCGGCCGGCGCGGATTTTCAGCAGGTGATCGCCGAACGCAATGTCGGCAGGCTCTGGAACGACACGCTCGGGATGTTGCAGACGGCGCTCCGCATTCAGCCGATGATCATCTCCAATGGCCGCGAAGACAGCTCGTTCATGCCAAGCCACCTTGCGACGATGGGCTTCCACATCCTGCGGGTGCGTTCGAACCTCGTGGAAATCCGCACGGTGCTGGGCGGCCGCTGAGTGCGAAGCGGGCATTCGCCGCTTTCATGGCGGATGCCAGCCGTAAGCGGCCGGACATCGACAATGCCGGGTCCTGTTGCCGGTGCTGGAATTGCTCTAGCTGATCAACTTGAGGCGGATGGCCTTGGCGACGAGCTGCGTGCGATTGACGCAATCGAGCTTCTTGATGGCGTTCATCATATAGGCGTTGACCGTATGGTCGGAGAGGGAAAGGATCTGGCCGATTTCGACCGAGGTCTTGCCCTGGGCCGTCCAGCGAACCACTTCGAGTTCGCGGGCCGAGAGCGAATGCGGCACGGCGCTATCGCTGCGCTTCAGGCAATTATAGGAATCCAGCGCCTGAAGCATGATCAGGGTGAGCTCGTTGATTTCGCTCTGACCGAGACTATTGCGATTGCCCATGAACCAGAAGAGAAGACGCTGACCATCCGGTGAATTGACCGGGATGATCACGCTCATCGGGCAATTGTAATTGATCAAAAGCGTATGGAGTTCGCGCGGAAGATCGCTGTCGCGCTCTATGTCTTTTTCCAATAGATGCCAGGAGCGTGGCAGCACCGAGTCCCGCGTGCGCAGCAGCATTGGGCAGCGCCGTACAAGCTGCTGACGATCGAAATCACGCACGAATTGCGCCGGCACGGTGCCTTCGATCAGCAGCGGCGTCATCATCGCATCGTCGGGAACCGGGGCATTCATGAAAGCCATATAGCTGAAGCCAAAAGCCAACCCCGCCTGCTCCAGCGCCAGCGCAAACGCTGTTTGCGTCCGAGCAGTAGCGAGCTCGGCAGAAAGCAGCAATTGTCTCTCGGCGGTGATGATATAGGACATAAAGGTTGAAGCGCCCACAGCGTGTTATCGTTATCAAATACCGGATTTATGAGTGAATGCTAGACGCAAAAATACCACAGGACCAGAAATAATTTCATTTTCATATATTTTAATATTCATACGTGTAAGTTTGCATAAATCTTCGCCCAAAATGGGCATTAATCGCAAAAAATGCCATTCTACTGGTCTTATCGCGACGGCGCTGTACATATGCCGGTGTCCCGGTGTCAAGGGCGGAGCGCCGAGGACGGCGTCGGGATAACAAAAATCTCACTGAATCGACGCTTCAAGTGCCACGACAGCGGTCGCCTGATGGTCGCGGTTTGATACAGAAGGCGCCGTCCTATAGCACGATATTTGCCACCGAAATGTTGCGGCTGATGGAAGAGCAAATTGAGATGGTGCCTGCACAGCAAGCATGCTTGGCGATCTGCTTGTATCTTGCAGCCGCTCTGCAGCAGGTGGGTTTTGTCGCAAGGGACTGGCCGTTTTCGCAAATGATGCGGCATTGCGCCGGCACGCCTTGCGAAGGCCCAAAGCGGTTGCTATCGGTCTTGCCAAAGTAATCGCTTCCAGGCGCATACCTCATGAACTTTCGTTTTTTCCCGCAGCTTGCTGTGCGGTGCTGCCGAACGGCGTTGTGGTTTGTCACGGCCGTTTCGCCTCTGCTTGTTGCGCCAGCCTTTGCCGAAGCGACAGGCGTCGCCGGCGGCACGCCGATGCGCTTCCTGCTTGTCCATGGTGAGATGGGTCAATGCCGCGCCGGCAACACGTGCCCGGACTGGATCTCCGCCGAGGGGCAGATCATGTCCGACACGCCGAGGAAGCTGCAGAAGTTCCTGAAGCAGCTTGGCAATCGGCAATTGCCGATCGTCGTCAGTTCGCCGGGCGGCGATGTCAAGGCGGCGATGGAGATGGCGCGCACCATCCGCAAACAGAAGCTTTCGATCGCCGTCGGCCGCACCCGCTCGCGGGCATGCCCCTATGCCGAACCCATCTGCCCAGCGGCCCTTGCCGAGGACGGCTCGATCAAGGGACAGGCCTTTTCCGCGGACGCGATCTGCTTTTCGGCATGCCCGCTGTTTTTCGCGGGCGGTGTTCAGCGTGTTTCCAGTCCTTTCGCATCGCTGGGCGTTCACCAGATCACCACGACCTACAGCGAAGTGCGCGTCCAATATCGCACCGAATATGAAATGGTGGATGGCAAGCGCAAGGTGCTTTCCAAGAAGGAGATCGGGCGAAAATTCGTCGGCAAATACGACACGACGAAGCTCGACAAAGCGCAGCGGACGCGGCTCGTCCGCTTCCTCGACAAGATGGGCGTCGACGAGGGACTTGTCGATGTGATGCTTGGAACCGAACCGAGCGGAATTCATCTGATGTCGCAGATGGAGGCGCTGAGGCTGAAACTGACGACGGAGCTTGCCGATGCGGATGCGCTGGTTTCCGCGCGCAACTGCAAGGACGGGCAATCGATCTCCGATTGTGCCGCACCGCCGCCGCCGATGACCAGCGCCTCGGCTATGGCCGGCAAATAGCCGCGTTTCTTGGCGTCAGGCGTCCTTGGCTTTGCTTTTCGCCATGATCCTTTCCAAGAGGCCCAGCAGTACCGCCGAGACGACAAAGGCGAGATGGATGATCGTGAACCACATCAGCTTGGCGTTGTCGTATTGAGTAGCGTTCAGGAAGATCTGCAGGAGATGGATCGAGGAAATGGCGACGATCGAGGAGGCGACCTTGATCTTGAGGCTGCCTGAATCGAGCTTGCCAAGGAAGGAAACCTCGTCTTCGGCTTCATCGAAGCGGCTGACGAAATTCTCATAGCCGGAAATCATCACCATGACGATCAGGCTCGCCACCAGGGCGGCGTCGATGAGGCCGAGGATGGCCAGGATCATGTCGGCTTCGTCATAGACCAGCACGTTGATCGCCACCTTGTAGAACTTATAGGCGAATGACACGGCGTAGACGGCGAGCGAGGCGGCAAGGCCGAGATAGAAGACCACCAGAAGCCAGCGACTGGAGAGAATGATGCGCTCGACCAGCAATTCCAGGGACTTCATATCTTTTCCTTCTTTCTCGATTCGCATTTGGAAGCCGAAAATAGGCATGTCCATGTCGCGGGACAAGGCGGCGTGTTTCGCAGAGGACAGTATGGCCGTTGCTATTCACACTTGATCCGTATTGGTTTATCCCGACAGGGAAATGACCGTGTATTTGGGGCGAATCTAATGACGGCGGTGGCATCGGATATCGAAATCGCTCGTGCGGCAAAGAAACTGCCGATCATCGAGATTGGCGCCAAGCTTGGCATTCCCGCGGAAGATCTCGCGCCCTACGGCTACGACAAGGCAAAAATCGGCGCCGCGTTCATCGCATCGCAAGCCGACAAGAAAGACGGCAAGCTGATCCTTGTCACGGCGATCAATCCAACGCCCGCGGGCGAGGGAAAGACCACCACCACGGTCGGCCTCGGCGACGGCCTGAACCGTATCGGCAGGAAGGCTGTCGTCTGCGTGCGCGAGGCATCGCTCGGCCCCTGCTTCGGCGTGAAGGGCGGGGCGGCAGGCGGCGGTTATGCGCAGGTCATTCCGATGGAGGACATCAACCTTCATTTTACCGGCGATTTTCACGCGATCACCTCAGCCCACAATCTGCTTGCGGCGCTGGTCGACAACCACATCTATTGGGGCAACGAGCAGAATATCGACCTCAGGCGCATCACCTGGCGCCGCGCGATGGATATGAACGACCGCGCATTGCGCGATATCGTGTCCTCGCTGGGTGGTGTCGCCAACGGCTTTCCGCGCGAAGGCGGCTTCGACATCACGGTTGCTTCGGAAGTCATGGCGATCCTCTGTCTTTCCTCGGATCTCAAGGATCTGGAAAAGCGGCTCGGCAATATCATCATCGGTTATCGCCGCGACCGCACGCCCGTCTATGCCCGCGATCTGAAGGCCGACGGCGCGATGGCGGTGCTTCTGAAGGATGCGATGCAGCCGAACCTTGTGCAGACGCTGGAGAACAATCCGGCGCTCGTGCATGGCGGCCCCTTCGCCAACATCGCCCATGGCTGCAATTCGGTGATCGCCACGCGCACGGCACTCAAGCTTGCCGATTATGTGGTGACGGAGGCGGGCTTCGGCGCCGATCTCGGCGCCGAGAAATTCTTCGACATCAAATGCCGGAAGGCCGGCCTTTCACCGGATGCGGCCGTTATCGTCGCGACGGTTCGGGCGCTGAAGATGAACGGCGGCATCAAGAAGGACGATCTCGGCAAGGAGAATGTCGGCGCCCTCGTCAAGGGCTGCGCCAATCTCGGACGGCACGTCGCCAATGTCCGCAAATTCGGCGTACCCGTCGTCGTGGCCATCAATCATTTCGTCTCCGATACCGAAGCCGAAATCGAGGCGTTGAAGGATTATGTCGCGCGGCTCGGCGCCGAGGCGATCCTCTGCCGGCATTGGGCCGAGGGTTCGGTGGGGATTGTCGATCTCGCGCACAAGGTGGTGGAACTCGCCGAATCCGGCCAGGCAAAATTCCAGCCGCTTTATCCCGACAATCTTTCCCTGTTGGAGAAGATCGAGATCGTCGCCTCGAAGATCTATCATGCCGGCGAAGTCACGGCCGACAAATCCGTGCGCGATCAACTCCGGTCCTGGGAGGACCAGGGCTACGGACACCTGCCGGTCTGCATGGCGAAGACGCAATATTCCTTCACGACCGATCCGAACATTCGCGGCGCGCCGGAAGGGCACATCGTGCCTGTTCGCGAAGTGCGGCTCTCAGCCGGTGCGGGTTTCGTCGTCGTCATTACCGGCGAGATCATGACCATGCCCGGCCTGCCGAAATCGCCGTCGGCCGAAAGGATTTTCCTCAATGATCACGGTTATATAGAGGGACTGTTTTAAGTTCAGAATCTGATTCAACCGAGGTCGTTTGAACTCAGGATCTCTGCCGGTCCGACACCACCTGCGGCAGATTGCGATGCGGTTCAATAGAGAAAAATCCTGTGTTCGCTTGACGCCACCGGCAACAGGATCGACAACGGACATCGACATCATCGCATAGAAGAGCGGAGGCAGATCGTGACCGCAGACAGCCGCGGCAGCTTGGACGATATACGCGCTTTCCATGCGAAAATGATGGCCGCCGCCAGCAACTCGGCGGATGAAAGGCTGGAGCAGTCCTTCCGCCAGGTGCCGCGCGAAGCCTTCATGGGGCCGGGGCCTTGGCAGATCGTGGTCAAGGGACGTTATCTCGAAACGCCGAGCGACGACCCGGCCTTTCTCTATCAGAATGTTTTGGTCTCCCTGGACAGAGCGAAGGGCATCAACAATGGCGAGCCGTTCCTCCATGCCGCCTTCTTGGGTGCCGTCGCGCCCAAGCCCGGCGAAACCGTCGTTCAGATCGGTACGGGAACCGGGTACTACACCGCCATCCTCTCGACGCTGGTGACACCGGGCGGGCATGTCCATGCCGTCGAGATCGATGACGCATTGGCCGGCCGCACGCGAGACAATCTCGCCTCCTATGAAGACGTTTCCGTCATCTGCGCCGATGCGACTTCGTTCGAGCTTCCGGATACGGATCTGATCTATGTCAGTGCAGGCGTGGTGGCGCCGCCGAAATCATGGCTGCAGGCGTTGCGGCCCGGAGGCCGGCTCATCGTGCCCTGGCAGGCAAACGAGAAGGTCGGGCTTGCCGTCCTGATTACGCGCGGGGATGTCGGGTTCAGCGCTCGCGCTTTGATGCCTGCTTATTTCATTCCATGCATCGGGGCATCGGATCCGGCGCAATCCATGAGAGTCCCAAATCGAAGCGAGGCTCGGTCCATCCAGTCTATCTGGCTGACCGAAGAGCGCGCGCCCGATGAGACGGCGGTTGCGATCTATCGGGAAGTCTGGTTCTCGAATGCCGGCATCGGAGCATGATCGGGCCGGGATCTTGACGATGGTCGAGCCATTGATTGATCGAGGTGCCTTTAGTGGCAGTAGCGAAAGCCGCCATTCCTTTCGATGACATCGAGATGGAAATGCGTTTCGTGCGCCTCATCGCTCTCTGGGTCTAGGACAGTGGTGAAATAGAGGCAGGCGGAGGCGCTGGCTGCGCGCTGGAACGCGCCCGTCAGCGTCGGATCTTCGCCCCGAGGCTCGATTGCGATGATCTTGCCGTTTTCGAAGGTGAAGCTTGCGACATCGATGGCATTGCCACGGGCATGTTCCGAAATCTTGCCGGTGAAAGCATTGTTGCGCAGGCGGCAGATATAGGTCGAAGCCTGATTGATGGTGACGATCTTGCCGTTGTCCAATGCGGCGGCTGATGGGATCACGCTCCCCTTCATCCATTGGGCGAGGGCGAGCGCCGCTTCGCAGCGCATCGTCCCTTGAGGCTTAAGCTCGATCCCCGGCAACGGCGAAGCAAGCGAGATCGGCTTGTCGATGCCACAGCCGTTGCCGTCGTCGATGCGGGGAACGTCCTTAAAGAGCGCTCCCATCGCGGTCAGCTCCTTCAGGCATGCCTGATGGTCCTCGTCCGGCTCGGGAGCGACGGTCAGAGGCGGGCGAGGGGGGCCTTGCATCTCGCCCGTCGTCTGCTCCTCTGGCTGGGGCGCCGGTTTTTCCTCTGGTTGAGCACTCGGCTTTTCCGCCGGAACGACAGGTTTGTCCGGAGATGTTGCCGGCTTTTCTGCCGGGATCGGCGGCTCGCCACTCGGCTGAGCTTGTTGCTGATCCGGCTTTTGTTCTGGTATCGGGCCGGTCTGGGGAAGAGAAGCTGCCATAAGCACGATGGCGGCAGAAGTTAGTGAAATGGTTCTAAACAACATCAAGTAAATCAGCCAATTCTAATGATGATGTCACTAGAACGCTTGAGGTCGCCATTTCGTTGCAATTCAGCAACGTTCATTCTCCGTCTTTAAACATGATAATTTTATTCATGATTATGGAGGCGAGATATATTGACAATAATACTCATGTTTTTTATGCGGCAGAAAGAAGGCGGAATATTTCCGTCTCATTAACAAAACTAACCTAGCCAGCCCCTTGCCTGCATTCGACGCAGCAACCAGCCAGCCCGGTGAAGCCTTCGAAAGGAATGGTTATGGTTGTCCGGCGCTCACGCTCGGCTCTTTTGGCATGCACCGCGTTTCTCGCTCTCGGGCTGGCAACGACATCCTTTGCACAAACAGCCGCTCAAAATGAAGATGCGGTGGGGGAAGCCGCCAAGGGCGATCGCGTTACCAACCTGGAACCAATCGTGGTGACAGGGAAGGGCAAGGCGAACAAGGATGTGCTCGCCGACTCCCCGACCGCCAGCGAGACGACGGCCAAAGACATCGACGACAACCAGATCACGCGTATCGAGGATCTCGGCCGCAGCACGGAAGTCGGCGTCGGCTTCAATCGCACGACCGGCGGCGTTAATATTCGCGGCCTCGGTGATGACCGCGTGCTGACGACGGTCGACGGCATCCAGATTCCTTTCCTTCTCGATGCGTCTCGCGATTCCGACGGTGGCATTAACAGCTTCGATTTCAACGCGCTTTCCAGTGTCGACGTCGTGCGTGGCGCCGATTCCAGCCGTGCCGGTTCAGGGGCTCTCGGCGGCGCCTTCGTGCTGCGCACGCTGGAGCCGGAAGATCTGATCACGCCAGGCTCGACCTGGGGCGGCGTCTTCAAGTTCGGTTATAATGGCGATGACCGCAGCGTCGGCGGCGCGGCTGCCGTCGCCAAGCGTATCGACAATACGGCCGTTCTCTTCCAGGGCGGCTACACGCATGGTCACGAGCTTGAGAACAATGGCGATGTTGGTGGTTATTCGACCAAGCGTACAGAAGCCAATCCGGCCGATTACAATCAGAGAAGCGGCCTGTTCAAGATCCGCCAATATACCGATGTCGGCACCTTCGGCATCACGGCCGAGCACTACAACAAGGACAAAGACACTGATTTGATGACCCTGCAGAGCCCGACCGGAAACTTCCGGCCCGGCAACTATAATGGCACAGACGATATCGAGCGCAATCGCGTGTCGCTCGATTACAAGTATGAAGCCGATAGCGCCGATGCGCTGCTTGATACTGCCAACGCCGTTTTCTACTGGCAGAATCTCGTGCGCGAGACCGGTACCGCAGGTTACCGCTACACGTCCGTTATCGGCGACTATTCCCGCCTCAATGAAATGGAAGACCGCAGTATCGGCTTTAGCGGCAATGCGTCGAAGTCTTTCGACACCGGCAGCCTGCATCACCAGGTCACTTTCGGTCTCGATGTCGCGTTCGACAAGGTTCATCAGTATTCGGCGGGGAAGGATAGCTGCAGCAACCCGCGTTGGCGCGCTACTTGTGCATTCCTGCATACCAACCAGTCCGATATGCCCGATATTGACGGCAAGCGCGTGGGCGCCTTCATCGACGATAAGATCGAGCTGGGTTCCAGCAACTTCTATCTGACGCCGGGCTTGCGGTTCGACTGGTATGATTATTCGCCGAAGAACACGGCTGCCTACCGTGATAGCGCCAACTACAGGGGCCTGCCCCCGGGGCAATCCGACAGCCGTTTCTCGCCGAAGCTGCGCGCGTCCTATCAGCCGCAGGATAATGTAGAACTCTATGCGCAGTGGGCGATGGCCTTCCGTGCGCCTAATGTCAGCGAACTCTATGTGAACTACGGCGTGCCCGGCGGCTACGTCAACATCGGCAATCCCAACCTGAAGCCCGAGACCAGCAACGGCATCGAGATCGGCACCAACCTTGGCGATGACGATTTCGGCGGCCATATCGGTGCCTTCTACAATAAGTATAAGAATTTCATCGACACGCTGAATTATCGCGATCCCACAGGCACCTATCCGCTCGGGATTACCGAATACTTCAACCGCGCCAACGTCCGCATGTTCGGTGTCGAGGTCAACGCGCACAAGAAGTTCGACAATGGCATCCATATCAAGGGCGCCGTCGCCTATGTGAACGGCAAGGACTCCGATACCGGTCAATGGATCAATTCCGTCGCCCCGGCCAAGGCTGCCTTCACCGTCGGCTATGCGACCGAAGTCTGGGGAACGGACCTGACCTTCGTCACCGCGGCTCGCGAGGCGAAGAAGACAGGCGACACGCTGGAGACCCCCGCTTATGGCATCTTCGATCTGACCGCCTGGTGGGAGCCGGAGCAGGTGAAGGGGCTCAGCATTAGCGGCGGCGTCTACAACATCTTCAACAAGACCTATTACGACGCCCTCAACGCGCCGTCCTACAGCGGCACGCTGACCCAGCCTGCTTCCTACTATTCCGAGCCCGGCCGGACCTTCAAGCTGACGCTGACGCAGCGGTTCTAAGCTGTTACATCGATGCAGCGAACTTGGGCGATGCTTCGGCATCGCCTCTTTTTTGCCCTCCTGCATGGCATCCGGCGATCCGTGCAATTGTAAATCGCAGCGTTCGATGTTATTCGAGTAACGCAGTCTTTAACCCGTCGAGAGAAGAGAGAGGAGGACCGCATGACCAAGATAGTCTGGCATATTCGCCAGTTCGGTCCGACTCGTGCCCTGCAGATGCGTTTGCAGGGCTGATCAGGGGCTGTTACTCACTCATCCCTTCTGGTCTGCCCTTTGGGCGACGTGAGCCTGTGCATCTGCGCGGCCGCGTCAGGACATGTTTTCGAGCATTGGCCGATATGGCCTTCGACATCGGCGCAGCGCGGCAAAAGGAGCCGCCGACGATGTCTCGGGATGCTCGATCGAGACCGGAAAAGACCATGACTCTGATCAACCTCCGCAATCTGGGCGTCACCATGAGTGCGCCGCTGTTTTCCAATCTCAACTTCACCGTGGATGCCGGCGATCGCGTCGGTGTCGTCGCCGCGAACGGGCGCGGAAAGACCACGCTGCTCAACTGCATCGCCGGCCGGCAGGAGCCGACCACGGGCGATATTACCCGCGCCCGCGGCCTCCGTGTCGGCTATGTCGAGCAGAATGTGCCGGCAGGTCTGCTGGATGTTTCCTTCTACCATGCCGTTCTGCGTGCTTTGCCGAAGGAGCAGATCGCGAGCGAGAGCTGGCGTGTCGATATCACCCTCGATTCGCTTGATGTACCGGCGGCGATGCGGGAGAGGACGCTGGCTCAGCTCAGCGGCGGCTGGCAGCGGCTTGCGATGCTTGCCCGTGTCTGGGTGACCGAGCCCGACATGCTGCTGCTCGACGAGCCGACCAACCATCTCGATCTCGCCAAGATCGCGCTGCTGGAAGACTGGCTGAACGCATTGCCGCGAGACGTGCCCGTCATCATCGCCAGCCACGACCGCGCTTTCCTCGATGCCGTCTGCGATCGGACTTTGTTCCTGCGTCAGGACCAGCCGCAGACCTACGTCTTGCCGTATAGCCGGGCGCGGGCGGCGCTGGATGAGGTCGATGCCTCGGATGAGCGCCGTTATCAAAAGGAGATGAAGACGGCGCAGCAACTGCGCAAGCAGGCGGCCAAGCTCTACAATCTCGGCGTCAACTCGGGTAGTGACCTGCTGACGGTCAAGACGAAGCAGTTGAAGGCGCGAGCCGAGAAGCTGGAGGACAATGCAAAGCCGGGCTATCGCGAACGCTCCTCCGGCTCGATCCGGCTTGCCAATCGCGGCATCCACGCCAAGGTGCTGCTGACGCTTGAGGATGCCTCGGTGACGACGCCTGACGGTACGTTGCTGTTCAAGACGGGCCAACAGTGGATTTGCCAGGGCGATCGGATCGTCCTGCTCGGCCAGAACGGCGCGGGCAAGACGCGGTTCGTCGAGATGATCCGCAGGGCGATTGCCGATCCGTCTGTCGGCGGTGCGATCAAGCGGACACCGTCTCTCGTACTCGGTTACAGCGATCAGGCGCTTTCCAATCTCGGTCAGAAGGATGCGCCGCTCGGGATGATCACGCGCCTGTTCGAGCTCGGCGAGCAGCGCGCCCGCACGCTGCTGGTCGGTGTCGGTATCGGCATCGATATGCAGGGGAAGGAGATCGGCCGCCTGTCCGGCGGGCAGA
The DNA here is from genome assembly GCF_056755475.1 of Rhizobium sp. KNZ2-6A. NCBI lineage: Bacteria > Pseudomonadati > Pseudomonadota > Alphaproteobacteria > Hyphomicrobiales > Rhizobiaceae > Rhizobium > Rhizobium sp. KNZ2-6A. Next base: position 84,511 of record NZ_JBNDIC010000015.1, on the reverse strand, counting down.
GGGCGCGGCTCGCCATGCTGGCGCTGCGGCTCACCAATCCCAACTTCTACCTCCTGGACGAGCCGACCAATCATCTGGATATCGATGGCCAGGAGGCACTGGAGGGCGAGCTGACGGCAAACGAGGCAAGCTGCCTTCTCGTTTCGCATGATCGCAGCTTCGTGCGATCGGTCGGCAATCGCTTCTGGCTGATTGACCGGAAACGGCTGGTCGAAGTCGATGGCCCAGAGGAGTTCTTCGAAGCCGCCAGAGCGCAGGAGTAGGCGAGGGTGGAATCCTCAGGCGGCCAACTGACCCGAAAACAGATTGGCCGCCATGAAATCCACGAAGACCCGTATCTTCGGAGACAGATAGCGGCTCGTGGGCCACAATATGCGGAAGATGCCTGTCTTCGCGATATGGTCTTCGAGCAATGGCAGAAGCCGGCCGTTGGCGATTTGTGCGCTGACGGCAAAGGGCGGCAGGCATGTTATGCCAAAGCCGTTCTCGGCGAGATGGATGAGCGGCTCGATGGTGCTGGCGATCGTCGTCGTCGGCAAGGCGAGCCGCAACTCCTCGCCATTGTGCACCAAAGGCCACGGCTCCAGCTTGCCCGTGCTGGGATAGCGGTGATGCAGGCATTTGTGCTGAAGCAGGTCTTCAGGCGCAAGCGGCGTGCCTTCCGCCTTCAAATAGTCGGGCGCGGCGACGATCTGGAAGCGGAATGTGCCGAGCTTGCGGCTCATCAGCCTCGTATCCCTGACGTCGCCCGTGCGTATGACCGCATCGAATCCCTCCTCGATCACATCGACCAGCCGGTCGGTAAAGTCCAGATCCAGCGTGATATCGGGATAGGTGCGCATGAAGGCCGATATCGCCGGCATCAACAGCATTCCGGCCAAGGGAAGGCTGACGCGAAGATGGCCGCGGGGTGCCGCATGCGATTTCGATAGCTCCGCCTGAGCCGTATCCAGTTCGGAGATAATGCGGCGGCAGGTGTTGAGAAAGAAGCTGCCTTCCTCGGTCAGGGTCATGCTGCGGGTTGAACGGTGAAAGAGGCGGACGCCCATCTCCTGTTCGAGGCGCGCGATCGCCTTGCCGACGGCGGAGCTGGAGAGGCCAAGCCGTCGCGCGCCTGCGACGAAGCTGCCGCCTTCCGCGGTCTGTACAAAGATGCCGAGCGTTCCAAGTCTGTCCATCGCCACTCCGATTACGGAATATAATTCCGATCTTATGAGAATACCGGATCATTTATCCGCTATCTCAACCCCGATATCCTGTGCCGGCGCGGCAATGACGCCGCTTTTCGAGAGGAACCGCAATGGATACAAACTCCGCACATTTCATCGCCCAGCCGCTGCCGACCACCTTCATCGTCAATGTCATCCACGTTCATCCCGACAAACAGGAGGAGGCCTTTCGGGTGATCCAGGATGTCGTTCACTATGTTGCCGAACGAAAGGAAGGATTCCTCTGGAGCAATCTTGCCAAGAGCACGGACGGTCTGACGGTGGTGAATATCGAAGCCATCCAAGGCGCCGGCAATGTCGACGAATTCTTTTCCGATCCGGTTTTTGTCGAGAAATTCCGTAGCCTCGATGACGTTTCAACAAGCGAATTCCACACCTACACCGTCGGCGATCTGGTTCTGCCGAAGCTCGGCCATTCCGAAAGTGGTCGCGTCTAGCGAGCCTTAACCGATCGCAGGCGGAGACTGCTTTCTCACACCGGAAAACTTTCCTTCCATCTTCCGCTTGCGCATCGCGGTATCTCACGCTAACAATTCCCGCCATGAACATGTCCTTGAACAACATTGCAGTTTGGTGGTGGGCACGCTGAGGCGGCCTCGACCAATCGTGTTCAAAGACGACGAGTGAGCCGCCCGAGATTTCGAGGCGGCTTTTTTGTTATATTGGCCGCCTGTCATCCGGGCCCGACAACGGAGTGAGGAACAATGGTAACGATCCTTCGGGATGATGGTGCGGAAATCTACGAGACGAAGGGCGGCATCACCGTCACCCGGCAGCGTCGGCCGACGCCCTATGCGGATGCGGTTTCGTCCTATATCGACAAGCTCGACGAGCGCCGTGGCGCCGTCTTCTCGTCGAACTACGAATATCCCGGCCGCTATACGCGTTGGGATACTGCCATCGTCGACCCGCCGCTCGGCCTGTCCTGCAATGGGCGCGATGTCTGGATCGAAGCCTATAACGAACGCGGCGAGGTCATTCTCGACTTTATTGCGGAGAAGCTGAAGACAGTTCCCGAACTGGTGCTTGGCGCTTTCACGGCCCGCCGGCTTGACCTCACCGTAAAGACGCCGGATCGCGTCTTTACCGAGGAAGAGCGCTCGAAGATGCCGACGGTCTTCACGGTGCTGCGCGCCGTGACCGATCTCTTCTACTCGCAGGCGGATGCCAGCATCGGCTTCTATGGCGCCTTCGGCTACGATCTGGCGTTCCAGTTCGACGCGATCGATCTGAAGCTCAAGCGTCCGGACGATCAGCGCGACATGGTGCTTTACCTGCCGGACGAAATTCTGGTGGTGGATAATTATTCCGCCAAGGCCTGGATCGACCGTTACGATTTCGCCAAGGGCGAGGTATCGACGGAAGGCAAGTCGGGCGAGATCGCGCCCGAGCCGTTCCGCCACACGGATGCTATTCCGCCGAAGAGCGATCATCGCCCTGGCGAATATGCCGAACTGGTGGTCAAGGCGAAGGAGAGCTTCCGCAAGGGCGACCTTTTCGAAGTCGTGCCCGGCCAGAAATTCATGGAGCGCTGCGAGAGCAAGCCGTCCGATATTTCCAAGCGGCTGAAGGCGATCAATCCGTCGCCCTATTCCTTCTTCATCAATCTCGGCAATCAGGAATATCTCGTCGGTGCTTCGCCTGAAATGTTCGTGCGCGTGTCCGGCCGCCGCATCGAGACCTGCCCGATCTCCGGCACGATCAAGCGCGGCGACGATCCCATCGCCGACAGCGAACAGATCCTGAAGCTACTCAACTCCAAGAAGGACGAGTCCGAGCTGACCATGTGCTCCGACGTCGACCGCAACGACAAGAGCCGCGTCTGCGAACCGGGTTCGGTCAAGGTCATCGGCCGCCGCCAGATCGAGATGTATTCGCGCCTCATTCACACGGTCGACCATATCGAGGGGCGCCTGCGCGACGATATGGACGCCTTTGACGGTTTCCTGAGCCATGCCTGGGCCGTCACCGTCACCGGCGCACCGAAGCTTTGGGCCATGCGCTTTATCGAGAGCCACGAGAAGAGCCCCCGCGCCTGGTATGGCGGCGCGATCGGCATGGTCGGCTTCAATGGCGACATGAACACCGGCCTGACACTGCGCACCGTTCGCATCAAGGACGGCATTGCCGAGGTGCGCGCCGGCGCAACCCTGCTCAACGACTCGATCCCCGAGGAAGAAGAAGCCGAAACCGAACTGAAGGCCTCCGCCATGCTTTCCGCCATCCGTGATGCCAAGACCGGCAATTCCGGCAAACAGCAACGTGACGTCGCCTCCGTCGGCAAGGGCGTGAAGATCCTGCTCGTCGACCACGAGGACAGCTTCGTCCACACACTTGCCAATTATTTCCGCCAGACGGGCGCAACGGTTTCGACTGTGCGTACGCCGGTGCCGGAAGAGGTTTTCGACCGCCTCGATCCGGATCTCGTCGTGCTGTCGCCGGGCCCCGGCAACCCGAAGGATTTCGATTGCAAGGCGACGATCAAGAAGGCGAGGGCGCGCAACCTGCCGATCTTCGGCGTCTGCCTGGGTCTGCAGGCGCTTGCCGAAGCCTATGGCGGCGAATTGCGCCATCTGGCGATCCCGATGCATGGCAAGCCCTCGCGTATCCGCGTGCTGGAGCCGGGCCTGGTCTTCTCCGGTCTCGGCCGCGAGGTGACGGTCGGCCGCTATCATTCGATCTTTGCCGATCCATCCAGCCTGCCGCGTGACTTCATGATCACGGCCGAAAGCGAAGATGGCACGATCATGGGCATCGAGCATGTGAAGGAGCCGATCGCGGCCGTGCAGTTCCACCCGGAATCGATCATGACGCTCGGCGGCGATGCCGGCATGCGCATGATCGAGAATGTGGTGGCGCATCTGGCGCGGCGGGTGAAGACGAAGGCGGCTTGATGCTCTAACTACAAGATTTGGAAACGCCCCCATCCGCCTGCAAAGGTACATGGGGCGTTTCCGTTTCGAGAAGGCGAGTAAGCTGCCGCGCCCTCATGATTGATGCACTGTTGCCGGTCCTGTTCCTGCAGGCATGCCATGAGTCGGTTTGACTCGCCACCGGTTGTAAATTAATCTTTCTCCCGTTCCTGTGGGGCACATCGGCATTGGGGCCGAAAGGGCTAAGCCCGCCCGCTGATATCACTCAGCAGGAGTCTGCCCATGCCAACCCTCGATACCTATCGTAAACAAGCCAAGCTCTTGATGCGCTGGCACCGTGAACGCGACTACTCCATTGGCGGGAGAGTGCGAACGCTCGACCGTTTCAAGGCGTTGACGGATCGCGAGATCCTGGCGATGAAGTTGCCTTTGACGCTGGCGCAGGAGATCGTCGCGGTCGAAGCGGGCCACGGGAGTTGGGCCGAGTTGAAGGCCGTGGCAGTGGATGCGCCGAAGACGCCTGCCGCACCGGCGGAACCGCCGGTTTTCAAGAGTGTGGTGCCGATCCTTTTCGTGCGGGACGTAGTCGCCGGCGCGGCATTCTTCAGGGAGAAGCTCGGTTTCGTGGAGGAGTTCTTGCATGGGGCGCCGCCATTCTATGGCGCGGTGTCGCGTGACGGCATCTGGATCCACTTGCGGCTTGTCTATGAGCCTTATTTCGCCGCCGCTGCGGCGAAGGAGGGAGCGCTCATCCTCGCTTCGATCGAGGTTTCGAACGTCCAGGGACTGTTCGAGGAGTTCAAGGAGAGGGGCGTCGAGTTCGCGCAGCCGCTCACCAAGCAGGCATGGGGCGGTACCGATTTCCATGTGCGCGATCCGGATGGCAACGTGATTTCGTTCGTCGCGTTCAGATCCTGAGGCTTGGATCTGACAAGGGCTGCCGGAAAGCGGCAGCTCTTACATGTCCTCACAATCCTGCCAGCCTTCCTCGAAGACGAGCTTGTCGAGCGGCAGGCGCTCGCGCCATCCCTTCACGGCGAGCTCCGGCATATCGTAGAGCTCGTCGACATAGCCGACGCAGAGCCATGCGACGATCTTCACATGCTCGGGAATGCCGAGGATCGCCTTGATCGCCTCCTCGTGGAAGATGCTGACCCAGCCGACGCCGATGCCCTCGGCTCGCGCGGCAAGCCAGAGATTTTGCACGGCGCAGACGGTCGAATAGACATCGGTGTCCGGGTTATGCGTGCGGCCGAGCACGACCGGGCCGCCGCGTTTGGTGTCGCAGGTGATGCAGATGCTGAGCGGCGCCTTGCGGATGCCCTCCAGCTTCAGCCGTTGATACTGCGCGCGACGATCGCCCTCGAACATCGCGCAGGCTTCCTCATTGGCCTGATGAAACGCCTGCCATACGCGCTCGCGCGTCTCCCGCTGACGGATCAGGATGAAGTTCCATGGCTGCATGAATCCGACCGATGGCGCGCTATGGGCGGCTTCGAGCAAGCGCCTGACGAGATCGTCGGGCAGGGGATCCGAGCGGAACTGGTCGCGCACGTCGCGGCGGGTTTCGATGGCACGATAGACGGCGCTGCGCTCTTCTTCGGAGAATGCGCCGGCGGCGACCAGATGCTCCGAAGCGCCGGCAGGGATGTCAGCAGTGAGGCGTGCCGCATCGGCGTCGTTTTTAAAGGGGGGCATATTCAACCATGGTTTCATAAAGAGCGGCGGTTCATCGGCCGGTACCGGAGCCTTGCACATCAGGCTGAGGCCCAGCTTAGTGCGCAATCACGGACGAAATTACCAGCACGATTTTCCACAGGCGAGCGCGTAACCGGCTTCCTATTGTCGCGGAACGGCGGCTTGCGCCAAGTCTTGCTCATGCTCCGGCCTACATTCCAAGACAGAGCTTCATCCAAGCCATATATTGAGGACGAATTGTCGTGCAGAAAAAGAGCGCGTCCTTTGACAAACTCGGCATTGTGTCCCATATGGACCGTCAATAAGCCGCCTGCGCGAAATTCGCGCGGGCGGTTTTGCATTTCAACGGCGCCTTTCTTGCAATTCATTCGCATGAGCAGGCGTGGAAGACATCGGAGACGGGCATGAACAGTCAGGGAAACGATACGATCAGGCGGCTCGCGCTCTGGGGTATTCCGCTGTCGCTCGGCGTCATGGGACTGAAGATGCTGGCCTGGTGGCTGACGGGCTCGGTGGCACTGCTGTCCGACGGGCTTGAATCGCTCGTCAATGTCGTCGCCGCCTTCATTGCCTTCTTCGTCATCCGTTACGCGCAGAAGCCGGCCGATCACGACCATCCCTTCGGGCATCACAAGGCGGAATATCTCTCCGCCGTCACCGAAGGCGTGATGATCGTCGTTGCGGCTTTAATGATCGTGCAGGAGGCGGTCGGGCATTTGGGCAATCCGCAGCCGATGCAGGCGCCGGTGCTCGGTCTCGCCATCAACTTCGTCGCCGGGGTCATCAACGGCATCTGGGCCCTGACGCTGATCCGCGCGGGCAAGGCGCACCGCTCGCCGGCACTGACGGCGGACGGGCAACACATCATGTCCGACGTCTATACCTCGATCGGCGTGCTCATCGGCCTGCTGCTGGCGCTCGGCACCGGCCAGCCGATCTTCGACCCCGTGCTTGCCATTCTCGTTGCCATCAACATTCTCTACCAGGGCTGGAGGGTCATCTCCAGCTCCATCGACGGGTTGATGGACAAGGCCGTGCTGCCGGAGGAGGAAGAGACCATCAAGGATGCGATCGCTAGGAATGCCGAGGGGTCGCTTGGCGTTCACGACCTGAAGACGCGCAGGGCGGGGGCTGTGACATTCGTCGATTTTCACATGGTCGTGCCGGCCGCCATGCCGGTGCGCGATGCGCATCGCATCTGCGACCGCCTTGAAGATGCCATACGGGCGATCCATGCGGGGGCTGAAATAACCATTCACGTGGAGCCGGAGGGCGAAAAGGCCCATGGCATCCGCGTCAAAGTGATCAAGGAGACCTGAGATGCCTCAAACCGATGTTTCCGGCTTGTCGATGCTCGGCAGCCAGACAGAAACAGCTGCAAATCCCGAAGCAGCCGTTCTCGAAAAAGTGCCGTCCGGCCATGCCGGCACGGATTACGTCGTGCGCTTCACCGCGCCCGAATTCACCTCGCTCTGCCCGATGACCGGACAGCCCGATTTTGCCCATATCGTCATCGACTACATTCCGAACGAGTGGCTGGTGGAATCGAAGTCGCTGAAACTCTTCCTGCATTCTTTCCGCAATCACGGCGCATTCCATGAGGATTGCTCGATCTATATCGCCAAGCGGCTGGTGGACCTGCTGCAGCCGAAGTGGCTGCGCATCGGCGCCTATTGGTATCCGCGCGGCGGCATTCCGATCGATGTCTTCTGGCAGACCGGTAAGCCCCCGGAGGGCGTCTGGTTGCCGGATCAGGGCGTCCAACCCTATCGTGGTCGCGGGTGAAATTGAAAAAGCCGCCATCCAGGGATGGCGGCTTTTTTGTTAGGCTGGTACCGGCTCAGGCAAACGAGCTGTCGTCGTCGCTGTTATCGAACGAATCGTCATTGGCGTCGTCCTGGGCGTCCTGGGCAGCGTCCTGGGCGTAATCGGCCGCGCTCTGATCATTCTGATCGCTATTGTCGTCATTGCCGAAATAGTTGTTGTTGATGATCGTTTCCTGCACCGGCTGTTCGGCTGCATTGGCTGCCGTGCCGCCGAAGAGCCCGCTGCCGGCACTGCCGCCGAAGAGACCGCCGCCTGTGCCGCCGAGATGCGGGCTGAAGAGGCTGGACAGCGATTCCGCCAGCATCACGCCGCCGGCCACACCGGCTGCGGTGCCAAGCGCGCCGCGCAGGAAGCTGCCTCCGGCCGAAGGCGCCGTTGCCTGCTGGCTCCACGGGCCTGACGGTTGTGGTTGCGGCTGGCCGGCCCAGGGACCAGGCTGAGGCGCATTGCGGGCATAGTCATCATAAAGGCGACCTTGCTGCTGCGGACTGCCGCCCTGCGGTGCCGCGGCGCGTTGCTGTTGCTGGCCGCCACCGAAAAGCGAGCCGAGTCCGCCGAGGAAGCCGCCGCTCTGGCCTTGCGGATGATTGTCGGCGCCCTGCTGCTCGAGCTCGTGCACGCGCGCTTCGAGCTGCTGGATGCGATCGGCAGCTGCTTTCATGCCCTGTTCCTGCATGATGACGGCCTGTGCCAGGAAATAGGGTGCATAGGGCTGGTCGCGGACTGACTGGTTGATAAAAGCCTCCGCATCGGCATCGCGCTGGGTATTGGATGCGGTGCGCACGCGATCGAAGAGAGCGGTGAGCAATTGACGTTCTTCAGGCGACATGATGGCCTCCTTGGCTATCTGTTGCTGTAAATTCGGAGCGCGATCCTCGACCGCGCTGATCTGACGTAAGATCCAATCTCGGCTTTTCAAAGCCATTCAAGTTACATTTCGGTAATCCGCAACCATAACGCCAGGTTCCGTTGTGCTATTCCCGCCTTGTCTTTTTCCGGCATTGTTTTACGCATTGAGTCGCACTATGTGCGGTGAACGACTGATCATGCTGGAGAGTTGAATGAACGACGAAGACGAACAGGAAGACAAGAAGACCGAGCTGCCTTTGGGCAAGGACGCGGAGGCGAATCTTTTCAAGTCGCGTTCGATCTTCATCTATGGCGGCATCACGCAGGAACTGGCGCAGAAGGTCTGCTCGCAGCTCGTTGCCCTTGCCGCCGCCAGCGACGAAGACATCCGCATCTATGTGAACTCGCCCGGCGGTCACGTCGAGTCAGGCGATTCCATTCATGACATGATTAAGTTCATCAAGCCGAAGGTGTGGATGATCGGCACGGGCTGGGTCGCTTCCGCCGGTGCGCTGATCTATGTCTCCGCTCCGAAGGAGCGCCGCATTTGCCTGCCGAACACGCGCTTCCTGCTGCACCAACCGTCCGGCGGCACGCGCGGCATGGCCTCCGACATCGAAATCCAGGCACGCGAAATCATCAAAATGAACGAGCGCCTGAACAAGATCTTTTCGGAAGCCACCGGCCAGCCGATCGAAAAGATCGCCAAGGACACGGACCGCGACTACTGGCTCTCCGCGGAGGAAGCCAAGGCCTATGGCCTGGTCTCGCGCATCGTGGCCTCGCAGGCCGACATCTGATCTAACGGGTTTGCCTGAATTGAATTGAGCGCCCTCGCTTGCCGAAAGGTAGGCGAGGGTTTTGTTTTGAGATGACGGGATTCCGTTCACTTGACGAAAGAGAAAGAGCTGGCGGCGAGAGAGCCGCCGCCAGCCTTCGCCACCAGGAGATTGCAACGTTTCCGGGGGCAGCGAATTGGAAGGCTTTAAACTGAGCACCTTGCGGAGTTTGCCGAGCGCCACCTACGAAGTGATCTCGACTAGCGTTCCGTCCGGCATCGTGATGACGGCTTCGTAGAAGCCGTCGCCTGTCATGCGGGGTGCGGATTTCAGGCAGCCATCCGCCCGGCATCGCTCGGCCAAAGCATCGACGGCAGCTTTGCTGCCGAGCGATATGGCAATGTGGTCCCAACCCATGCGCTCATCCTGCCTGTCGGCAGCAAGCCAGGGACCCGTCATCAGCTCGACCTGATCGCCACCTTCGGCCAGATGGACGAAACGGGAGATGAAGCCCGGGCGGCGTAGGCTTTGGTATGGTTCGCCGACGGCCGCACCGAAATAGGTCTTCCAGAAATCGGCCGCCGCATCGAGGTCACGCGTCCATAGAGCGGTATGAGCGATGCGCATCTGCCTCTCCCTGATCTTGATGGCGGGTCACGATGCCGGCGCAGAGAGGTGCGACGCAGAGGAGTGCGGCGAGCATCCAGAAGGCGCCGGGCAGGCCAAGGTGATCCGCCGCGAAACCGACACCGGCGGGCCCGACGAGCACGCCGGCATATCCCGTCATGGTGATCGCCGCGACGGCAAGGCCCGGGGGCATGATCTCTTGCGCGCCGCCCTTGCGGAAGAGCACCGGCACGATGTTGGCGGCGCCGAGGCCGATCAGCAGGAAACCGCTTATGGCGAGGATCGCGATCGGGCTAAGGAGGAGGATGACAAAGCCCGCCACCGCGACGATGCCGCCCCATAGCATGATCGCCCTGTCTCCGATCCTCGCGGTGATGGCATCGCCACTCAGGCGGCCCACCGTCATCGCAATCGCAAACAGCATGTAGCCAAGGCCGCCATGGCTCGTATCGACCTGGCCCTGTGTGGTGAGAAGCAGAGCGCTCCAATCGAGGATCGCGCCTTCGACGAGGAAGGTAATCGCTGCCAGCGCGGCGAGCAGCAGCACGAAGCCGCGGGGCATGACGAAGAGAGGTCCGTCCTCCGCCGGGACGGTCCGCAGCAGCCGTGGCCATGCGACGATCATGGCGACGACCATCACGGCGGAGCCTAGAAGCGTGGCGGCGAGGGGGCCGGCCTTGATCGACAGCAACAGCGTGACAAGCAGGGAGCCGATGAAGCCGCCGATGCTGAAGAGCGCGTGGAAGCCGGACATCAGCGGCCGGTCCGCGCCTTTCTCGACCTCGACGGCGTGGATGTTCATGGCAACGTCGAGCGATCCTAAGCAGGCGCCGAAGGCCGCGAGCGCAATGCCGAGGGTAAACGGTGTGCCGGCCACGGCCAGTGTCGGCAAAGTGAGCGCGAGGCCGAGGCCGCTGGCGATGATGATCGGCTTGCTGCCATATCGCGCGCTCAGCATGCCGGTCGCCAGCATCGCCGCCACCGAACCCAGGCCGAGGCAAAGCAGCAGCATGCCCAGCACGCCGTCGTCGACCCCGAGGCGATCCTTGGCGAATGGGACGAGGGGAGCCCAGCAGGCGAGGGCAAAACCCCCAACCAGAAAGGCAAGTCGTGTTGCCAGCCGGGTTTCCGGCCGATCGGTGGATTGCATGGTCATTCCTTGTCTTTCGAGATCAGGAGGAGGAGGTGACGTTGCTCGCCTTCACGAGGGAGAAGCCGGCCTCGATGGCCATTTTTTCGTCGTCGGCAGGCAGATCATCCTCGACAACAAGCCAATCGATATCGCCCGCGCTGCCGACGCGATGCGGCGCGCGTTCGTGAAACTTCTCCGAGGTAATCAATGCGATGCGTGCCACGCTTCTTTTGAGCAGCGTCCGTTTGAAGATCGCGTCTGCATGTTCGTACACGCTGATGCCGTTTCTCGACGAAACGGCACAGACACCCAGGAAGCAGCGATCGATGTTCATGGCTTCGATCGCCGCGACCGCGGAGGCATCGACGCTGCCGCCGACGACGGGATCGACCGCGCCGCCGATCAGGACGAGCGGTATATCGCCGCGTTTCATGACTGCACTGGCTATGTCGATAGAATTCGTCGCGATCGTCGCTTCCAGGTTCCTTGGCAGCAGATCCACCATTGCGAGATTAGTGCTGCCGCTGTCGAAAAACAGGAATTCGCCCGGTTCGATCATCGCGACGGCTGCCCTTGCCAAGGCTCTCTTGCGACCAGTTTCCTGTCCGACGCGTACCGCCATGGGCTGCGACGGTGTCAGGAGAGGGAGCGCGCCGCCATAGACGCGGCGGCATTTGCCCTCTGCGGCCAGCGCCCGCAGATCGCGGCGCACGGCATCTTCGGACACGTTGAATTCGGCAGCCAGAGATGCGGCAACGATCTGCCGGCCCTCTGCAAGCCGCGCTTCGATGACGTCCCGGCGGGACAAGGGGAGTGAATTGCTCATAATTATGCATTAATGTGCATAAACGAGAGAGTCAATTTGCATGTTTGTACACGATTTGAATCATGCTTGATACAGACGGCGACCGATTCGACCTTGCCGCCGTTACTTCGTCCGGAACTGCACTTGCACGCCCGATGCTTGTGATGCTCCATGCGGTTTCAATCGATCATCGCCCCTGAGTCTCCGCCGCCATGCTCAAAGATTTTTCCATCCAAAGCCTGTTCATGGGATGCCTTACGGCTTTCGTCGGCTTTGCCAGTTCCTTCGCCGTCGTCTTTCATGGCCTGCAGATGGTCGGGGCCTCGGATGCGCAGGCGGCGTCCGGTCTGACGGCGCTTTCGATTGCGATGGGCCTCTGTGCGATCGTGCTCAGCATGGTGACCAGGCTTCCGATCAGCATTGCCTGGTCGACGCCGGGAGCTGCGCTGCTCGCAAGTGCCGGAGCGATCGAGGGCGGCTTTCCGGCGGCTGTCGGGGCGTTCTTCATCTGCGGCCTGTTGATCGTCATCGCCGGGCTGTTCCGGCCTTTCGGTCGCGCGGTGGCCTCGATCCCGGCGCCGCTCGCCAATGCCATGCTGGCGGGTGTCCTGCTCGGTCTCTGTTTTGCGCCCGTAAAGGCGATTGCCTTCAATCCCGCCTTCGGTCTGCCGATCATCCTTGCCTGGATCGTCGTCGGTGCGTTCAAGCGGCTCTGGGCCGTGCCGGCCGCGCTTGCGGCTTTTGTGCTGGTGCTGGCCTTTGGGGTTAAAATACCAGACGGCGCGTTCGCCTCGCTCGAACATTCGCTACTGCCGACGGTCGAATTCGTGAAGCCGGTCTTCACGCTTGCCGGCATCGTTTCCATTGCGCTGCCGCTGTTCATCGTGACGATGGCATCGCAGAACATTCCCGGCATCGCGGTGCTGAAGGTGCATGACTACGATCCCAAGCCCGGTCCGCTGTTTGCCGTGACCGGTGTGTTTTCGCTCCTTGCAGTTCCTTTCGGCGGCCATGCCGTCAATCTCGCGGCCATCACCGCCGCCATGTGCGCCGGGCAGGATGCGCATGCCGATCCCAAGCGGCGCTATTGGGCGGCGATCGTAGCCGGACTTGGCTATATCGTCTTCGGATTGCTGGCGAGCGCGGTTACGGCTTTCGTGGCGCTGGCGCCGCCGATCCTCATCGAGGCGGTGGCTGGCCTAGCGCTTGTCGGCGCGCTCTCCAACTCGGCCCTGAACGCCTTCCAGCAACCGGAATCGCGCGAGGCGGCCGCGATTACATTTCTCGTGACGGCATCGGGCGTTTCCTTCGGTGGCATCTCCGGTGCCTTCTGGGGGTTGATCGCCGGCGGATCGATGCTCGCACTGTCGCGCGGCGTGCAAATGCTGAAGAAGTGAGCAAGGGGTTGCTTCTTTTCGAGCCGGCGGCTATAAGCGCGGCCATGAAGCTGAATGGCGCAAAGATTTCTGAGCAGATTGCACGTGGGCGCGTTGCCCTGCGTGACAATACGCGCGCCCTTACCTCGCTTCTCCTCCTCGGCCTTACGCGCGGTTGCCGGGTCCTTTGAGGAGCGCCCGGCGGCCGAAAAGCCCGCTGGCCATCGCTCCTCGCGACTTATCCTAAAATCGACAGCTTACCCGCAAAGGGTCCGCATTTATCATCGCCAAGCCGCATCCGATCGGCTAAGACGCGGGATAAATGACGGGAAAGGAAGAGACGAGACCATGGACGCGAACAGCCATTCCCCCAAAGGCATGCCCGAAGCAGCGGCGAAGTACCGCGCCTACCCGCAAATCAATATTCCCGACCGGACTTGGCCATCCAAGGTCATTACCAAGGCGCCGATCTGGTGCTCGGTCGACCTGCGTGACGGCAATCAGGCACTCGTCGATCCGATGGGTCACGACCGCAAGGCGCGCATGTTCCAGCTGCTGCTGGATATGGGCTTCAAGGAAATCGAGATCGGCTTCCCCTCGGCTTCGCAGACCGACTTCGATTTTGCTCGCTGGTGCATCGAGCAGGGCAATGTGCCTGCCGACGTATCGCTGCAGGTTCTCGTCCAGTGCCGTCCGGAATTGATCACCCGCACCTTTGAGGCGCTCGAAGGCGCCAACAAGCCGATCGTGCATTTCTACAATTCCACCAGCGAATTGCAGCGCCGCGTGGTGTTTGCCAAGGACGTACATGGCATCAAGCAGATCGCCGTCGATGCGGCCAAGATGATCACCGACATGGCGGCCAAGGCCGGCGGCGGCTATCGCTTCGAATATTCTCCGGAGAGCTTCACCGGCACCGAACTCGATGTGGCTTTGGAGATCTGTAACGCCGTCATCGATGTCGTCAAGCCGACGCCCGATAACAAGCTGATCATCAACCTGCCGTCCACCGTGGAGATGGCGACGCCGAACATCTATGCCGACCAGATCGAATGGATGTGCCGCAATCTCGATAACCGCGAAAACCTGATCATTTCGCTGCATCCGCACAATGACCGCGGCACGGGCATCGCCGCCGCCGAGCTGGCACTGATGGCGGGCGCCGACCGCGTCGAGGGCACGCTCTTCGGCAATGGCGAGCGCACCGGCAATGTCGACGTCGTGACCATGGCATTGAATATGTTCACGCAAGGTGTCGATCCCGAGCTCGATTGCTCGAACATCGAGCGCATGAAGGAAGTCTTCGAATATTCCAACCAGATGGTGATCGGCGAGCGTCATCCCTATGTCGGTGAGCTGGTCTATACGGCTTTCTCCGGCTCGCATCAGGATGCGATCAATAAGGGCATGAAGGCCGCCAAGGTCGCCAATGATCCGGTCTGGGAAGTGCCTTATCTGCCGATCGACCCGCAGGATGTCGGCCGCACCTATGAGGCGATCATCCGCATCAACTCGCAGTCCGGCAAGGGCGGCATCGCCTATATCATGCAGCAGGATTACGGGCTGAACCTGCCGCGCAATCTCCAGGTGGAATATCGCGAGGAGATCCAGCGCATCACGGACGAAGAAGGCAAGGAATTGCCGTCCAAGCGCATCTATGAGCATTTCATCGAGCGTTACGTGACGCAGCCGGACGCGCGGCTCCGCTTCGTCGACCACCATACCTTCGCCGATCCAGAGCACAGGGGACAGCGCATCGTCGCGGCCGAGATCACCGACAATGGTGAGTTGAAACGCATTGAGGGCAGGGGCAACGGCCCGATCGACGGCTTCATCAATGCGCTCTCGATCTATCTGGGCATCCCGATGTCGGTGGAGGATTATTCCGAGCACTCGCTGCAGCATGGTTCCAATGCTTCGGCGATCTCCTATGTCGAGGTCTCCCATCCGGGCGGCAAGCTCTTCGGCGCCGGCATCAACACCAATATCGTCGCGGCGTCTCTCGAGGCGATCGTCTCGGCGGCGAACCGCGTGCTCGCCATCAAGGCGGCGTAAGGCTGAAACGGTCTCCGCAGTGCTGATATAAAAGCGGCCCCCTCGGTTTTTGAACTGACCCCGGAAGTTGGTGGTCCAACTTTATGGGGTCAGTTCAGTTTTCGAGGGGGCTTTTTTGTTGCGCGTCAATCGGCTTCCGGCTCATCGCCTTCGATGAAGCCGCCGGACTGATGGGACCACAGCGTCGCGTAGATACCGTTCCCGGCGATCAGCTCCGAATGCGTGCCGTCCTCGACGATACGTCCCTGGTCCAGCACGACGATACGGTCCATGCGCGCGATGGTCGACAGGCGATGCGCGATGGCGATCACGGTCTTGTCTTCCATGATGCCGTAAAGCGTATCCTGGATTTCGGCTTCGACCTCCGAATCGAGGGCGGATGTTGCCTCGTCGAGCACCAGGATCGGGGCATCCTTGAGGATGGCGCGGGCGATCGCCACGCGCTGCCTTTGACCGCCGGAGAGCTGGACGCCGCGTTCGCCGGCATGGGCGTCGAAGCCGGTTCTTCCTTCCTGATCCCGCAGGCCCGCGATGAAATCGCGGGCAGCAGCCTTCTCGGCGGCAGCTAGAATCGCATCCTCCGAAAAGCGTGGGTTGCCGTGGGCGATGTTATCGCGGATGGAGCGGTGAAGGAGCGATGCCTCCTGACCGACCACCGCTATCTGCCGGCGCAGGCTGTCCTGCGTCACCCGGCGAATATCCTGTCCGTCGATCTCGATGGTTCCGGCTTCCGCATCGAAGAAGCGCAGAAGCAGGTTGACCAAAGTCGATTTGCCGGTGCCGGAGCGGCCGACGAGGCCGACCTTCTGGCCCGCGGCAATTCGAAGCGAAATGCCATCCAGCCCGCCATCTCTCTTGCCGTAGTGGTGCGTGACCTGCCGGAAGACGATCTCGCCCTTCGTGACGGCAAGCGACTGAGCCTCCGGTGCATCGGTAATCGCACGCGGCTGCGAGACGGTCATCAGGGATTGCCGCATGGCGCCGAGATGCGCAAAGAGCGAGGACACCGCGTCCAGCATCCATTCGGCCATGCCGGTTATGCGGAAGCTCAGCGCAAGCGATGCCGCGATCAACCCGAGCGGCGCGCCACCGGACTGCCACAGCACGACCGCATAGCCGACAAGCGCGACCATGAGGAAGCTTCCGAGGAACAGCATGCTCGAATTGACCAGCACTTCGAGCCTCTGCACCCGAACGAATGTTTCGCGGGTTAGTGCGAAACGATGCCGGGCTTCTTTGTCTTCCGCCTTTGCATCGGCGAAAAGCTTGATGAGGTCGATATTGGCATAGCTATCCACCAGCATGCCCGTCAGCTCGGCATAGGCTCCCTGGTATTGCGCAGAGGCGTTCTGCAGGCGAGGGATGACATAAGCCATCAGGCCGAGATAGCAGAATAGCCAGACGGCCAAGGGCCAGATCAGACGCAGATCGATCGAAGCCATCAGCCAGAGCGAACCGGCAACGTAGATCGTGACAAAGGAGAGCGTGTGCAGGACCGCATAGGCGGCACCCGTTGCCGCCGTGCCGATGTCGCGCACCTGGCTGGCGATACGACCGGAAAAATCCTGGCGAAACCAGCCGACTGATTGCCGAAGGACGTGACGGTGAGCCCGCCAACGGAACAAGGTCTCCGCATTCGGCCGGAATGCGATGTCATCAAGGCTTTCGCGGAGATATCCGGCAAAAGGCCGTCCGATCAGCACAAGGGCGGCCGCAGCGAGCAGGCCCAACCCTTCAGATGCCCAGAAATCCTCCCGCCGGGCCGCGGCGAGATTATCCACCAGCCGGCTGGAATAGCCGATGAGCCAGATTTCGATGACGGCGCCGATGACAGTCAAGCCGAGGCTGAGTGCCATGACTGTGCGAAACGGGCGAAGGTTGGTTAGAAGATAATGCCAGGTCTTGGATGATGGTTGCTGCTCGTCATGATCCTGGAACGGATCGACAAGCTCTTCAAAGCGACGAAACATGAGTGCCCTCCGCGGGCGAAAGATAGCAATCTGATGATTGGGCCGATAAAACAGCCCTTCACGGCACTGCTTTTCAGCGGTGATTTCCTGTGCCGTGATTTTTCATCCGAGTGCTCTCCTCATAGGTCGCTGCAACCTCTATAGCGTGTATCGGCGCCGATGTCAGCAGCAATTGTACCATGACCGCTCGACAGCACGGCGCGGAATACGGCCCGCGCCTAAGCGACGGGCGTCGAAATCGTCCGAGGACGCATGCTTCGATGGTGCATTTTGCTTAAGGTGTGCCCTTGGCAAGCTCTTCGCGTTGCTTCGTCAGACGCTCAAGCTCTTCTTCCTGTTCGGCTATCCGCTCCGACGTCCGTTCTTCGTCGGCTGCGCCGGAGAAGGCGGCGGCCTGCTCGATCAGCTCACGAAGATTCCCCCTTATCACGGCAATGCGCCTGTCGATTTCCGGAATGGTCAGCAGAACATCGGACATGTCGAAACTCCAACAATAATATCGCGCGATTGCCGCAGGATCATTATCCATCGACCGGCCTTCGTCCGCAAGCTGCAAAGAGGGAGGAGGGAGCGGTCAGATCTCCGACGATACCCTGTTGGCGATCTGGTCGAGCATCGCATCCGAGGAAGGGCCGACGACGGCGTAGGTCGCGCCATCGCGATGCCAGGACACGATGCTGATATCGTCCTTGATGGTCTCGTTGAAATCGTTGTCGTTGGCGACGCCGTCGGCCTTGGTGAAACAGACAGCGACGACATCGCCATCGAGATTCTTGTAGATCAGCTGGCCGACGGGCTTGCCGCCGGCGATAAACATCCGCGCGCCCTGGAAAACGAGGCCGTCGGCGGCCAGATCCGGGAAATTGAACTTGACGCCGACCGTGCTGCCCAGCCACTTGCTGATTTCGTCCAGTTCGCTTGCCTGCAGCTCGACCATATGGCGCGGCTGGCGCGAATAGATGCGATGATAGGCGGCTATGTCATCCAGCCAGTTTCGCGTCGCGACCTGGGCCGGGGTGACGGGCGGCGCCTCCGGTGCATTGGCAGGTTGCGTGCCCAAGAGATAACCTATGCCGCCGCCGACTGCGAAGAGGATCAGGGCTGCCGCCAGCGACTGCCTGCCGTTCGGCGCCAATTTCAGGGATGGCCGGGCGAGACGGGGAGAAGGGTCGCGAGTCTTCGGGGGCTGAGCGCTCTTGATGGACCGAACGAGCGCAAGCGGCACCGGCTCTTTCAAAACCTCGTCAAAAGCCTTGCGGCCGACATCGGAACCGTGCCTCAACTCATCGTATATGCGCTGCGCGTTGGGATCGGAAGCGATGAGCTTTTCCAGCTCTTCCTTTTCTTCTCGGCTCGTTTCGCCGTCCATGAAGGCGGATAAACGGACTTCCAGCGGCGTTTTTTTTATGTCCTGCAATGCTTAAAACCTTCGAGGCGAGCGGCTGTGACCCTGAGAAGCAAGGTAAAGACGTGCGCTGGATAGTCGCGACATCACTGCCGATAGCGGAATGCCGAGAATATCGGCCGCCTGCTTGTAGCTGTGTCCTTCGACATCGACCAGCAGGAAGACACTGGCAAGTCCTTCGGGCAAAGATGTGACGAGGCGATGCGCTTCTCCGGCTTCCACCGGATTTAAATGTGTTCCGGATGCGAGGTCGCCCTGTTCCAGGGCATTGCCCTTGCCGGCGGGCCGCAGCTTGTGGCGCCGAGCTTCGTCGACCCATTGATGCCGAGCCATGGTGTAGAGCCAGCTCTCCAGCTTGCCGCCGCTGTTCCACAGATGGAACTTGGCGATACCGCGCTGACAGACGCTCTGGACGAGTTCGTCCGCCTCGGCCAGATCGCCGGTCAGCGTCACCGCGAAGCGGCGAAGCTTCGGAAGAAGGCCGACCAGATCGCGTCTGATATCGAGGGCTGCTACCGGCGTTGGCATGGTCTTTCCAAAGAAGCGTTGGAGGTTGTCACATGGGCGACGTGTTTCCGCAAATAGTGACCTTTCCCTTGGAAAAGGTGATGCGAGCAGAATGTTCGTCCTGTGTTGGTATGAACCATTTTCGTGCCGTTTCGCAAGCCTTCAAAACACTCGCCTTAACTTGTCTTTCTCCGGGCGGCGATCTGCGGGCGCGCTGACCCGCATTGTCTCAATAGCTGACCTGGCCCTTGAGCGATTGCAGCAGCGAGCGGTAAGCCCAGGTATTTTCGCCACCGCGATCGCGGATCTCGACCAGCTGGACGCGCGCGCCCTGAACGTCGCCCTGCTGGAGAAGGGCCTGTCCCATATAGGAGCGCGCAAGGATATAATTCTCGTCGCGTTGCAGCGCCTTGCGATAGTAGCTCATGCCGAGCTCCATGCGGCCTGCCTTGCGATTGGCGTAACCAAGATAGTTGAGAATGCGGGGATCGTCCTGGTTCCTTGCGAGCTTCAGGACGGTGATGGCGTTATCATACTGGCCGGCATAGGCGAATTCGCGTGCCGCCTCAAACAGCTGATCGTCGTTGAAGCCGGTTTGCTTCGGCTTCAAGCACGCCTTCTTGTCCTTGTCCCAAACCTTGCCGTCAGTGCATTGGGTCGTGGTTTTGCTCTTGGGCGGAGGGGCCGTTTCGTCGGTTTCGGAGCCGGCGGCGATGGCCTGCAGGCTCGCGGCAAACAAGAATCCGACAGCGAATGCCACAGTCGAGGAGCTTTTCATCGCGGCCTTGAAACCCATCCTATCCTCCCGGGATTCCGACGGCCCGATTGTAGCTCCCTATCGTAGAAAACGCTACCGAAACGATGCGGATGACAGCGTTAAAACGCCGATTAGATAGCCAGAATATCGATGCCTTCCGGATCGACGCCGCTGCCCTGGTCGTTGAGGCTGTAGCGTTCGGCCTTCAACTCCCAGGCGCCCGGACGACCGGCGATCGTGAAGAGATTGTAGGCGGCGCGCGGCTTCAGGCCGCCGACCCCTTGCGAGGCGGAGGCAATCCCGACGATCGGCACCGGACCCATATGGCCGCGCAGCCAATGCAAGGTGTTGAGATGCGTATGCCCGTGCAGGACCAGCTCCGCGCCGCCGGTCGAGAGAACCGCCGCAAAGCGGCGGATGCCGATCATGCGCTTGTAGAAGCTGGTCGCGCCGCGAATCGGCGGATGGTGGATCATGACGACGCGAAAGAGCCCGGCGTCGCCTGCCGCGCGCAGAATGTTCACCGTCTCACGCGCCTGGCGAGCGGAGTAGAAGCCGCTGGCTGCAAAAGGCGGCGTGGCGACGGCGGTCGAGCAGCCGATCAGCGCGACCTGGTCCCGAATGCGCAGATAGGGAAAAATGCGCTGGTTTTCCTGCCATTCAACAGGGCCGTGGTCGCCCCTGACATAGGGATACCAGGCGCGCATGGATTTTTCATATGCGCCGGGCACATAGGCATCGTGATTGCCGGGAACGACGGACGTATGAAAGGGATCGCCGACCGTCTTCAGCCACGCGGCCGCGGTCTGGATCTCCATGCCGCTCGCGAGATTGACGAGATCACCGGTTACGGCCAGATGATCGGCCTGTTTCGCCTTGATGTCGTCAAGAAGGAGATCGAGCGTACCGCCAAAAAGGTGCTTGCGCCGGTTCCGGTGCCAGTTCACAAATCCGGTAATGCGTTTGGAGGCGAGTTCTCTAATCGAAAGGCGTGGCAGCGGACCAAGGTGAACATCGGAAATATGCGCGAGCTTGAACATGGGATGAGACATAGCCCACTCTATTGTCAAAACAAATACATTCCCGACCTTATTGCAGGTCGGGGCATCGGGTTTCACGCATGAGCGACGAAATTTCGAGGGACGAAAAGCAGGGGTTGGCGGTGCGGTTGTTCGGCCGGGCGCTGCATGTCTATTTCGGCCTGACCCGCAGCATGACCCTTGGCGTGCGCGCCGCCTGCTTCGACCGGGAGGGGAGAGTTTTCCTGGTGCGGCACTCCTATATCGCCGGCTGGCACATGCCCGGCGGCGGTGTCGAGCGCCATGAAACGGTGGAGCAGGCGCTGGCCAAGGAGTTGCGGGAGGAGGGCAATCTGGTGATCTCGGGCCGGCCGCAGCTCTTCCACGTCTATTTCAACAATCGCACCAGCAAACGAGACCACGTCGTTTTCTACCGTGTCGAAGTCACCCAGCCGGCACCGCGCAAGCCGGATCGGGAGATCGTCGAAAGCGGCTTCTTTGCGCTCGATGCGCTGCCGCCCGGAACGACGAAGGCAACCTACCGCAGGCTGAAGGAATTGGAAGGAGCAGAAGCTCCTTCCAATCACTGGTAGCTGCCGGTTTCAAATCAGGCGGCTTTTGCCAATTGCTCGCGGCCATGCGGCCGATCGAAGTCCAGATCGGGGCCGACCGGCACGATGCCTGTCGGATTGATCGTCTTGTGGCTGCGATAATAGTGGTTCTTGATATGCGTCAGGTTCACCGTCTCGGCAACGCCGGCAATCTGATAGAGATCGCGCAGATAGGCCGAGAGGTTGGCATAATCGGCGATGCGGCGGATGTTGCATTTGAAATGGCCGACATAGACCGGGTCGAAGCGGACGAGTGTCGTGAACAGCCGCCAGTCAGCTTCCGTCAACCGGTCTCCGAACAGATAGCGTTTCGTCGAAAGCCGCTGGTCCAGCATGTCGAGGGTTTCGAAGAGGCGGAGCGCGCTTTCCTGGTAGGCTTCCTGGGTCGTCGCAAAGCCGGCCTTGTAGACGCCGTTATTGACGGTGTCGTAGACGCGCTCGTTCAGGGCATCGATATCGGCGCTGAGATCGGCGGGGTAGAAATTCGCCTTGGAGCCGGTCAAGCCATCGAAGGCGCTGTTGAACATGCGAATGATTTCGGCTGATTCGTTGTTGACGATCGTGCCGGTCTGCTTGTCCCAGAGAACGGGAACGGTCACCCGGCCGGAATAATGCGGATCGGCCTTGGTGTAGATTTCCCAAAGCGCCTTTGCGCCGAAGAGATGATCGACGGTTCCACCGTCTTTTCCTTTGAACTCCCAGCCGTTTTCCAGCATCAGCGGATCGACGATCGAGACCGAGATCAGCTCCTCGAGCTTCTTCAGCTTACGGAAGATCAGGGTTCGATGTGCCCAGGGGCAGGCGAGCGACACGTAAAGATGGTAGCGCCCGGCTTCCGCCTTGAACCCGCCGGTGCCGGTCGGCCCGTCGCTGCCATCCGTGGTCACCCAGTTTCGGAACTGCGACGCGGCGCGCTTGAAATGGCCTTTTGTTTCTTCCGTATTGTACCAGACGTCATGCCAGACGCCGTCCACCAACATGCCCATTGCTCGATCCTTTCGGGAAAACTGCTGACAATTAATAGAAGAGATACGGCATGTCAGCCGGATTTCGAGGCGGTAAATGATGAACACTGCGTCGCATGCACGGCTGGGAGGCTTCGGACGCCGGCGTTATGCGTGGGAAGCCAGGATGCCGACGCGATCTCGCATCAATGAGCAACATCATGCATTTTGCATTGGACGCGCCGAATATTTCCTGCTATCCGGCTTTTCACAGTTTAAGGACCCTTGTCATGAAAGTAGCCAGAAGCCTGCGACGACGCCGATGATCTTGAACGCTCGAAGAGCGCTTTCGGGAACAATATCGTCCGTCTATCTGGTTTCACTGGTCTAATGTACAAGCACGATCTGGTCTACCTCACTGAGGATGCGTCGCACGACGCCGTCATCGAAATCATCAACGAAGAAGCGTTCGGCCCCGGCCGGTTTACGCGCGCTGCGGCTCGCATTCGCGAACAGGGGCCGCATGACCGGTCGCTGTCCTTCATCTGTGCCGATGATGGCGAGACGATCGCCTCCGTGCGGATGACGCCGGTGCTGGCCGGATCGGTCAAGGGCCATCTGCTCGGGCCCCTTGCCGTACGCCCCTCCCACAAGAACAAGGGCATCGGCCGCGAACTCGTGCGGATCGCTGTCGAGGCCGCCAAGCGCAAGGGCTCGGAAGCCGTCATCCTCGTCGGCGATCCGCCTTACTATAGCCCGCTCGGCTTCGAGAAGGTCGGCTATAATGCGCTGACTTTCCCTGGCCCCGTCGATCCCAATCGGGTACTGGTCGTGCCTGTCGTAGCCGACGTGCATGCGCGGCTGCAAGGCTCGATCGCATGGCGCGATGATTCCGTTCCGGCCGTTATGACGGACGAAGAGGACGAGGATGACGACATGCAACTGACTGCGATTGCCGTCTAAACCTTTGTTCTAAGAGCGAAAACTATTGCCCCGCCGCTCTTCAGCGGGGCGATAGTTTCTTCTGCAGGAAGAAGCGGCTTCTGCCAGCGGGAAAATCCGGCAATTCACCGAAAATCGCATAGCCCTGCCTTTGGTAGGCTCGCAGCGCCTGCGGATTGAACGTATCGATCCAGGCTCCAAAGCAGCCGCGCGCGCTTGCCTCCGCTTCCGCCGCGTCCAGCAGCTTTCCGGCCATGCCCTGGCTGCGCAGGGTTTCCGGCACGAAAAGCCATGCGGTGAAGAGCCATCCCCAGGCGGTGTAGCCGGAAATCCCGCCAATGGTCTTGCCGGTCTCATCGCGGATCAGAACCGCCAGGGGACGGCGCTCGGAGGGGCCGACATCGGCTGCATTGAAGGCCGTCAATCCCTCGCTGATGGCCGCGAGCTCACTTTCCGTAGGGGTATCGGTCACATCAATTTTCATCACGGTCACCGTCCTTCGCGCCACCATGTGGCGGAGAAGGCAAAGAGCAGGGCGGCAAGGCCGGCAAAGCCCGCAAACAGGGGCAGGGTATTGATGCCCTTCAGCACGGTTTCGTCGGTCATGCGGATGGTCAGGCGTTGATTGTCGGCGACACGCACTGCGCCGCGCACCGGTAGGACCTGCGGCACCGTCACGCTGCCATTGGCGCCGGCGACCCGGGTGACGAGACCCTTGGTCTTCTGCACCAGCGGCTTCAGCGTCTCGGTCGTCGAGATCATTGCCTTGAATTCTGGAGCATCGATAGCGCCGATGTGAACGAGCGTCGACAGCTTGCCGTTGGCGATCTGATAGAGCCCGATCTCATCCATGTGCTTTTCGGCCTGGTAGAGACCCGGCTGCGTCTGCTTCAGCGGCAAGGTTTGTGACTTGCCGGATGGCGATTTGATCGTGGCGGGGCCGGGATCATTGCCGATCGTCTGTCGCGTCACCTGCAGCATGCGCCCGGCGGCATTCGCAGTCAGCGCTTCTTCCTCCAGCGCCGGCTCCTTCAAGAGCCAATGGGCGATGCGGCGATAGAGCGATACGTGCGGGCCGCCGCCTTCGAAGCCGCGCGCCCAGAGCCAGCCTTCGTCGGAGAGCAGCATGGCGACGCGGCCCTGTCCGACGCGATTCAGCACCAGCAACGGACTATTATTCGCGCCGACCATCACGGTCTGCCCCTGCGGCCGTTCGACATCGACGCTCCGGAACCAGCGGCCCCAATGCGGCGGTTCGGTTTCGGAGCCATCCAGGCCGCGTGTCACCGGATGTTTGCGACCCTGATCCGACAGACGCGGATAGAAGGCCTTCTCGATCATCTGGCCTGTCGGCTCGGCCGGCAGCACGGAGGCAAGCGGCGTCAGCGCGATCGAACTGCCGCCGGCATGTTCCGGACCGGCGGCCACGAGCAGAGCGCCACCGTTTTCGACATATTGCGCCATGTAATCATAATAGATCGTCGGCAGGACGTTCTGGCGGTCCTGGTAGCGATCGAAAATGATCAGGTCGAAAGAGGTAATCTTGTCGACGAAAAGCTCGCGCGTCGGGAAGGCGATCAGCGACAATTCGTTGATCGGCGTGCCGTCCTGCTTGTCCGGCGGACGCAGGATGGTGAAGTGCACGAGATCGACCGACGCGTCCGATTTCAGAAGGTTGCGCCAGGCGCGTTCACCGGCATGCGGCTCACCCGAGACGAGCAGAACGCGCATGTTCTGGCGGATACCTTCGATCAGCTGGACGGTGCGGTTGTTGATCGCGGTGACCTCGCCGGGCACCTCGGCGACGGCGAATTCGAGGACATTGTTGCCGGCGCGCGGCACCTTGAAGCTGAAGGGCGTGTCCTGACCGGGCGTTGCCTGCAGCGTGGCGATTTCGTCGCCGTTCATCTTGACCGTGACTGCTGCCGTGATGCCGGGGCTCTTGCCGTCGTCAACGACGCGAAAGACGAGCTGCTGTTCATCGTTGACGATGCCGAAGCGAGGCGCGCGGACGATTTCGATGCGGCGATCGAATTCGTCCGGCTTGCCCGTGATCAGCCCGTGGATGGGCGCATCGAAGCCGAGCTGCTGGTTGACGCCGGGAATATCGTGGATCTGGCCGTCGGTGAGGAAGATGGCGCCGCCGATGCGGGCGGGCGGCACGTCCGCGATCGCCGAGGACAGTGCTGAGAAAAGCCGCGTCGATGGGGATTCTGCTTCCGCCGGATCGCGCACCTCAACGATGCGCGGCTCCATGCGCGGGAATTGCGCCAGCCGATCCTTGAGCATTACCAGCGCGTCATCGGTCATCTTGGAACGTTCCGGCGTCTGCTGGCTGAGACTGCGGTCGACCACGATGGGGACGATGGTCGTCAGCTGCTCGCGGTCTTCCTGCATCAGCACGGGATTGGCGAGCGCGGCCAAGAGGGCAATGCCTGCCAGGGCACGGATCCAGCCGCCACGAAGGCGCCTGTAGATCGCGAGCGCCGCTATGGCAAGCGTCAGCACCGCGAGAGCGGCCAGGATAGGCCAGGGGAGGAATGGGGCGAAACCGATATTCATATTACTGCCCCAAGCGCTGCAAAATGTCCGGAACGTGGACCTGATCGGATTTATAGTTTCCGGTCAGCATGTACATCATGATGTTGACGCCGGTGCGGTAGGCATATTCCCGCTGGGTTTCGTCCGGCGGCACGGTCGGCAGCAGCGGCGAGCCATTCTCGTCGACGGCCCAGGCACCGGCAAGATCATTGCCCGTTATGATGATCGGCGTGACGCCGTCAGAGGTGGCAACCGCATTTGCGTCGCGGCGCATATCCTGCCGCGCTTCCACCCAGAGCGGACTATCGGCATAGCGGCCGGGGAAGCTCGACAGAAGATAGAAGGATTTGGTCAGCACATGCCCGGCAGGCACCGGCTCCAAGGGCGGAATATCGAGATTGGCGAGGATCTGCTGCAGCCGCTGGCCGTTCGGGCTCGGCGTAGAGGTATCGCCCATCGTGTCGATGGCGTCGCGGGTATCGAACAGTACGGTGCCGCCATTGCGCATATAGGCATCGATGCGGTTGATCGCGTCGTTGGAAGGCATCGGTGCGGTCGCTGAAACCGGCCAGTAGATAAGGGGGTAAAAGGCCAATTCGTCCTTGGTCAGGTCCAGCCCGACCGGAGGGCCGGGCTCGAGCGTCGTGCGATAGGTAAGGTAGTCGGAAAGGCCGGCAAGGCCACGCTCCGAGATGTGATCGATTTCCGACTCGCCTGTCACGACATAGGCAAGATGCGTCTTGTCCAACCGCGAAAAAATGGTGTCGTCGCCCGGTTTCGCATCGTCGGCCAATGCAATGGCCGGATGCAGGAAGATGGCAAGCGAGGCCGCCAGCAAAAGCATCGCCGCGCCGCCCGCCATCGTCTTTGCCGATCTGCCGAGGTGCGGGAAGGCGCCGTTCATGAACAATACGATCAGGCTGTCGGCCAGAAGCATGAGGAAGGCGAGCGTGAAAAGGATCGGCTTTGCCGACCAGGCTTCGCCGCCGATAAGGCCTTCGCGTGCGACCGAGCCGATCGCCGAGGCATCCAGCGGTTTCAGTTGCGTGCCGCTCGGCAGGGTATTCAGCGCGACGAAGCCTTCTTCTGAGCCGTAGAGGCCGGGCGGGTTGTCGAAACTTGCGATCGACGCACCCTTGTTGTTCGGCTCCAGCGGGCGGGCGCTGCCGATTTCGCTGGTCAACACGCCCTTGGCGGTCAGAAGCCGGTAGGGCGGCATTGCTTCGCTCCCCTTGGCTGCGGCCCCGTCCGCCGGGGTGACGCCGCTGGCGTGAGACAGCTGCACGATCCGGCGCAGCATTTCGACGAAATCGCCTGATATCGGCAGGTCGGACCATTGCGGTTCGGCGCTGACGTGGAAGAGAACGATGCGGCCGGCCTGCATCTGCTTTTCGGTCACCAGCGGCGTGCCGTCGGCAAGGCTTGCCCAGGTACGTTCGGCCAAATCCGGCGTCGGCTCGGCCAGAACCTGCCGCTTGATGAGCACATCCTTCGGCTTCGGCATGCCGGCGAAGGGGCCGAAGGAGGGGAAATCGGCGAGCGGCTGCGGCTCTGCCCAGGAAAGCGCGCCGCCGAATGTGCGCTCGCCCTGCCTCAGCGTCACGGGTACGAGGGGATCATCGGCGGGTGCCGCGGCAAGGCGCGGGCCGGCAAAGCGGATGAGGGTGCCGCCGTTCTGGATCCACTTCTGCAGCGGTGCGTAGGTTTCCTGCGGCAGGCGGCCGACATCGGCCATGATGATGACCGAGGGATTGCCGGCGAGCAGTTCCGGGATCGATTTGGCGAGATCGGCGCTGTTCGGCTGAGTCAGGTCGGCATAGGGCTGGAGGGCGCGCTGTATATAGTAGAGCGGCGACAGGATCGGCTGGAATTCGTCGGCCGCCTGACCGGAGAGAAGCGCCACGCGCCGGCGCCGGAAACCATCGTCGAGCAGATAGACACTGCCCGCGTTTGCCTGCCGGTCGAGGCTTATGCGGGCGAAATCATTGCGCATCTCGAAGGGAGCGGCAATGGAACCGGTGGCGACGGTCTGGCCGCCGGCGAAGTCGAGCGAACCGGCGGCGATCGGCCGTCCCTGGTTGTCCTGCGCGGTCAGCCCAAGGCGCACCGGGGCGGTGCCATTCAGCCGTGTTGCGGTGACGGTCATGTTGTTGGCGGTGTTGGTCGCGCCGGTGATCGCGATGATGTTTTGGCCATCGCCTTCGATCAGCCGCAGCTCGCTTGGCTGCAGCGCAGCGAGCCGGCTTACGATATCGTCCTTGTCCCTGCTCTCGACGCCATCGGAGATGAAGGCGATCGTGCCGGGCTTGCTGCCGTTGAGTGCAGCCTTCACGGCGTCGGCAGCACGTTCGCGATCCGGCACCAGCGGCCGCGGGTTCATGGCATGCAGCTTGTCGCGGGCCGATGTCGCGGCACCCGGCGTCGCATCGTTGTTCTGCTCGCCGGTGAAGGCGATCGAAACGGGAATGCTCTTGGCATCGGCATCGTCGATCAGCGCGTCGGCCGTTCGGACACGACGCTCCCAATCCGAGACGCTCGCCCAGCTATTGTCGACTATCAGCACCAGCGGGCCGCCGCTCGACAGCGTATTGGTGCGCGGATTGAACATCGGGTTTGCGATGGCGAGGATGACGAGAGCGGCCAGCAGCATGCGGAGCAGCGTCAGCCACCACGGGCTGCGCGCCGGCGTTTCCTCGCGCTTGAGGATGGCTGCCAGAATGCGCAGCGGCGGGAAGACCTCCGTTCGCGGTTGCGGCGGTGTCAGGCGCAGCAGCCACCAGATCGCAGGGAGCAGGATGAGGGCAGCGAGGATGGCTGGCGAGGCGAATGCGAAGGTGAGACCGCTCATGGCTGCCCTCCGGAGGCCACCCTGGCGGGCATGCCGGAAAGATACATGTGCACGGCGACCAACGCTTCCGAGGCCAGCCGGTCGGTACGGTGGTTGACGAAGGTCCAGCCGAGATGGCGCAGCGACTGGCCGAGATTTTCGCGGCGGGCGAGATAGGCGCGTCGATAGTCGTCGCGCAGGTTTTCGGCGCGGCCGGCAATCAGCTTCGAACCCGTCTCCGGATCGCTGAATTCGGTCCGGCCGCTATAGGGAAAGAGTTCTTCGGCCGGATCGGCAACCTCGATCACATGACCGCGCAAGCCCCGGCGCGCCAAGGGCCCGATCCTGCCCATGACGCTGTCGGCATCATCGAGAAAATCGCCGATCAGCACGATATCGCTCCAGCCGCGGATCATCGCCGTCTGCGGCAGGCCGCCTTCGAGAGGCGTGTGCATCAGGGCTGCGGCCAGCCGTTCGGCGGCATTGCGGGTGGAAACCGGCTCCATAATGCCGGGGCAGCCGATGCGTTCGCCGGAGCGGGAAAGAATTTCCGCCAGCGCCAGCATCAGGACGAGCGCGCGGCTCTCCTTGGAGGCGTGGCCATAGGTGGATTTGTACATCATGGACGGCGACAGATCGGCCCAGAGCCAGATCGTGTGCGCGGCTTCCCATTCATGATCACGGATATAGGTATGATCGTCGCGGGCCGAGCGCCGCCAGTCGATGCGTGATAGGCTTTCGCCTTCGGTATAGGGGCGGAATTGCCAGAAATTCTCGCCGATGCCGCGCTTGCGCCGGCCGTGCCAGCCGGCGATGACGGTATTGGCAATGCGCTTGGCTTCGACGAGGCAATCCGGCACGAGAGCGGCGCGACTACGGGCTCGGGAGAGGGCATCGTTGCCTGAGGTCGGTCTGACGATCTGTCCGATGGATGCCACGCGCTATACTCTCCTCGACATCCGGCTCATGGTCTCGACTGTTTTACCAGTCCTGCGATGACATCGCGCACGGACATGCCTTCGGCGCGGGCCGCGAAGGTCAGCGCCATGCGGTGTTCCAGCACGGGTTCGGCCAGCGCATGCACGTCGTCGATCGACGGTGCGAGCCGGCCTTCATAGAGTGCGCGGGCGCGGGCGCAAAGCATCATGGCCTGGCCGGCGCGCGGGCCGGGACCCCACGCGACATGTTTGTCGGTCGAGGCATTGCCCTGGCCCGGGCGGGCGGAGCGCACCAGAGACAGGATTGCATCGACCACGCCGTCACCAACCGGCATCTGCCGGATCAACTGCTGGATTTCCAGCAGGCGCTCGGCATCGATAACCGCCTGCGGCGTCGCTTCGCTCAAGCCCGTGGTTTCAAGCAGGATGCGGCGCTCGTCGGCAAGCTCGGGATAATCGACATCGACCTGCAGCAGGAAGCGGTCGAGCTGGGCTTCCGGCAGCGGATAGGTGCCTTCCTGCTCCAAAGGGTTCTGCGTTGCGAGAACGTGGAAGGGAGCGGGCAGGTCGTAACGCTGGCCGGCGATGGTGACGTGGTATTCCTGCATGGACTGCAGCAGGGCCGATTGTGTGCGCGGCGAGGCACGGTTGATCTCGTCGGCCATCAGCAATTGCGCGAAGACTGGCCCCTTGACGAAGCGGAAGGAGCGGCGGCCGCTCTCGTCTTGATCCATCACTTCGGAGCCGAGAATATCCGACGGCATGAGGTCCGGAGTGAACTGCACGCGGTTGGAGTCAAGGCCGAGGACTGCGCCGAGCGTGGTCACGAGCTTCGTCTTTGCGAGGCCTGGCACGCCGACGAGCAGGGCGTGACCGCCGGCGAGCACGGCCAGAAGCGTGTTCTCCACGACGCTTTCCTGGCCGAAAATGACCTTCGACACCTCCTCGCGAATGGCGGCAATATCGCTGAGCGCCTTTTCGGCGGATGCGATGATGGCCTGCTCGTCGAGACTCGTTTCGGTCGATTTGATCATGCCCATTTGCGTCTCCAATGGCAGAAAAACGGTGCGCGTGATTCGCAGACGTTACACATTTGCCTCATAATCAATACAACTTATCGCCACCAAGACGGCTGACAAGCACGTTTCAAATGACTATCTCGTGAGAACTGTCATATTTGTGACTAACGACCAACCGGGACAGAAGAATGGCAACCGAGGAAATCAAGGCAACGGGCGACGCCGCGAGCCTCGCGGCGCTGATTTCGCGCGCAGCCGGCGATAGCGGCGGCCGCAAGAAGGGTCTGCCACCCGTCGATCGCTGGAATCCGCCGTTCTGCGGCGATATCGACATGGAAATCAGGGCCGACGGCACCTGGTTCTATCTGGGCACGCCGATCGGCCGCGCGCCGCTGGTGCGGCTGTTTTCCACCGTGCTGCGCAAGGATGCGGACGAGAAGACCTATCTCGTCACACCTGTGGAAAAAGTCGGCATTCGCGTTGTCGACGCGCCTTTCGTGGCCGTCGAGATGAGCGTGACGGAGCGCGACGGCAAGCGCGTGCTGACATTCCGCACGAATGTCGGCGATGTCGTCGAAGCGGGCAGGGACCATCCGATCCGCTTCATCATCCGCGGCGAAAATGACGAGCTGAAGCCCTACCTGCATGTCCGCGGACGTCTCGAGGCTCTGGTGACGCGCGCGGTCATGTACGATCTCGTCGAACTCGGCGAACCCGTTGAAATTGCCGGGCGCGAGATGTTCTGCGTGCGCTCCGGGGGGACGATCTTCCCCGTCATGCCGCTTGCCGAACTGGATGCACTGACTCGATGAGTGAATTCCCTCTTTATTCCGCGGATGAATTCCGCCGTCGCGCCCTCAACCAGAGCGGCGGCCCGATCGATCTCGCCTGGCGCGATCATGGCGATCATCTGCTTAATCCGGAGACGATAGCGCAGGTCGCGGACCTGAAGCTGAAGGATGCCGCCGTACTCATACCGGTCGTCGACAGCGGCGACGATGCCAAAGTCATCTTCACACTGAGGACATCCACCCTGCGCAAGCATTCCGGCCAGATCGCCTTTCCGGGCGGCGCGATCGATCCGGAGGATGCCTCGCCGGAAATGGCGGCGGTGCGCGAGGCGGGCGAGGAGATCGGGCTTGCCGATATCTTCATCGAGCCTGTCGGGCGGCTGCCGCATTATCTGGCCGCCACCGGTTTTCGCATTACGCCCGTTCTCGCGGTCGTGAAGCCCGGCTTCGATCTGGCTCTCAATCCGACAGAGGTGGAGGATGCCTTCGAGGTGCCGCTCTCCTTTCTCATGGATCCCAGCCACCATGTCACCGACACCATGCTCTGGCAGGGGAGCGAACGGCATTTCTACCGCATGCCTTACGGTCAACGCATGATATGGGGCATTACCGCGGGCATCGTCCGCACGCTTTATGAAAGGCTCTATACATGACGTCCGTTGCCAATGAGGCCTGGTTTCGCGATAAGGCGCTGCAGCGGGTGCTGTCGTTGCTCGATGCCGATGGCGGCGAAGGACGCGTGGTCGGTGGTGCCGTACGCAACAGCCTGATGGGGCTGCCGGTCGCCGATATCGACATAGCAACCACTCTCTTGCCGGAAGCCGTCATCGAAAGAGCCGAGGCGGCGGGGATCAAGGCAGTACCGACGGGCATCGCGCATGGCACCGTGACCTTGGTTATCGACGGAAAACCGTTCGAAATCACTACTTTGCGTCGCGACGTTGAGACCGACGGGCGCCGCGCCGTGGTCGCCTTCAGCCAGGATTGGCAGGCAGACGCCGAGCGGCGCGACCTGACCATCAATGCGCTTTATGCGTCCGCCGATGGCGAGGTCGTGGATCTCGTCGGCGGTTTGGCGGATCTCGAGCGCCGCAATATTCGTTTCATCGGCGATGCGGCTACGCGGATCGCCGAGGATTATTTGCGTATCCTGCGGTTCTTCCGCTTCTTCGCCTATTATGGCAGCGGCCGGCCGGATGCGGATGGGTTGCGCGCCTGCGCCGCTGCGCGGGCGAAGATATCAACGCTCTCCGCCGAGCGCGTCTGGTCGGAAATGAAGAAGCTTCTGGCGGCTCAGGATCCGGGCAGGGCGCTGCTCTGGATGCGCCAGGTCGGCATATTGACCGAAGTCCTGCCGGAAACCGAGAAATGGGGTATCGACGCCATTCCCGGACTTATTTCAACCGAGCAGGCCCTCGGATGGCCGGCGGAGCCGTTGCTGCGGCTTGCCGCCATCGTGCCGCCGGATACGGAAAGGCTTGCCAAGCTTGCCGAGCGGCTGCGTCTCTCGAAAGCCGAAGGAGTCTATCTCCAGGCATGGGCGAACGCACCTGCCGTCAAGGATGATATCTCGGAAGCGGCCTTCGACCGCCTGCTTTATCGCCACGACCCATCGGGCGTCGCGGTTCGCCTGAAGCTGGCGCTGGTGACCGCGCGAAGCAAGGCAGAGAGCGATTTTGAGGAGATGGGACGTGTCGCGCGGTTGGGCAAGCTGCTGGAACGAGTGGCAAAATGGAAAAAGCCCGCATTCCCGCTCAGCGGCGCGGATGCGCTGGCCGCGGGTATTGCCGCCGGGCCGCGCGTCGGCGAGCTTCTTGGCAAGCTCGAGCAGGAATGGCTCGACGGAAACTTCAAGATGAACCGGGCGAGCCTTCTCGCCCGACTGAAGGAATTGGCCGCCGCGTGATATCGAGGCCTCGTGCCTACCCCCTAATCAGGCCGCGTTGGCCTCATCGCGAATGCGTGCCTTGATATTGTCGACCATGTTTTCGCGGATGGTTGTTTCGCCATGCGCCTCGCGCATATGCTCGACGGCGCGGCGAACCACTTCGGCGTCGTCCTTGGCGCGAGTATGCCAGGAACAGCCGGGCACGAGCGTACCACATTCGAACAGTCGCATATCTTCCTCCTCATTTCCCAATAGGTTCCGGTCCCTCACGCCGAAAAGCATAGTGGCCGAAAGGCATGGGGGCTAAACGCGGTGGACGGAAAAAAGTTTCTGCCGCCGGCGAGCTTCCCGCTTGCCGGCGGCAGTCTTCCAGATTTCAATCCGGCATTGCCCAGGATTTGAAGCAGTCCGATGACTGATACTTCGTAATCGGTGGCTGTCTTGCCGAACGATCGGCCGCGAAGCGGGCGATGTCGTTCGGCGATTTGCCCGCCAACTGCATCCTCACCTGTTCGATGAAGCAGGATAGCGGCAGATCGGATCCGCTGCGGATCCGCATATCTTCGGCCAGCCGGACGACAAATTCCGGACTATCGACCGTGCGTGACAGTTTCTGCTCTTTCGAAGCTTCGGTGACGTGTTTCTCTGCTCCCATTACAACCTCCTCCGATTGAAACGAGCATTAGGTCACTTAGGCACTCCTCCCGCCGATTTCTTATCCGATCGACTCGTGTCGGATATCCAAAGCGTGTCGCGATCTTTCAGATTCGCCCATTACGCTCCGCATCGCCTGCTTTCGCATGCCGTTATCGCAAAACGCCGCCACCCTTGCGCGACATATATCAGGGCCAACGCACCACCGGCGGCAGAGACGAAAGAATGGACTCCACGTTGCCGCCCGTCTTCAGTCCGAATATTGTACCCCTATCATACAGCAAATTGAACTCCACATAACGTCCGCGGCGAATTAATTGCTCGTCGCGGTCCTCTTCCGTCCATGTTTCGTTGAAATTGGAGCGGACGATGCGCGGGTAAACCATCGTGAAGGCGCGGCCGACGTCGCGCGTGAAGGCGAAATCGGCATTCCAGCCGCCGGCTTCTTCCGTAGAATGCAGCCAGTCGAAGAAGATGCCGCCGATGCCGCGCGGTTCGTTGCGGTGCTTCAGGAAGAAATATTCGTCGCACCAGTTCTTATAGTGCTTGTAGTCGGCGACGGAGTGGCGGTCGCAGACGATCTGCATGGCGCGGTGGAAGAGTGCGCTGTCGGCATCTTCCTGGGTGCGTCGGCGATCGAGCATCGGCGTCAGGTCGGCACCGCCGCCGAACCATTGGCTCGTTGTGACAACCATGCGGGTATTCATGTGCACGGTCGGCACGTTCGGATTGACGGGATGGGCAATCAGCGACAGTCCGGAGGCCCAGAAGCGAGGATCTTCTTCGGCGCCCGGAATCTGGCTGCGAAAATCGGGAGAGAATTCGCCATGGACCGTCGATGTATGGACGCCGACCTTTTCGAAGACGCGGCCTTCCATCATGGACATGCGGCCGCCGCCGCCTTGGCCCTTGTCTCGTTGCCAGTCCTTGGCGACGAAGCGGCCCGGTTCCTGGTCGGAAAGGGGGCCGGTCAGCTCGTCCTCCAGCTGCTCGAATTCCGCGCAGATCGTGTCGCGCAGGCCTTCGAACCAGTGTCGCGCCGCTTCTTTCTTTTCTTCAATATCCTCGGGTAATCCCTTGGGAAGATTGGGTCGTTCCATGCATGCTCTCCGACGGTGCGAGCAACCGGCGGCCCGCGATTCGCGCTGTATGTATCGTGATTTGGAATATCAGCAAGATTGCGGCGCAGCCAGTGCAGCAACGTCGCAGGAGAATCGACTCGCAAATTTCACAATGCGGTATTATGTTCCCTCTCTCAAAGGCGAGGTTTTATCATGAGGATACCTGGACCGCCGCCCCTGGATGGGTTGAGACGCAGAATATTCCGTTACCGGCAGGAACATCCCACTGGCGGGAAAAGCGAATTCGTTCGCGAGACCTTTTGTCTCAGTCGCCCCGAAGCGCGTGAAAAGGCGCGTGAATGGTTCGACGAATTTCCCAAGGCTGCCTATTGGACCGAAGTCGAAAGCTGGCGTCAGGTCGACGGCGATCGCATCGAGTTCACCATGCGGCGCCTGCCATCGGCGGATTGACCTGAAAGAGATAACCGCCTGCAGTGATGGGCGATGGGGCTGACACATGTTCCAGTGTGTTTGCGGCTATCTTCTATTTGTAATCAGCTCAATGCGGCTTGGGTGACTGTGCGTCATCCGATGTGCCTGATCCGGCAGGCTGAATGCCGGGCAGGATGCCGCTGGAAAAGGCTTTCCTGACCTTCTCGATCGTTGCCGTGTGCCCACCGCCTGGAACCAGAGGTGAGAGCGCCTGTGCCGTCGGCTGGGCCGGGGCATCGAATGTTGCGGCTTGATGCTGTTCCGCTTTCGGATCTTCGATGATCGGCGATGCCGCGAGGATCTCCCTGAGCGTGGTCGTTACAGGCAAATGGCCGCCCAGATCGGTGTTTGTGTGATGCCATGCCTGCGAAATGCGCCGATCGGCCTCGATGAAGGCGCGGGAGTTGATTTCGCCGAACCAGTCCCACTCGCCCATGACATCGACGATATCGGTGAATACGGGCGGCATGGCGATGCGAGTGCCGATCGTCACGATCTTCGTATGCCGCGCCAGCTCCGCAACTCGTCCTTCATTCTGTTTCGAGAGGTTATGCAGGGCGGCAGAAAGGACGAGATTGCCCTTGGAGTGGCCCGCCAGCAGAGGGAAGGAGAGGCGAGGATCGGCGAGAAGCGCCTGCACGGTTCTGGTGTCCAGGCTGGTGCTGGCAGCAGTTCCATCACGCTGCGCTCCAACCCTGGGCCGGCCGGCAAGATCATCCAGGCTTTCAAGCAGCGGCCGCAGACCTCTCAAATGACCGAAGAAAAACGATCCGCCGAAAGCTTCGGTGATGACATCGGCGATGCCGTAGCCCGAGACGACGACCGCGACCGGCGCGTCGACCGCATCGGCGACGTTGCGGGCAAAGGCGGCCGCTCCGAGCGCGGAACCGCCGATGCCGGCGACTGCGAGCGCCCGGG
This sequence comes from Rhizobium sp. KNZ2-6A, assembly GCF_056755475.1. Classification (NCBI taxonomy): domain Bacteria; kingdom Pseudomonadati; phylum Pseudomonadota; class Alphaproteobacteria; order Hyphomicrobiales; family Rhizobiaceae; genus Rhizobium; species Rhizobium sp. KNZ2-6A. Next base: position 47,977 of record NZ_JBNDIC010000015.1, on the reverse strand, counting down.
CATCGGCACCGCCGCGCAAGACGAATTCATCGATGGTTTCGCAGAGGGTGAGCGCCCCAAGACCGCTCGGTGGCACGAGCAGGATCGCGCCCTCGGCGGCGAGCGAGTCACTGATGTAGAAGGCTTCCTCGGGTGTGATGACCGTGACGTCGTAGAACAGCGCATCGAGAGCCAGGTTCCGCTGGCGAAGGCCTTCAAGCGCGAGGTTGCGCAAAGGGGAGTGCTGGAGCCGTTCGGGGAGGCTCAATGTACGTGCGAACTGGGTAAGGAAAAGCGTGAATGCCGTCTGGAACATGGGTCACCTCGCCAAGGCTGCCTGAGTTTGAGCATTCCAGGGCGAAGCTTCTCACACTTTATCCGGCGTGCCAACGGCTATTCGGGTGCGGCATTCAGGCCTGGGATGCGGGCGATGACCATCGCGCTTGCCGCAGCGCTTCGCCCGAAATCATGGCCGCCGACATTGCGACATTGATGGAGCGCTGGCCCTCGACCATGGGGATCAGGACCCGGCCATCGGCCTTTTCGTGCACATGCTCCGGCACGCCGGCGCTTTCTCGGCCGAAGAGGAGAATATCGTCGTCGCGGAAGGCAAAATCCGTATAGCGCTGTGCCGCTTTCGTCGAAGCCAGCACCAGCCGTCGCCCGCTTTCCTGTCGCCATGCCTCGAAGCGCTCCCAGTTGACGTGTCTCGTCAAGGTGACGGCGGCGAGGTAGTCCATGCCGGCGCGCTTGAGATTGCGGTCCGATATGTCGAAGCCGGCCGGCTCGATGATGTCGACGCCGAGGCCGAGGCAGGCTGCAAGCCGCAGGATCGTGCCGGTGTTGCCGGGGATGTCGGGCTGGTAAAGGACGATGCGCAGTTTTGTCATGCGCTGCAACTAGCGAAAACTCCCCTGTTTGTCTTCGATTTTCCTCGATCCCTCGATTTTTGTGATGTCTCCCATCAGCAGAATTGAAGGTTTCAGCCCATTTTTCAGGCATATTTCGCTTTTCAAAAGAGAAATGTCGCGCTAAAAGACACTCGCTCTACAACCAGCGAAATAGGAGGCGCAGATGGATATCACCTTTGTAATGATGCGCCTTCGTGCCGTGAACCCACGGTTCTGAACAAGCGCTTTAAGGCGCTCCTTCGCAGGTACCTCCTTTTTCGATTCATTTCGCGGCCATATGGCCTCGTTCTTTCATCGTCCGGCCACCATATCAATCCGCGACCTTTAGGCGCAGAAGGTGGTCAAAAGGTCGAGTCTCTGGAGCATTTCAATGTTTGGCTGGTTCGAACGCCGACTAAATCCATTCCCGAGCGAAGTGCCGGATACTCCGCCGCGCGGCCTCTTCGCCTTCTGCTGGCACTATTCAAGGCCGGCGCTGCCATGGCTCGTCGCCATGAGCATTCTCACCATGTCGATCGCGATCGGTGAAGTCGCGCTATTCCAGTTCCTTGGCGATATCGTCGACTGGCTGACGAAGGCGGACAAGGCGACCTTCCTGCAGACCGAATGGCACAAGCTGTTCTGGATGGGCGCGATGGTGCTCGTCGGCCTGCCGCTCGCGGCGATACTCGACAGCTTCATCATGCATCAGGTGCTGCTCGGCAACTATCCGATGATCGCGCGCTGGCAGATGCACCGCTTCCTGCTGCGCCACAGCATGACCTTTTTCGCCAACGAGTTCGCGGGCCGTGTCGCGACCAAGGTGATGCAGACCTCGCTTGCCGTGCGCGAAACGGTCATGAAGATCCTCGACGTCTTCGTGTACGTCGTCACCTATTTTCTGTCGATGATCCTCGTCATCGCTGCAGCCGACTGGCGGCTGATGATTCCGATCCTGCTCTGGCTCGGCGTCTATGTTGCCATCGTCGCTTACTTCGTGCCGGTACTGCGCAAGATCGCCGCGCAGCAGGCCGATGCACGCTCGACGATGACGGGCCGCGTGGTCGACAGCTACACGAATATCGCCACGGTGAAGCTCTTCTCGCACGCGGGTCGTGAAGAGACCTATGCCAAGGCCGGCATGGAGGAATTCCTCAATACCGTCCATAAGCAGATGCGCAAGGTGACGCTGTTCCACGCCTCGGTCTATTTCAACAACTGCGCGGCGCTGTTCATCGTCTCGGCTCTGTCCATCTGGTTCTGGCTCAGCGGTTCGATCTCGGTCGGCTCCATTGCCATTGCCATCGGCCTTGCCATGCGCGTCAACGGCATGTCGCAGTGGGTGATGTGGGAAGTCTCGGCGCTCTTCGAGAACATCGGTACCGTCTATGACGGCATGGAGATGATGACGAAGCCGCACGATATCGTCGACAAGCCTGCTGCCTCGCCGATCGTTGCCAAGCAGGGTGCGATCCGCTTCGATCACATTCGCTTTCATTACGGTAAGGCGAAGGGTGTGATCGAGGATCTGAGCCTCGACATCCGCGCTGGCGAAAAGGTCGGCCTCGTCGGCCGGTCCGGTGCCGGCAAGACGACGCTGATGAACCTGCTCTTGCGCTTCTACGATCTGGAGAGCGGCCGCATCACCATCGACGGCCACGATATCGCCGGCGTGACGCAGGACAGCCTCCGCTCGATGATCGGCGTGGTGACGCAGGATACGTCGCTGCTGCATCGCTCGATCCGCGACAACATCGCCTATGGCCGTCCGGATGCGACTGACGAAGAGGTGATCCAGGCGGCCAAGCGCGCCAATGCCTGGGACTTCATCGAAGGACTGGTCGACATGCAGGGGCGCACGGGACTGGATGCGCAGGTCGGCGAGCGTGGCGTCAAGCTCTCCGGTGGCCAGAGGCAGCGTGTCGCGATCGCCCGCGTTTTCCTGAAGGACGCACCGATCCTGGTGCTCGACGAGGCAACCTCGGCGCTCGATTCCGAAGTGGAAGCGGCGATCCAGGAAAACCTCTTTGCCCTGATGCACGGCAAGACGGTGATCGCCATCGCCCACCGCCTGTCGACGCTGACCGAGATGGACCGCCTCGTCGTTCTCGACAAGGGCCGGATCATCGAGATGGGGTCGCACCAGGAACTGGTCCAGAACGGCGGCATCTATGCCGAGCTCTGGAGCCGGCAGTCCGGCGGATTTTTGGCAGATCACGAGGAGGCCGAGGCGGCGGCGGAGTGATGAATGGAACGATTGGGGCGCTTCGGTGCCCCAATCGTTGTTTTAACGATCTTCTCGTCCGTGCCATATGCGCAGGATGAAAACAGTCGAGCCTGCAATTTCATAGCGCATTTCATAAGCGCCTATCAGAATGCGCCTGACGTCGCGAGGCTCGAATTCTTCAAGTCTTTCACCGATGCGTGGATGCTGAAGGAGCTGCAGCGGAGCGGATGAAAGAGTTTGCGCAGCTTTGATTGCCGCAGGCCTGTTGACCGGCGCCAGAAAGTCGTAGACGCGGATCAGATCGGATTGCGCTTTTGCAGTCCACTTGATTTCCATCAGCGGGATTAAGCCTCGTCTTCCGACGCGCCCAAGCTGCGCACCCAATCTCCGATAAGCTGATGGTCGACAACATTCCCGGCATCGACATCAGCCAGAGCCTCAAGTGTCAACCTGTGGCGCTCTTCCTGCAGAGCGACCCAATCGTTGAGCGCTTGCTTCACGATCCATCCTCGAGAGCGCTCCAGTCGAGCGGCTATTTGGTCGACTTTTTCCGCCAACGACAACGGAACATGGGTCGTCAGAACTTTCGTGTCAGCCGTCTTGTTGCTCATTTCGATTGTGTCCTATCTCTCGTTACAAGATAGGCGAATGATGAATTTTGTATAGCTATTTATCGGTTTCAATCTTTCTGATTAAGTTTGATTGATGTGCAATAATATACTGGATCCAAGTGCTGCAGCTGAACATGAAGAAAATATAACCTTTCCCGCGGCATGCCGTCGGTTTGCTCGGGTCTCGAAATTCCCTATATCGCTTCCATGCTCATCCGCTCCGTCTACCGTCTGTTCGAGACCTGGATTGATCCTTATTACCGCAGCGGCGATCTCCGGCCGCCGCGGTCGCTCGGCGCCTTCATTTGGTATTATGTCCGCCAGGCCAAGGGGCCTTTTCTGGCGATGGCAGCGCTTGGCGGCGCGGTCGCCATGCTTGAGGCGGCGCTGTTCTGGTTCGTCGGCCATCTGGTCGATATTCTCGACAAGGTGAAGCCGGGCGAGGGGTGGAGCGGACTGCTCGCCGGCCACGGCGCGACGCTGCTCGGCATGGTCTTCGTCGTGCTTGTCGTGCGCTTCGTGGTTGTCAGCCTCGGCGCGCTGGTCGAGGAGCAGGTGGTCGTCCCGGGATTTTTGAACCTCGTACGCTGGCAGGCTTACCGGCATGTGGCGAGACAATCGATCGAGTTCTTCCAGAATGATTTTTCCGGCCGTGTCGTCACCAAGGTCTGGTCGGCGGGGCAGGCGACGGGCGATCTCGTCGTCTCGCTGCTGCAGGTGGTCTGGTTCATCATTATCTACGCCGCCTCGACCATCGCGCTGGTCGGCGGACTGGATTGGCGGCTTGCGCTTGTGATCGCGGTCTGGATCGGCGTCTTCTCCCTGCTTGCGCGCTATTTCGTGCCGCGCATCCGCCGGCATGCGCGCAATGCGGCCGAAGCGTCCTCGATGCTGAACGGGCGCATGGTCGATGCCTATGCCAATATTCAGACGCTGAAGCTCTTCGGCCGCGAAGAACAGAACGACCACTATATCCGCAGCGGCTTCGACCGCTTCCAGGCGGCCGTCATGCCGTTTACGCGGCTGCTGACCGGTGTCCGTTCGTCGCTGGCACTGCTTTCCGGCGTCATGATCACCACCATCGGTGCGCTGGCCGTTCATCTCTGGCTATCCGGCGAGATTTCGACCGGTGGCGTCGCCTTCACACTCAGCATGGTGCTGCGGCTGAACATGCTCTTCGGCCGCATGATGGCGCAATTCAACGCCATTATGCGCAATCTCGGCACGATCCAGAATTCGGCCGAAATGATCTCCGAGCCCATTGGTCTGGTCGACCGACCCGATGCGAAGGATCTGACCGTCACCGGCCCGGAAATCCGTTTCGACAACATCACTTTCCATTATGGGCGCGGCGGCGGCGTCATCGACAATTTCTCGCTCAATGTGGCTGCCGGCGAGAAGGTCGGCATTGTCGGCCGATCGGGCGCGGGCAAGACGACGCTCGTCAATCTGCTGCTACGTTTCTACGATCTCGAGGGCGGCCGTATCCTGATCGACGGCCAGGACATTGCCGCCGTCCGGCAGGAGTCGCTGCGCGGCGCGATCGGCATGGTGACGCAGGATACGGCGCTGCTCAATCGCTCCATTCGCGACAACATCCTTTTCGGCCGCCCCGATGCCGCGGACGAGCAGATGGTGGAAGCGGCGCGGCAGGCAGAGGCGGATCGCTTCATTACCGCTTTGGAGGATCAAAAGGGACGCACGGCCTATGCGGCCCATGTCGGTGAGCGCGGCGTCAAGCTTTCGGGCGGTCAGCGTCAGCGCATCGCGATTGCGCGCGTCATGCTGAAGGACGCGCCGATCCTGGTGCTCGACGAGGCGACATCGGCGCTGGATTCTGAGGCCGAGGCCGTGCTGCAGTCCAACCTCGATACGCTGATGAAAGGCAAGACGGTTCTCGCCATCGCGCACCGGCTCTCGACCATTGCCAAGCTCGACCGATTGATCGTTATCGACAAGGGCAAGATCATCGAAGAGGGCACGCATGACGAGCTGATTGCCCGCGGCGGTCTCTATTCCGAGCTCTGGGCACGCCAGTCCGGCGGCTTCATCGCGGTGGACGCCGATTGATCTTATCGGATCTAATTGACTGCCGCGGTATTGGCGCCAGTGGGGCGTGGCACGCTGAATTCCGTCATCAAGCCAAAATGGTTCGAGCCCATCGCATCGCGGATTTGCTTGACGGATACCAACCGGAGCGGTGCGCGAGCAAAGACGTGATCGATGGTGATGCCATAGGCGCCTAAAGCGATCGGCCAGGTCGCAGGTTCGGGGAAGGCGTGGCGAAGGCCGGTCGCGGCCAGAAAATCGCGCATGTCGGGAGCGGTAAGCGACGCGTTGAAGTCTCCTGCGAGAATCAATGGCCCTTTCACGTCGTTGAGGGCAGGGGCGAGAAGGCCGAGCTCGATCTGGTGGAAGGCATCGAAATAAGGCTTGCTCAAATGAACGGAAGCGAAATTCACGGGCTGGCCGTCCATGTCGATGGTGGCCAGAATGAAGCGATTGTCCCAAAGGCTGCCGAGGCTGCGCATGAGCTGGGTCTGGAACGGCCGTTTCGACAGCAGCAGGGAATCGCAATCGGTGGTCATCACGCCGCAGCCGATGCGGTAAGGATAGGCCTTGGTGATGCGGTCTATCTCGGAAAGGATTGGTCCCGCCTCGAAAATTTCGACGACATCGGCCTTCGAGGTGACGATGAGATCGGCAATACGGGCACCGTTTTCGAAATTGCTGTCCTCGATGTTGAAGGACAGGAGCCTGAAATTTCCACCGCCGGCCTCTGCCGAGGCAACGAGGGAAGAGGCTGCGTATTGCTGGAGCATCAGGACCGAATGAACCAGCAGCACCGTTCCGGCCGCGGTCAGGAATAGTGCGTACCAGTGGCGCTTGAAGACGAACGCGATCAAGGCAAGCAGGATCGCAAAGAGGCTTACGTGGGTCTGCAGGCTTTCGAAGAAGGCCAGAAACCAGGAATCGGCAACATAGCGCGCCGCAAGAATTCCCAGCGCCAGCGTGGCGAGAACGCATAGAACGCAATAAATCGTGTGTCTCATGGCAAGTTCTCGTGCTTCATGTTCCGATGTTTTGACGACACAAGGCAACGGTGACAATCGTCCACAGATCGCAAGACAAATCCATTTGGTTTTAAGAGGTAAGGCTCATGCCGACGATGGACCAAAGATGCGATGATCGTGGCGATTTTTGCAATGCAGCATTGAAACTATTGCTTATTTTGCCGTGCGGCACGAGAAAATACTATGTGAATCCGCTGTTTTTTCATGTGCTTAACCTCAGGCCGCCGCGAGAGGGGAGTTTAAGCCTCGGGCCTGCGACGCAATAGCGCGTTTTTGCCGCGACATTGTGCCCTCTCCCCTTGCCAAGACTGGACATAATTTGCGATCAAGCTTAGAACGCAGCGGGTTACGGAGGAATCTATGGCGGAATTATGGTCGCGATGATTCGCCGTTAGTGAGAGGGGTACCGCGGTTTTTGCCGTGGTTTGCGGGAAGAGGATGTGCAGCCTTGAGCGAGCATAGTACGACAGTTGAGTCCACCGGCGAGCCGACTCGTCGCGATTTCCTTTATTTGACGACAGGTATGGCCGGCGCGGTGGGTGCGGTTGCCGTCGCATGGCCGTTTATCGACCAGATGCGGCCGGACGCATCGACACTCGCTCTTGCATCCATCGAAGTCGACGTGTCGAGCCTGGAGCCTGGCATGTCTCTCACGGTGAAGTGGCGAGGCAAGCCCGTTTTCATCCGTAACCGCACGCAAAAAGAAATCGACGATGCCAAGGGTACGCAGATCTCGGACCTGAAGGATCCGATCGCTCGTAACGCCAATCTCCCGGCAGACGCACAGGCGACCGATGTCGCCCGTTCGGCCGGTGACGGCAAGGAAAACTGGCTCGTGATGATCGGTGTCTGCACCCATCTCGGTTGCATCCCGCTCGGCCAGGCAGGGGAATATGGCGGGTGGTTCTGTCCCTGCCACGGTTCGGTTTACGATACTGCCGGTCGCATCCGCCATGGGCCTGCGCCGCAGAACCTCTTCATACCGCAATATGCGTTCACGTCTGAAAAGAAGATCAAGGTCGGTTGAGGGGGAGCTGAATCATGAGTGGTCATTCGTCTTACGAGCCATCCACAGGGCTCGAAAAATGGGTCGACGCGCGGCTTCCGCTGCCGCGTATGGTCTATGACAGTTTCATCGCCTATCCGGTCCCGCGCAATCTGAACTATGCCTATACGTTCGGCGCCATGCTGGCCGTCATGCTGCTTTTGCAGATCCTGACCGGGGTCGTTCTCGCCATGCATTATGCGGCCAATACGGCGATCGCCTTCAATTCGGTCGAAAAGATCGTCCGCGACGTCAACCATGGCTGGCTTCTGCGCTACATGCATGCCAACGGCGCGTCCTTCTTCTTCGTGGCCGTCTATCTCCACATTGCACGCGGTCTCTACTACGGCTCCTACAAGGCGCCGCGTGAAATCCTCTGGATTCTCGGCGTGATCATCTACCTCTTGATGATGGCGACCGCCTTCATGGGCTATGTTCTGCCCTGGGGCCAGATGTCCTTCTGGGGCGCGACCGTCATCACCGGCTTCTTCTCGGCCTTCCCATGGGTCGGCGACTGGATTCAGACCTTCCTGCTCGGCGGCTTTGCCGTCGACGATCCGACGCTCAACCGCTTCTTCTCGCTGCATTATCTGCTGCCGTTCATGATCGCGGGCGTTGTCATCCTGCATATCTGGGCGCTGCATGTGACGGGCCAGACGAACCCCACCGGCGTCGAAGTCAAGCTGAAGACGGATACTGTCTCTTTCACGCCCTATGCGACGCTGAAGGATGCGCTCGGCGTCTCCATCTTCCTGCTGGTCTTTGCCTATTTCGTCTTCTATCTGCCGAACTTCCTCGGCCATGCCGACAACTACATCGCGGCCAACCCGCTGAAGACGCCGGCCCACATCGTTCCGGAATGGTACTTCCTGCCGTTCTACGCGATGCTGCGCTCGATCACCTTCAACATCGGTCCGATCGACTCCAAGCTTGGCGGCGTTCTGACCATGTTCGGCGCGATCATCGTGCTGTTCTTCCTGCCCTGGCTCGATACGTCCAAGGTTCGTTCGGCCGTCTATCGCCCTTGGTACAAGCTGTTCTTCTGGCTGTTCATTGCCGATGCAGTCCTGCTCGGCTGGCTGGGCTCGCAGCCGGCGGAGGGCATCTACACCACGGCTGCGCAGTTCGCGACGCTGTTCTACTTCCTGTTCTTCCTCGTCGTCATGCCGGTGCTCGGCATAGTCGAGACACCGAGGCGCATTCCGAATTCGATTACGGAAGCGGTTCTTGAAAAGCAGGGCGGCGATAAAAAAGACGCCGTCGCGATGAGCGCCTGAGCGGTTGGAAGGAAGAAAACGATGAAAAAGATTGTTGCCGGCCTTCTCTCGCTCGCCCTGATCGGCGGCTCCTTGACGGTAGCCGCCGTGGCGGCGGAGACGAAACCTGCCGCGGAGAACGAAACGCCGCATTATCCGCTGAAGGAGCCGCGCGAGCAGCATTGGACCTTCGCCGGCCCGTTCGGTTCCTACGACAAGGCCCAGCTACAGCGTGGTCTGAAGGTCTATACGGAAGTCTGTTCCGCCTGCCATTCGATGAAGCTGGTGGCTTACCGCACACTGGAAGATCTCGGCTACACGGAAGCCCAGGTAAAGGCCTTTGCCGCCAATTATGAAGTGCAGGACGGACCTAACCCTCAGGGTGAGATGTTCACCCGTAAGGCGCTTCCGTCTGATCATTTCAACTCGCCGTTCCCGAACGACGAGGCTGCCGCGGCCTCCAACAACGGTGCGGTGCCGCCCGACATGTCGCTGCTTGCCAAGGCGCGTGAAGTCGAACGCGGCTTCCCGCAGTTCATCTTCGATATCTTCACACAGTATCAGGAAGGCGGCCCGGACTATATCTACTCGCTGCTGACCGGGTATGAAGAGCCGCCGGCCGGTTTCAAGGTGCAGCAGAACTCGCATTATAATCCGTATTTCGATGCGGCTGCGACCTTTGCGATGCCGAAGCCGCTTTCGGATGGGCAAGTGACCTACGACGATGGCGCGCCGCAGACGGTCGACCAGTATGCGCGGGATGTGTCTGCATTCCTGATGTGGACATCCGAACCGCATCTGGAAGATCGTAAGCATCTCGGCTTCATGGTCATCGTGTTCCTGCTGATCTTCTCCGTGTTGATCTATCTCACCAAGCGTTCTGTCTATGCCAAGGCCGGCGCTCACTGAGTATTGCGATGCTTCAACGAAAAGGCGGCCCGTCGAGGCCGCCTTTTTTGTTGGTATGGAGCGCCGGTCTTGATAGGGTGCGGCCGGCCCTATCACAGCCTGAGAGTACGTATTTCATGAACACTATTGCTTCGGAGCTCGCTGCCAGCATCCGCTCCATTCCGGACTATCCCAAGCCCGGCATCATCTTTCGCGACATCACGACAATGCTTGGCGATGCCAGGGCATTCCGTCGCGCCGTGGACGCGCTGGTGCAACCCTATGCCGGCACCAAGATCGACAAGGTCGCCGGCATGGAAGCGCGCGGCTTCATTCTCGGCGGCGCGGTGGCGCATCAGCTGTCGTCCGGCTTCGTGCCGATCCGCAAGAAGGGCAAGCTGCCGCACGATATCGTCCGCATCGCCTACAGCCTGGAATATGGCGTGGACGAGATGGAGATGCATCGCGATGCCGTCAATCCGGGCGAGAGGGTCATTCTCGTGGACGATCTCATCGCTACGGGCGGCACCGCCGTCGGCGCGACGAAGCTTCTGCGCCAGATCGGCGCCGAGGTCGTTGCCGCCTGCTTCGTGATCGATTTGCCTGATCTCGGCGGCCGCAAAAAGCTCGAGGAACTCGACGTGCCGGTGCATACGCTGGTGGAATTCGCCGGACACTGAGTGTTCTCATTGACCTCGCGGGGCAATCTTTCAGGCCCCGTTAGAGCATTTCCGCTTTTCTTCGAATCGCGAAAATGCTCCATCTTCTTGTTTTTGCGCATTCCGGACGGAAAACCGCTGCGCACTTTTCCTGGAATTGCTCCAGTCGCTATTCAAAGGCCAGCACGGTGCTTTCGAAGCGCAGGGCCGGGGTGCCATGCTGGTTTATGCCGTCACAGGCGAGTGTGTAGAGCGCCCAGCCGGGGCGTGAGGCAAGTGGCCGGCTGCCGAGGATCGCGACACCATAGGTGATCGTGTCGCCGGCAAAGACCGGTCGTAGCCATTGCAGGTTTTTGAAGCCGGGCGAGGGGCCGAGAGTGGGCGGCGTCCTGCCCTCGGCCGTCAGCCGCGCGGTTTCGGACTTCCAGTAATCGACGAAAGTGCGCATCCACACGGAGCAACTATGCCAGCCGGAGGCGCAGAGCCCGCCGAACAAGGATTGCCTGGCCGCTTCCGCATCCATGTGGAAGATCTGCGGATCATAGCGCGAGGCGAAGCGGACGATGCCTTCCGGCGTGAAGGTATGGCTGCCGATCTCGATGCGTTCGCCGATGACGTAAAGTTCGCTCATCTTCATGCGGATATCTCCGCGCCGGCGCGCATGCGGATCATCGTTGCGTTCTCCCCGAGGCAGACGAGCTCGCCGCGCTGGTTCTCGACCTCATGACGGAACTTGACGATGCCGATGCCGGGGCGGGAGCGCATGGGGCGTACCTCGATGACAATGGACCGGCCCGACAGGGTATCTCCGGCTAGAACCGGTTTCTTCCATTCCATGAAATCGATGCCAGGCGCACCCTGCGCATCGGTGGCGAGGAGGTAGGAATCGCACATCATGCGCATGAACATGGACGATGTATGCCAGCCGGAGGCCGCGAGACCGCCGAGAATGCTGGTGCGGCCTGCTTCCTCATCCAGATGCATCGGTTGCGGGTCGAATTCCCTGGCGAATTCTATGATCTCCGCCGCCGTCACATGTTTGGGGCCGAGCGGAAATTCCCGTCCCGGCTGAAAGTCTTCGTAGACGAGTTTCGTCATATTCGTCACAGGCCTCCTCATTCCGTTCGTGCGCAATCGCATGCCGGGCGGGAAGGGCGCAAGTATTTTCGCAACGGCAGCGGACAACAAGGTGCGGTGAGGGCATGCCAGTACCCGCAGCCCTTGATTGTGTCCCGGCAATATGGTGAGGCTGCACAACATCGTCACGAAGCAAGGACAGACATGAGCGATCTCAAGACCGCGCTGGAAGGCGCCGCCGGCGAGGGGATCATTTCCCCGGATCAGGCTATCCGGCTTTTGCCCTATCTGACCGAGAGAAATATCGGTGTCGGCGCATCGCCCATTCGGAGCGGTCTTTCGCAGCCGCGCGAGGATGATCTGGCAAATCCGCTCGAGGACAGCGAAGCGCCGCGCTTCATCCGTGGTTTTCATGATGTGCTGATCACCATCGGCATCATCGTATTGCTTGCCGGGCTATGGGGGGTTACGGGCTTCTTCGGGCCACTGCCGGCGATTATCATTCTTGCCGAAATCCTGGTGCGTCGCCAGCGATTGGCGCTTCCGGCCGTTGCGCTGACCATCGCGCTGGCGCAATGGATCATCACCGTCTCGTTGGTCTATCTCGATCCGGCCGACGATGGCCGATCTATCATGGTAGACTGGATGATGATGACGCTTCCGTTTCCGCCGCTCTTTGCCCTGTTCTATTGGCGCTACCGCGTGCCGTTGTCGCTGGCAATGCTGCTATTCTCGCTATTCGCCCTGTTGTTGGCCGCAGTCTTCTACATCATAGGGCTGGTGACAGCTGTGCCGAACGTGGTGCTTGCCTATCCACTGCAGTCGATTTGCATCATGTTTGTGGCCGCGCTCGGGACATTCGCGGTCGCGATGTATTTCGATCTCAGCGATCCCAAGCGCATAACACGACGCTCGGATGTTGCCTTCTGGCTGCATCTCGCGACCGCGCCGGCGCTGCTCTACACGTCGAACCTGCTCGCATTCATGCTTGAGTTCGGCAATGACAGCGCCATTTTAACCGAGATTCAGAATGGTAGTTACGCGCGGGCGGCGACCATCGTCGTCATCGTGGCGGTTATGATGCTGATCGGCCTTATCATCGACAGGCGCGCTTTCGTAACGGCTGGTTTGCTTTCGCTCGGCGTGGCGATCGGCACCATTTTGCGGCAGAACAACGCCGCGCTCGACAAGGTGAGCTTCATCGTGCTGATGATCGTCGGACTGGTCGTATTGGTGATCGGCGTCGGCTGGCCGCATCTGCGCCGCGCCACGGTGCGGCTGCTGCCGGCATCCATACAGGGAAGATTGCCGGCGCTCAGGTGAGGCCGGCAATCTCTTCATTCTTTAGGCGTTGAACAGGAAGTTGAGGACATCGCCGTCCTGGACGACATATTCCTTGCCTTCGGAGCGCATTTTGCCGGCTTCCTTGGCGCCGACTTCGCCGTTGTAGGCGACGTAGTCGTCATAGGCGATGGTGCTGGCGCGGATGAAGCCGCGCTCGAAATCCGAATGGATGACGCCGGCCGCCTGCGGAGCCTTCGTGCCCAGTTCGATCGTCCAGGCGCGTGTTTCCTTCGGCCCGACCGTGAAATAGGTGATGAGGTGCAGCAGCTTGTAGCCGGCGCGGATCAGCCGGTCGAGGCCGGCTTCGTCGAGGCCGAGCGCGGAGAGGAATTCGATGGATTCATCTTCGGGCAGCTGCGCTACTTCCGCTTCGATAGCGGCGGATATGATCACCACTTCGGAATTCTGCTCCTTCGCCATGACTTCGACCGCAGCCGTATGCTCGTTGCCGGTAACGGCATCGGCCTCGGCGACGTTGCAGACATAGAGCACCGGGTGCGAGGTCAGCAGGTTCAGGCTCTTGAGGATGCGGATTTCTTCGGCATCCAGCTTCGAGAGCAGCGTGCGGACTGGCTTGCCTTCCTGCAGCAATGCAAGCGACGCATCCATGATCGGCAGCATCGCCATGGACTCCTTGTCCTTGCCGGTGGCGCGCTTGCGCGTCTGCTCGGTGCGGCGTTCGAGGCTCTCGAGGTCGGCGAGCATCAGCTCGGTCTCGATCGTTTCGGCGTCGGCAACCGGATTGATACGGCCTTCGACATGGGTGATGTCGCTGTCTTCGAAGCAGCGCAGGACGTGCACGATGGCATCGACTTCGCGGATATTGGCGAGGAACTGGTTGCCGAGACCTTCACCCTTCGATGCGCCGCGCACGAGGCCGGCAATATCGACGAAGGAGATGCGCGTCGGGATCAGCTCCTTCGACTTGGCGACCTCGGCAAGCTTGCGCATGCGCGGATCGGGAACCGCGACTTCGCCCGTGTTCGGCTCGATCGTGCAGAACGGATAGTTCGCCGCCTGCGCCGCCGCCGTCTTGGTCAGCGCGTTGAACAGAGTGGACTTGCCGACATTCGGCAGCCCGACGATACCGCATTTGAAACCCATGGCACCTTGTCCATAACTTGAAAATCTTTGCTGTGCCTATGGGGGAAGGGCCGTTGCGGGTCAAGTCTTGTGCGGGCAGGGAGGCTCTTTTCTGTCGAAAGAGAGGCTGAAGTCGTTCGAATGCTGCGCTGCGCATTGTTTCAGAGAAGCCGTCGTCCTTGAATGGTGTACTGCGCTGCACTATAATTTCCCTATTAGCCCAAAGCCCCTTTCCCTGTCGTCAACGGTGATGCCGATGAGTGACAATGATGTTGTCCTGAAACCAAAGACTAAAACCAAGCCGAAGGTCGAGAGGCCGAAGCTCTACAAGATCATTCTCGTGAACGACGATTATACGCCGCGGGAATTCGTCATCATGGTGTTGAAGGCCGTCTTCCGCATGAGCGAGGAGGCCGGCTATCGCGTGATGATGACGGCGCATAAGCTCGGCACCTGTGTCGTGATGGTCTGTGCGCGTGACATTGCCGAGACGAAGGCGCAGGAGGCGGTCGATCTTGCCAAAAGCGCCGGCTTCCCGCTGATGTTCACGACCGAGCCGGAAGAATAGGAACGGCTGCTGCCCGTTAGGTAGCCGAGGGGCGGCGGACCTGGAAGCCGGTCTTATCCTGCGTGAACCCGCAATTGGCGTAGAAGCGCAGCGTTGCCGGGTTCTTCGAGCCGGTCAGCAGCATGATTTTGTAGCAATTCCGCTCCCAGGCGCTTGCGAAAGCTTTGCGGATGACCGTGCCGCCAAGGCCTCGCCGACGGTAATCGGCGTGCGTTGCCACATTCTCGATCAAGGCATAGGGCGCACCGCCCCGCGTGAGATTTGGGATGACGATCAGCGTCACGGAAGAGACGGCCTTGTCGCCATCAAAGGCGGCGAAGATCGTCATGCCTGGATGGCTAAGGATTTCCGCAAAGCGGTTCTCCGCCAGTCGCAGCTCCAATATCGGATCGCCCACATTCAGGTGTCGGTAGAGCGCAAGCAGCGTCGGCAGGTCCGTCATCGTGACGGGCCGGACGACGATATTTGCGATATCTTCGGTCGCGGCGTCCGACACCTCAATTGTCCTTCTTGCCGAACATCCTCTTCAGCATTTCCGCCATCGGACCGGTTTCCGGGATCTTCGGCTGGCTGTGATTGCGCGCCTGGTGAATATGAGATTTGGCCGGCGCCTTCTTCTCCGGCTTCGGTGCGTCTTCTTCCGCCTTGCCGCCTAGAGCAAGCGCGATCTTGTTCATCAGCTGCGAATCCTCGCCCCGCACCAGCATGTCGGCATTGTCGGCAAGCGTGTCGAACAGCGGCTCCAGCCAGCTTTGATCCACTTTGGCGAAATCGCCGAGAACGTGATTGTGTACGAGCTCCTTGACGCCGGGATGACCGATGCCGAGGCGCATGCGCCGATATTCCTTGCCGCAGTGGGCGTCGATCGACTTGATGCCGTTGTGACCGCCATGGCCGCCGCCGGTCTTCAGGCGCGCCTTGCCGGCCGGCAGATCGAGTTCGTCGTAGATCACCACAAGGTCGGAGGGCTGAAGCTTATAGAAGCGCATGGCTTCGCCGACGGCTTCGCCCGAGAGGTTCATGAAGGTCTGCGGCTTGATGAGCAGCACCTTTTGGCCACCGAGCTCGCCTTCGGAAATCTCCGCCTTGAACTTTTTCGACCAGGGCGAAAAGCTATGGCGGCGATAGATCGCATCCACGGCCATGAAGCCGATATTATGGCGGTTGCCCTGATATTTGGCGCCCGGATTGCCGAGGCCCGCGATGAGAAGCATGCGCTTCACCCCTTGGAAAATATCGATGCCCTTCACCACAGGGATTTGGCGGCAAAGTCAAGGCGGGGATGCGGTCAGTCGTTAAGGTGGAGGCCGTACTTCAGGAAAATCTGTTTCTGCGTTCCGTCGGCGATCAGCGCATTCAGCGCCGCCTGCATCCTGTTCAGAAGATCGATTGGGAAATCCTTCTGGCAGGCTATCCCCATGGGCTGCTGGGAAAGGATGGTCACCTTCTCCACGGCATTACCCTCGGCTTTCAGCTTGTCGAAATAGAATTCCGAAATGGGCATCAGGTCGATGCGATCGCTCATCAGTTTCTTGAGCGTGGCCTTGAAATCGCTGCCCACGTCGATGCGCGGGAAATTGTTCCGGCGCAGTATCGTCTCCGTATAGTCCTCCCGCCAGGTGCCGACGAGATATTTCCTGGCTTCGCCGATGGTGGCGGCGGCAATCAGCGAACCGCTGTGCTTGATCAGGATGTTGCGATCGATCAGCAATGGCTGCACCCATTTGAAGAGCGGATCGCGTTCTTCATTATGGGCGGTTGCGAAGACGCAGGTCATGGGTTCTGCCAGCGCCTGATTATAGGCCCGCGCCCAGGGCATGATGGCGATGGTATAGTCGGCGCCGATATCGGCCATCACCTTCTGCACCTGTTCGGTGAGGGCTCCGACAGCCGTCTTGCCGTCGCGATAGTTGAAGGGCGGATATTCCTCGGTGGTGAAATGAACGGTTTCGGCGCGGGCTGGAGAGAAAAGGGATAGCAAAAACAGGCTGATTGCAATCGTGAGCAACGGCTTTCGCGTGCGGTTCCTCATCGCTATGACGCCTGTGCTATGGGTGAAGGATGATCCTGCTGCTGGCTCGCGAGTGTCTTTGCCAGGGTATCAGGATGCAGCGGCCGATAGAACAGATAGCCCTGGCCGTAGTCGATGCCCATGGTGCGCAGGGTCGCGCATTCCTCTTCGGTTTCCACGCCTTCGGCAATGACCGTGCAGTTCATCTTGTGCGACAGCGTGGTGATGCTTTCGACGAGCATGCGGCTCTTGGCGCTGACATCGGATGCGGTATCGTTGATGGCGCGGATGAAGGACTGATCGATCTTGATGATGTCGACCGGGAAGCGATTGATGTAGCTCAGCGACGAATAGCCCGTGCCGAAATCGTCGAGCGCGATGCGGCAGCCGTAGCGGCAGATCTCGTTGATGACCATGCGCGTCTCCGGATTGTCGTCCATGAGTACGGCTTCGGTGATTTCGACGACGATGCGCCAGGCGGGAATGTCATGGCGCGAAAGCAGGGTGGCGATGCGCAGCGGCAGTTCGGGCTCGAATTGCAGGGGCGAAAAGTTGATGGCGAGGTAGGTGTCCTGCATGCCGCCGAGACGCGACAGACGTGCGAAGCTGGTGACCGCCTTCTCCATGATGCGGTTGCCGATGCGAATGATCGAGCCGGTCTCTTCGGCGACCTCGATGATGCGGGCAGGGGGCAGGATACCTTTATGCGGGTGGTGCAGGCGCATCAGCGCCTCGAAGCCGACGATCGAACGATCGTCGATATTCACCACCGGTTGCAGATAGGCCTCGAACCAGTCCTCTGCGAGGCCCGCCTCGATATAGCTTTCCAGTTCGGCGCGGCGGCGCGAGTCGTCGAGCATGCCATTGTCGAAGATCTTTGCGCCGTTCTTGCCGTCGCGCTTCTTGGCATACATGGCGATGTCGGACTTCAGCAGCAGCTCGGCGGCATTGGCCGCCTGACGCGGATAGATGGCAATGCCGATGCTGGCGCTGAGGCGAGCATCGCCACCGAAGGGCGCTTCGAAGATCTCTGCGATGCTGGCAGCCATGTCGATGGCTCTTACTTCGGCATCTTCCGCCAGCAGCAGGATCGCGAATTCATCGCCACCCAGGCGGGCGGCGATGTCACCCGAGCTCAGGCATGTCTGCAGGCGGGAGACGAGTTCGCGCAGGGCCGCATCGCCGGCGGCATGGCCCATATTATCGTTGATCCACTTGAAACGGTCGAGATCGATGAAGAGGCACGCAAGTTCGCGTTTGCGCAGATCGGCCTCGTTGATCTTGGCGTCCAACGCGGTCTCGAAGCCCTGACGGTTGAGCAGGCCGGTCAGGTGATCGGTGATTGCCTGCCGGAGGTTCTTGTCCTCGGATTGCTTGAGCTCGGTGACGTCGGTCATGACGGAAAGCGACAGGCCGTCTTGGATCGCGGTAGTCTCCAGAATGAGGACATCCATCACCCGTCCATTCCGGCACTGGAACTTGACGGTGACCGCAAGACGGGCAGCGGTATCGGGATTGCTGTTCTTGCGCTCGACATATCGCGCGCGCGATTCCGGCAGGACCAGGCTTGCAAACTCACGGCCGATCACCTCGGCGCGGCCGTAGCCGGTTGCGGCGAGCCAGTAGTCGCTGACGGCGGCGATGCAATCGTCCTTGTCGAGGGAGAAAAGCATGGCGGGCGTCAGATTATAGGTATCGGTGGCGCGGCGATGGGCAAGCTTCAGTTCGGTTTCATCGCGCTGTAGCTTGCTCTGCATATCGTTGAAGCTGCTGGCGAGCCGCCCCATTTCGTCGTTCGACTGCCAGTCGACATGATGGCGGGAGCCGAGTCGCCGTGTGGCCTCGATGGCGCGCGTCAGGCGCATCAACGGCTGGATGACAAAAATGCGATTGCCGATCAGCGCCGCGCCGAAGACCGTCAGCACTGCGAAGATGAAAATGGAGATGAAGACGATTTCCTCATTCTTCAAACCGTCGAAGAGGCCGAGCTGGGGATAGTAGACCGTGATGGTGCCGAGCCTTTTGGTGCCGTCCACGCCGTTGTAGACGATCGGCCGCGCGACGGACTCCAGATTGCCCTTGTAGGATTTCGGAATGGTGGACTGCGTGACGTCGAGCTGGCCGGAAAGATCGCGCACATTGACCCGAACGATCGCGCCTTCGGCGACCGTCGTTGCGCTGATCTGGGTGACGCTATCCTCATCCAGATCCCACAGCGGCTTGGCAAGGGCCTGGGCATTGGCGACCAGCAGGACGGTTATATGATCCTTGATCTCCTTCTCGGCGCGTTCGGACGACAGGAAAAGAAAAAGGATGAAGAGCGGCGCTACGAAAACCAGCAGCGCACCGCAGACGATCGCGAAAAACCTGTTTTCGACCGAATGGCTCATTGTTCCGTTTGCTCCCCAAGCCATAGACCAGCGGATCTTGGGGGTGCCGCTTTCTACAACTCTTTCGCGTAGATTTTCATGAATCTGTTAAATGTTGCTGAAATTCTGGGGTTAATAGAAATCAACGATAGTATAGATTTCAAGACGTTTGTATTTTTACTTTCTCTAATATTTATCTTCGAGCATGAAAAACCCGCCTTCCCCGAAAGGGGAGGCGGGTCTCGATGCTTCAAGTTGAAGATGCCAATCAGGCGCTGGCTTCTTCGCCGCCTTCTACTTCTTCTTCAGCAAGACCGGCTGCCGGGGCAACGATCGTTGCGATCGTGAAGTCACGGTCGGCGATGACGGGCGTGACGTTCTTCGGCAGCTTCACGCTCGAGATGTGGATGCTGTCGCCGCTCTTCAGGCCGCTGAGGTCAACGGTGAAGAATTCCGGGATCGCATCGGCCGGGCAATGGACTTCGACTTCGTGACGAACGATGTTCAGCACGCCGCCAGCCTTGAGGCCCGGGGACTTCTCGTGGTTTTCGAAGTGAACCGGGATTTCGACGGTGACCGCGGTGTTGCCGGAAACGCGCAGGAAATCGACGTGAACCGTGAAGTCACGGACCGGATCGAGCTGGTAGTCCTTCGGCAGAACCTTGATCTTCTTGCCGTCAACGTCGATCGTTGCGATCGTCGTGAGGAAACCGCCGGCGTGGATGCGCTTCGTCACCTCATTGGTGTTGAGAGCGATAGAAATGGGGGCCTGCTTGTCACCGTAGATGACAGCGGGGATCAGACCATTGCGGCGAAGTTCACGGGCGGACCCCTTACCAACCCGTTCGCGCGCCTCGGCCTTGAGCTCGTAGCTTTCGTGGCTCATAGCTATTCCTTTCGAGGTTATTTGGAGAGTTCATCCGGTCGGCCAGTGCCGTATCAGCTGAACTGGAGGAGGGCGTACCCTGCCTCATCCGCGTTGCCTCCAAGGGTGTCTACGCGGACGCGTGGCGTATAATACAAAGCGGCCAAAGGTGCAAGCACCCCGGAATGCGAAGCTTTGTGGTGGCATTGCAACGGCCGAGACAAGCCTGCGATACCATGTCTATCAACGCCTTGACATATACCGTCGGCCCCATCAACAGTCGAATCCAATCGATCAGGGTCAGAAAGTGAGGTCGGGCATGCGCTCTAGGGTTATTGCCGCCGCCGTTTTTTCCATGGGTCTTGCCGGCGCGCCGCAGGCTGCCGAGCTCAATGAGCAGGGCGCCAAGGATCTTCGCAATATCCTCACCCAATCGCTCTCGCAGGATCTTGCCCGCAGCGATTTCGTGACCGTCAAGCCGGTGGGCGACCAATACGAGATCGTCTACGATCTCGCGAAGTTCTTCGACAAGATCAATTCCCGTGCATTTTCGGTTACAGGCTTCAAACCGCTCTCCCTCTTCGCGCAGCCTGTCGAACAGGGGAGATGGCGCCTGACGGGCGACAACAGCCTCGATGTCGCCCTGCATTCGCCGACGTCCGACCTTGCCTATTCCATTACCTCCAACTCCTTCGACGGCATTTTCGATCCGGCGATCGAGATGATGCGGTCCATGGGCATCAAGAGCAGCGGCGTGAAATTTTCCAGCGTCGGCACCGGCCCCAGGAGCGGGCGCAAGCTCGACGCCACCATCGACAGCCTTTCTTTCGCTCATACCGTCACCGACAGCAGCGAGGCCGGCAAGGTCGACCTGCAATTGCAGGGGACGCTGCAGCGCCTGAGCGAGCAATTCATCGTGCGGCCGGATGGTTCGCCCGTCACCTTTAGTGCCGACAGCGTCGATACGAACCTCACCGCCACCAGCCTGCCGGCGAAGGACCTGCGCGCGCTCATTCGCTTCTTCGTTCAGCACGTCAAAACCAAGCAGCTTTCCGAAAGCGGCAGCGAGAAGTTCGAGCAGCTGGTGCGTCGCGCCTTGCCGGTTTTCGGATCGCTCAACAAGACCGTCACCTTGAACAATGCCCTGGTTGCGACCGACAAGGGCAAAGTCGGCGTCAAGCGCATCGATTACAGCTTCAAGATGGATGGCCTCACCAAGGCCTCCAACGTCAATCTGGAACTGCGGGCCGAGCAGTTCACACCGGATGCGGATCTCATTCCGGTGGCTTATTCGGCCTTCCTGCCGTCAACGCTCGACGTGCAGCTCGGCGTGCCGAACATCGACTTCGCGGGCCTTATCGATACCGGCCTCGACGCGATCGCCCCGCATGCTGCGCCGGTCTCCAGTGAGGCGTTGAAGCGGACGATGTTCCCAAGCGGCTACGGAACGCTGGAGTTTCCGAAGATCAGCGCCACTTCAGGCGTCTATGATGTCGAGATTTCCGGAGCGCTGAAGGGCTCGACCAAGCCGCATGCCGGCTATTCACTGCAGGCGACGATCCTGGCGCGCAATTTCGACAAGACGGTTGCCGCCTTCCAGGATGCCGCCAAGGCGGAACCGCGCTTGAATAAAGTTTCTTTTGGCTTGCTTGCCGCCAAGGGTTTTGCCAAGACCGATACCGACGGTCGCCTGCGCTGGGACATCACGATGGATGAAGATCGGACGGTGACGGTCAATGGTCAAGTGATGAAGAAGCCTTGATGTCTGAGGAGCAGGCCCATGTAGGGGGCGGCAACAGAGTTTCATTCGAAAGACCGATCGGTCCTTTTCGGATTTTCACATTTCTTTTCCATCATATTTGGGGGTGAATTATGCGTTTCAAAGCGATTGCTGCAGCGACTGTCGTCGCTGCCGGCGTTATGGGCGGCGTGCAGGCGGCTGAGGTCAGTGAACAGGGTGCGAAGGATCTCTATGGCAACCTGACTTATTTCCTGCCCGATGATATCGCCAAGAGCGGCGCAATCTCGGTCAAGCCGGTCGGCACTAATTATGAGGTCACCTATGATCTGCAGAAGCTGCTCGACAAGCTGAATGTGAGTGGTTTCAGCATCAGCGGCCTCAAGCCTTTGATGATGCTGGCGACGCCACTCGACAACGGCCTTTGGAATATCGAAGGCAACAATGCGATGGACGTGACGGCGCGTTCCGAGCCTGGCAAGGCCCCCGACAGCGAATTTCGCTACGCATTGGCCTCTTCCACCGTCAAGGGCGTTTTCGATCCCGCGCTTCATTATCTGCGTTCAATGGATATGAAGGGGCAAGGCATTACCTTCGCCACCAAGACGACCGACGAAAACAAGAGCGTCCAGAAGAACGACGCCACCGCCGACAGCATTTCCTACACGCTGTCGTCGGCCGATAGCGGTGAGCCGGGCAGGCTCGATATCAAGATGGATGGCAGTCTGCAGTCGCTCTACAACAAGATCTCGTCGGACGACGAGACGCTGGGCGAAATCAAGATCGCGGCGATCGATTTCAACATGGGCGCGACGAAGCTGCCTCTGAAGGCGCTGAACTCGCTGCTGCAGTTCGTCTCCGAGCACAAGGATGAGAAGACGCTTTCGGATAAGGATGGCGAGGCGCTCAAGGCCTTGGTCATGAGTGCCATGCCGATCGTCGGTTCCTTCGATGAGTCCGTTGCCATAAAGGACATCGCGCTTACGACGCCGCTCGGTAATGGCGGGCTGCAGAAGATGGGTTATTCCTTCAAGATCGCCGGGCCCGCCGATGCCATGAGCGCCGATTTCGGATTGAGTGCGGAAAAGCTCACCTTGGAAACGGGCCTGGTGCCAGAAGACTATATTGCCTTCATTCCCGATGCGGCAGATATCCAAGTGCAGGTGCCGAACCTCAACTTCACCGCCATGATGAATGTTCTGAAGGACACCGATTTCAAGGCGCCGAAGAGCGATAAAGCCATGGACGAGAAGCTGCAGAAGGCCATGTTCCCCGATGGGACGATGACCATCAACTTCCCGAAAATCAGCGCTGTTTCCGGCCTCTATGATGTCGAGGCTTCCGGCAGCCTGCGCGGCTGGCTGGCCGAGAAGGATCGCGTCGCCATGAAGATGACGGTTCTCGCCCGCGATCTCGACAAGACGATCGCGGCCATCCAGGAGGCAGCAAAGACCAAGGCCGATCTTGCTCAGGTCTCTTTCGGCCTGATGATGGCCAAGGGCTTTGCCAAGACGGACGCCGATGGGCGCTCGCGCTGGGATATCGATCTTTCCGATGACGGTCACGTTTCGGTCAACGGCCAGGTCGTGAAGTAAGTCACTTCGAAATCAGAATGCGATCATGTTTGTCCTGAAGCCACTCAGCCAGCGCTCGATTTCTCTTCTATGGGCCGGTCAGGTGCTGGCGGCGACAGGCTCCGAATTCTATATGGTCGCGGTCGTCTGGATCGCGGCCGATTTCATCGGCAGCGATGCGGGATATGTATCCGCGCTGCAATCCGGCGCGCTGCTGCTCGGCAGTCTTTTCGGCGGCATCGTCACGGATCGTTGGCGTCACAGCACCACGATGATCGCGAGCGATCTCGTGCGGGCGGCTCTGCTGCTGATGCTGTCGCTTGCCGGGCTTCTGCATCTGATGAGCCTGCCGCTGCTGGTGGTGCTTGCCGGCTGCATTGCCTTGCTCACTTCCGCATTCGATCCGTCACTGCAGGCAACCCTGCCGACGATTGCGGTCGATCCGGACGTCCGGCACGCGACCAACGGCCTGTTCGATGCCACCCGCCGCATGGCGCGCATTCTCGGTCCGAGCCTGATTGCACTCGTGAACGGGTTTCTGCCGAAATCGCAATTCTTTACCGTGACGGCAGCGACTTTCCTGCTTTCGGCGCTCGCGGTCTGGCTGGCGGTGGCAAGGCTGCCGGCAGCACCGCGCCGACACGAATTTTCCGGAATGGCTGCCGTCGTGGATGGCGTTCTCGGCGGATGGCGCGCGGCGCGCGGCCATGCGGCGATCCTCTATGGCCTGTTCACCAACCTGATGGGTAATATCGCCTGGGCGATGGGAATCCTGCTCGGCATGATCCTGCACTTGCGCGAAATCAGCGCCGATCCGCTGACCGATTATAGCCTGATGATGACCGCTTACGGCGTCGGCAACCTGACGACCAATCTGATCCTGAGCAGCGTCAAGCCGCGTCGGCCGGTTGTCTGGATCATCGCGGCAAAGCTCATCTTCGGAGCCGGAGTCTTCCTGCTGCCGCTGATGCATGACCGCATATGGCTGATGATTGTCGCCTGTTTTGCGGCGATCAACGGGCCGTTCGAGAACCTTGCCATGCTGCATTTGATGCAGACGCGCAGCGAGCCGCATCGGCTGGCGCAGGTTTATCGTCTGCTGATGTGCGCGATCTTCACGGGTCTGCTTTTGGCCTACTTGATGTCGCCGAGCCTATTTGCATGGTTCGGCATCGGACCTTCGATCATGGGATCGGGGGCTGCCGTCTTCATCTCCGGCCTGATCGGTATCGGCCTGCTGGCATGGAGGCAAACGCGTCCTGCCAGAGCAAGGGCCGCCTGAATGCCGTCCGGCCTTAATCGAACAGGCTGGAAACCGATTCTTCCTGGCTGGTGCGGTTGATGGCTTCGCCGATGAGGCTTGCCGTCGAGATGACGCGGATGTTGGGCGCCGATTGCACGGCGGTCGTCGGCTGGATGGAATCGGTGATCACCAATTCCTTCAGCTTCGAGTTTGCGACGCGCGTCACGGCACCGCCGGAGAGAACGCCGTGGGTGATGTAAGCGGTGACGCTTGCCGCGCCCTTTGCGAGCAGTGCATCGGCTGCGTTGCAGAGCGTGCCGCCGGAATCGACGATGTCGTCGATCAGCAGGCAGTCTTTCCCTTCTACTTCGCCGATGATGTTCATCACTTCGGACTCACCCGGGCGATCACGGCGCTTGTCCACGATCGCCAGCAGACAGTCGAGGCGTTTGGCAAGCGCACGAGCGCGCACGACACCGCCGACATCAGGCGAGACGACCATGACGTTGCCGATATCGTAATTCGCCTTGATGTCGCGCGTCAGGATCGGCAGCGCATAGAGATTGTCCGTGGGTATATCGAAGAAACCCTGGATCTGGCCTGCATGCAGGTCGAGCGTGAGAACGCGGTCGGCGCCTGCCTCAGTGATCAGATTGGCCACCAGCTTAGCCGAGATCGGCGTGCGCCCGGAGGCGCGGCGATCCTGGCGGGCATAGCCGAAATAGGGAAGGACCGCCGTGATGCGCCGCGCCGAAGAGCGCCGCATGGCGTCGATCATGATCAACAGTTCCATGAGATGGTCGTTGGCCGGAAATGCGGTCGGCTGGACGACGAATACGTCTTCACCGCGCACGTTCTCCTGGATTTCAACGAAGATTTCCTGGTCCGCGAAGCGCCTGACACTGGCCTTGCCTAAGGGAACGTTGAGATAATTGCAGATCGCTTCGGCAAGATGCCGGTTCGAATTGCCTGCGAAAACCTTCATTGTGGCCCGCCTGTTACCAACCTGATAGCCGCGCTTTTAACCGCCTTGCTCTCGAATGCAAGGGGGAGAAGCGTGTTAGCTTTCATATTTCTGAAAAGCTTGTGGCTATCCACCGCTGGAATCGCGCCAGGAATTGAATTCCGACATGGTTTTGGTGGCAATCTTCTGCATGACGGATGGCGGAACGGCCGACCAAGGGTCGCCGCGCTTCAGTGGCGCGCTTTCCGAACCCTGTATGCGATGCACGCGGTTGCCGTTGCCATCAAGTACATCCCACACATAGGTCACGGAAATCTGCGGGCCGTCCTCGAAGGCGGAAAGATAGCCCTTGAGAATATAGGCGGCGCTGGAATCGCTGGAACTCTTGATCGTCAGGCCGAGGGAGCGGGCATCGGCGCCGAGCTGGCGCGACAGCGGCGTGACGGCGTCGACGGGAGCGCCGATGATCGGCAGGAAGCGGATGCTGTTGCCTCCGGCCGCGGCTGCGGGCGGCAAGGATGCCTGCTGCTGTTGTTGATCGGGTTGTTGGTCTGGCTGTTGATCGTCCGCCGCCTGCTGCTGTGGCTGCGGTTGCGGATCTTCCGACAGGCGCCGGTCTGCTTCGCGCTGCTCGTCGGCCTGCGAAAATTGATCGTTGGCCGGAGCGATGGATGCGGTGCGCGAGCCGTCGAGCGGGCGGGAGGCGTAAGGATTGGTGCCGTTTGATCTCAGCGCCGATGCCTGTTCGTCGAGCGTGCCGCTGCTGCCGTAATTTTGCGGCTGATACGCCTGCTGCGAGGTCTGCTGCTGATAGCCGTAGCTGTCCTGAGAACTTGGATAGGTCTGGCGACGCTGGGGTGCCGCGGCCATGCGCTCGACATCGCGCTGTGTGACCGGGCTCGAGCTGACATCGCCGATCGCCTCGGGCGGCGTCAGAGCGTCCGTGGTATTGCAGGCGGAGAGCGCGAGGCAAATGCCGGCGACAGTCAACGTTATCCTGACCAATCCCATCGACGCGATCCTTTCTCCCGACGGTCTGACCATTCAGGATCGCTATCTTACGCCCCTAACGGTTAAGAAATTCGAGAGGGTGGCGGGAAAGGGCTTTCGGCGCCTGCGATGTCGTCAGATAGGTCTGGCCGAGGGTCATTGCCGTGCCGCTGTCGGAATCCATGATGATCATGTGCACGAAAAGCGACATGTTCTCCTGAATTTCCTGCGGATTGCCCACATGGAACATCTCATGCTCCATCCAGGAGGGCGAGAAGCGCGCGCCGAGCGAATAGCCGCAGGCGTTCAGCCGGTGCCGGGCAAGGCCGCGCTCGTCCATGATCTTGGCATGCATGTCGAAGACGTCGCCGAAGGTGTGCCCCGGCATCAGGATCGTCTCGATTGCCTGCAGGGTTTCCAGGCAGGCGCTGTAGAGTTCGCGGTGGCGATGGCTGGGATTGCCGATGACGACCGTGCGCATCATGGCGGCATGGTAATGGGCGTCGACGCCGGCCCATTCGAGCGTCAGTTGATCATCGGCATCGAGCTTGCGGCGGCCGGACTTGTAGCGGCAGAGCAGGGCTTCCGCGCCAGAGCCGATGATGAATTCGTTGGCGGGATAGTCGCCGCCGCCGGAAAAGACCGCGCCTTGCATGGCGGCGAGAATGTCGGCTTCGTCCGCGCCGGGCCTGATCAGAGACAGGGCGGCGTCCAGGGCATCGTCGGCCAGCGCGGCGGCGCGTTCGACGTGGGCGATTTCCGCGGGGCTCTTGGTCAGGCGCAGGCGGCTTATGAGATAGGAGGCGTCGGCGATCTGGCCGAAACTGGCAAGCTGATGATCGAGCAGGCGGGCGACGCGGCCAGTCATGCCATGGGTATCGTATTCGATGCCGATGCGGGTGCCGAGGAGGTCGAGATCGGACAAAAGTTCCTTGAGATCGAGCGTCGGGTCGGCATTGACACGATCGACCCAGATGCGAATGTCGGTGATAACGGATGTAAGCTGTGCCTGGCGAAGGTCAGCCGAGCGCGTCAGAAGCGTCAGCGAGCCGTCCGCCTTGACGACCAATGTCTGGAAAAAGCAATAGCCGAACGTATCGTAGCCGGTCAGCCAGTACATGCTCTCCTGGGCGAAGAGCAGCATGGCATCGAGCTTTTCTTCCTGCATCCTCGCCAGCAGCCGCGCCAGACGAGCATCGTATTCGCTGCGTTCGAAATACAAGGCCATATCAAGCTGCCTCCCCAATGGCGATGGCGGAAATCTGTCGTCCGTAATCCGGCTCCTTGGCATGGGTCGTGCGCCGATAGGAGAAGAAGCGCTCCGCGTCCGGATAGGTGCAGAGGTTCAGGCTTTCGGCCGTGACGCCGGCCTTGCGCAGGCGATCGACGGTCAGGGACGGCAGATCGAACATGGCGTGGCCATCTCGCTTAGAAGGGGCGAAGTATTTCGCATAGCCGGGATCGTGGGCGAGGAAGCGCTCGACGAATTCGGGGCCGACCTCATAACTAGACTGGCTGATCGAGGGGCCGAGGCAGGCAATGATTGCCTCGCGTCTCGCGCCAAGTGCTTCCATCGCATTGATGGTGTTTTCCAGGACGCCGGTCAGCGCGCCCTTCCAGCCGGCATGGGCGGCGCCGATGACCCGGTTTTCCGGATCGGCGAAGAGGATGGGTCCGCAATCGGCGGCGAGCACGCCAAGCGCGATACCCGGCGTCGCCGTTACCAACGCGTCGGCTTGCGGGCGGCTGCCGTCATATTGCGCGCCGATCGTCACGACATCGGGAGAGTGGACCTGGTGGACGGTGGCAAGCTGATCGAGTGGAAGGCCGAACCAGCCGGCGACGCGGCGGCGGTTCTCCTGCACGCGGTCGCGATCGTCGTTCGAGCCGAGGCCGACGTTCAATCCGCGATAGAGGCCTTCCGAAATGCCGCCGGCGCGGGTGAAATAGCCATGGCGAATGCCGGTAGCCTCGGCGGCGCTCAGCAGCGTGCTAGCAATTGGTGTCGGCAACTGGAGCGTCCTTGATTCTGGTTTTGCCTGTCGTGCTTGACATAACGCAGCCGCGGCGAAGCAGTTCGATCTCGCCGGGATGTTGGCCCAGCCCGACGCGCGCTGTCAATCCGCAGGATCGATGGTCAGGTTTCAGCCGACAGGGCGAAAGGGCAGGAGGTCGATCGCCGGGCTGGAAACGGCAAGCACCTTGAAAAGCTCCCCCATCTTGCCTTCGCCGGCGCCTGCGAGCCTCTCTACGGCGACGCGGATGTTCTCCTGCGTCGCCACATCCTGATCCCGGCCGAGGGCGGCCGCGCGTTCCAGCAGGCCGAGCCCGACCAGGAAATCGCCCTGATGACAGCAGCCGTTGATGTGGATGCCGGAGGCAAGCGCGGTTTGTGCCAGATGCTGGAAATCGACATGGCTGGTGAGATCCGCCTCGCCTGGATGTTCCAGCGGCGGGTCGTATTCATGCATGCGCACAGCCTGCAGCGTGTCGCCGAAGCTCGTCGCCATGTGACCGTAGTCGATGGCAAGCGCCGTGCCGCCATGCGCCGCCAACCGGTCGCAGATCGTCGTCATGACGGCTTGGCGGGCAGGGGCGACCTCGAACACCGAGCCGATCGGCGGAAGCCCGCCTTCCGGAAGAAGCGTGGGATCGAGCGTGGCGACGCCGGTTGTGAAGGTAAGTTCGTCGTTGACATCGAGGCCGACCGCGCGCTCGCGGAAGCCATTGGCGGTGCGAACGAACTGGCGGATCGGAATGGCATCGAAGAGCTCATTGGCGGCAATCAGTGTGAAGCCATCAGGCACTTCGCCGAAATCGGTGTGCCAGGAGATTTTTGCGCCGTAGGCTTCGAGGGTCTGCCGCTGGAAGCCCTGCAGGCGCTCGCTGGTCTCGACCAGATGCACGGTCATAACTTCATAGAGCGGCGGCGCGAGCTTGCCGATGACGCGCAGCATGTCCGACATCATCGTGCCGCGACCCGGGCCGATCTCGACGAGGCGCACATCGGCCGGCGTTCCATGCCGTTGCCAGGCGTGCACCATGAAGACGCCGATCATCTCGCCGAAAAGCTGACTGATTTCGGGTGCGGTGACGAAGTCGCCGGACTGGCCGAAGGGTTCGCGTGTCTTGTAATAACCATGCGCCGGATCGGCGAGACACAGCGAAAAATAATCCGTGATGCTCAATGGTCCGTTGGTGCGGATGATGGCTTTGATTTTTTCCCCGAGCGCCGTCGTCATTCTTTGCTTTCGCTAATGCGTGGCCCTGACAGGCTGGGAGCCTCTTTCGAAAAGACCACGCGATATTGACCCCACCTCAAACCATCTGCCTGGTCGCCGCCAGACGGGCGCGGATGACAGCCCAAAGGCCGATGGCGACCATCGGAAGCGACAGCACCATGCCCATGGTCAGCCAGTTCGTGCCGAGCAGATAGCCGAGCTGCTCGTCAGGCTGACGGAAGAATTCGACAAAAATACGCGAGAAGGCGTAGCCGATGACAAAAATACCGCTGACCGTGCCCGGTTTCTTCAGCGCCAGCGCCCAGCGCGTGAGGGCAAAGAGAACAAGGAAGAGAATGATGCCTTCGATACCGGCTTCATAAAGCTGGCTCGGGTGGCGCGGATCGGGGCCTGCAGGGCAGACGCCGTCATGGGCAGCGATTACATGCGGACTGCAGAATACCATCGCCCAGGGAACGTCCGTGGCCCGGCCCCAAAGCTCGCCGTTGATAAAGTTAGCGATGCGGCCGAAGAAGAGGCCGACCGGCGCGGCCGCCGCGACGATGTCGAACAAGCTCCAGACCGGAATCTTGTTGCGTTTGGCAAACAAAAACATGGCGATGGTCGTGCCGATTAAACCGCCATGGAAGGACATTCCGCCTTTCCAGACCTGGACGGCGCGGATCGGATTGGCGATGACCTGATCGAGATCATAGAAGAGAATATAGCCGATGCGGCCGCCCAGAACGATGCCGAAGGCGACCCAGAGAATGAAGTCATCCAGGTGTTGGCGCGTCATCGGCGCGGTGTCGTTCAGCCAGAGCCTGCCGCTGTCGACCAGCGACCTTGCATAGAGCCATCCGAGCAGGATGCCCGCCACATAGGCGAGCCCGTACCAGTGGACCGGGACGGGGCCGAGATTGACGGCAATCGGATCGATATCCGGAAAAGGCAGGATGGCGGCGAGATTGGCGGATGTCAGCAAGATCGTCAGGCCCGTTGCAGCATGTTCCCGAAAGCACCGTGTCATTTCGGAACAGGACCATGCTAAGTATCCAAATGTGCGCGGAACATGGCGTTCGCCACTGAATCGGTCAAGTCGTTTGTTGCTGCGTCCGTGATCCGAAGCTGCATTGTCCCGTCCTATCTCAATTTGCTTGCATCGGCCCCTTGGAAATCTTACCTCAGCACTATCTGGCCCGTATCGATGCCTGACCGTTGAGGGCCGACGGCCGCAAGGAGACTGCCATGAGCACTGGACCGAACCGAATCCTGGATGAATTCGCCAAGCTGATGACCGATGCCGCCGGTGCTGCCCAGGGCGTGCGCCGCGAGATAGAGACGGCCTTCAATGCCCATGCGGAGCGCTGGTTGAACAGCATGGATATCGTCAAGCGGGAGGAATTCGAGGCCGTTCGCGAGATGGCGATCAAGGCGCGCGATGAGAACGATGCGTTGCTCGCAAGAATCGAAGCGCTGGAAGCCAAGCTCGCTTCCAAGGGCAAATAAGCTCAATCTTCTGCCCGCAGACCGGTGCGGCACCCGCTTGCCGCACCTTTTTCCTCTGAAAATTTCCGTCTGTTTTTCCACTTGTGGACATAGGCAAAAAAGCCAATCGCCAGAGTCGGTTATGACTCCCTTCTGAATAGACGTCGGAAGAGCTTTCCACAGTGCCGTTTCCAAAATCGATGCTCAGGGGCTGGCATGCCGGGCATGCCGCTATACACTGATTTTAAATGATGATTCGAAACGGACTTGGTAAGCCCCGGGCATGGTGGACGCGTTAGTCTGGCAGCCGTTCAACATCATCCCGAATATGGTTCCGGAGTAAAACTGTTTGCGTTCTTTCAGTGTTGGGTCACGGGAAAACTGCAATCATTCCGGTCAAGAAGGTGCTGCATGAGCCTTATGGAAATGGAAGTCGAACGACAATCGAATCCGGTCGACATGATCGAGTTCGTTGCTGCCAATAACGACTGGTCGTTCGAGCGGTCGGGCGAGGATGAAATCGCCATGACCGTCGAAGGGCGATGGACCGATTATCATGTCTCTTTCTCCTGGATGGAGGAGTTCGAGGCGCTGCACATAGCCTGCGCGTTCGATGTCAAGGTTCCCGATCCGCGTGTCAACGAGGTGATCAAGCTCCTCTCCTGCATCAATGGGCAGGTGCTGATGGGCCATTTCGATCTGTGGCGTCAGGAGGACATCGTTATCTTCCGGCAGTCGCTGCTGCTGTCCGGCGGGGCCGAACCCACCAACCGGCAGGTGGAAGTGCTGCTTTCCAACGCGCTTGACACCTGCGAGGCATACTATCAGGCTTTCCAGTTCGTGGTATGGTCCGGGCTCGACGCGAACCGCGCCATGGAAGCCGTGCTTTTCGAAACGGTGGGCGAAGCGTGACATGACAGGTCAACCATCCGCCAATGCATTCGTATCCTCCGGGCCGATCATGCTGATCGGCGCGGGGAATATGGGTGGCGCCTTGCTGACGGGATGGCTGAAGAACGGTGTGCCGGGATCGTCGGTCATCGTCGTCGATCCCAATCCGGCCGAGGCGATGCGGAAAATGATCGCGGATGCGGGTGCCAGCCATGCCACCGAAGCTCCCGCCGGCGTGACGGCCGGTGTTCTTTTCATTGCCGTCAAACCCCAGCTCATGGATGCGGTTCTGCCGCCGCTTAAATCGCTTGTGGGCAAGGAGACCGTCGTCGTCTCAATTGCCGCCGGCAAGACGCTCTCCTCGCTTGAAAAGCACCTGGGGGAGGCAGCGATGGTGCGCGCCATGCCGAATACGCCCGCCATGGTCGGACGCGGCGTGACCGGTGCTTTCGCCAATGCTGGGGTGAACGATCGCCAGCGGCAGCTGGTTCACAACCTGTTGAAAGTATCCGGCCCGGTCGAATGGGTGCCTGATGAGGCCGACATCGACTCGGTGACCGCGCTTTCGGGCAGCGGGCCTGCTTATGTTTTCTATCTCGTGGAATGCATGGCGGAGGCGGGCCGGAAGCTCGGCCTGCAGGCGGACCTCGCCATGCGGCTTGCACGGGAAACCGTCGCGGGGGCTGGTGAACTGTTGCACCAGTCTCCCGACGACGCTTCGCGCCTGCGTCAGAACGTGACGTCTCCCGGCGGGACGACCGCTGCGGCGCTCGGCGTGCTGATGGCGGAAGACGGCATGCAGCCATTGTTCGATGCGGCCCTGGAAGCGGCACGCAAGCGGGCGCAGGAACTGGCTAGCTAAAGCAGTTTCAGGAAAAGTGCACAGCGGTTTTCCGGCGGGAATGCGTGAGAGCAAAGAGAAGAATGGCTCAGCGGTTCCGTGAAATGCGGGCATTCTAAATTTTCGATAAAGGGCAGGGCATGGCGGAAGAGATCACCTATGGCGATTTCGAACGGGTGGATATCCGTGTCGGGACGATCATCGAAGCGGAGACCTTTCCGGAAGCGCGTAAGCCCGCCTACAAGCTCAGGATCGATTTCGGGCCGGAGATCGGCATCAAGCGTTCCTCCGCGCAGATCACCGTGCATTATACGCCGGAGACCCTCGTCGGACGGCAGGTGCTGGCCGTAGTCAATTTTCCGCCTCGCCAGATCGGGCCGGTGCGCTCCGAAGTGCTGACCCTCGGTTTCGAGGATGAGACGGGCGCGATCGTTCTTGCGGCGGTGACCCAGCCGGTGCCCGATGGTAAGAGGATGATGTAAGCGACCGCCCCTTTTGCGATCGCGGGAAAACAGGCTCAGTGAATATCCCTTGATAGGGGATCGGTCAGGCTGAAATCGAGGAATTCCGCCTCGAAGCCTTCGCGCTGCGGCGAGCAGAAGGCCGGTCCGACCAATACGTCCTCCAGTGTCGGATCGAACCAGCTGAGTCTCGCCATGCGCCATTCGCTCATCCGGTCGGTGCGATACTGGATGAACAGGGCGTCGCCGTTGCGGGTGACCCGCGCGGACATGGCGTCGAAATCGTGATCCAGCCGGAAAGCGGACCAGTCGGAATTGCCGTTGGTGACGACGACGCTGAAATGCTTGGCGCCGTCGGTATATTCGATCCCGCATTTCATCCAATGCCTGGCGCCGTGGCGGAGCATCAGGCCGGCCTGATCATAAAGCTCTCGATAATGTCCGATGAATGTTACTTCGGCGGTGAAATCGCCGCGGCGCGGCATTCCGAGAAAATGGCCGTTGTCGTGATGGAAGCCGTAATAGGTTTCCTGCCAGAAATCGGTCTTGTTGCCGGAACGGACGAACAGCCGGCCCTGGTTCATTTCCCATAGCGGCGGCGCGTTCAGCCAGTGCATGCCATCAATATCGATCGGCATAAAAGCCCCCCTCATGCAGGAATGCGGATCGTGGCACGCAGGCCGCCGAGCGGGCTGTCGCCGAGCGTGACGTTGCCGCCATGGCTGCGGGCTATATCGCGCGCGATGGAAAGGCCGAGGCCTGTGCCTGATTTGTCAAGATTACGCGCGGTATCCAGCCGGAAGAACGGCTTGAAGACATCGTCTCGCGCTTCGACAGGGATGCCGGGTCCGTCGTCGTCAAAGACGATTGTCAGCCATTTGGCGCTGTGCCGAGCCTCGACGCGGAGGCTGTTGGCATAGCGGCGGGCGTTGGTGGCGAGATTGGTCACCAGGCGCGTAAAGGCATTGGGCCGGACGGAGATCTCATCGTCGCCGTCGATCGAGAAGCTCATGGATTTGCCATGCAGTGTGAAGTCCTGACGGATCTTTTCAAGGATGTCGCTGAGCTTGAACTGGCCGACATCTTCCTCCGCTTCGCCTCGGGCGAAGGCCATATAGCCCTCGAGCATGCTCTGCATGTCCTCGACGTCCTCGCTGAGGCCGACAAGATCGGGATTGTCGCCGACAAGGGCAAGCTGCAGCTTGAAACGGGTGAGAACCGTTCGCAGGTCATGGCTGACGCCGGAGAGCATGGCCGTGCGCTGCTCGATCTGCCGTTCGATGCGCTCCCGCATCAGGATGAAGGCGAGACCGGCGCGACGTATTTCGTCGGCCCCACGGGGGGAATAGTTTTCCAGTCGCTGTCCCTTGCCGAAGCTTTCCGCGGCCTGGGCCAGGGCCAGGATCGGGCGGATCTGGCCACGCAGGAAGAGCACGGCGATGCCGATCAGCACCAGCGAGGTACCGACCATCCACAGGATGAAGATATGCGTATTGGAGGCATAGGTCTGGCTGCGCTTGGCGAAGACGCGCAACACCTTGTCAGGCAGCTTGATGCGGATCTCGACCAGACTGGAATTGCCGACGGTGTCAATCCAGAAGGGCAGGTTGATCTGATCGCGGATCTCATCGCTCAGAATGCCGTCGAGGATCGAAAAGAAGGGCTTCTCGCCGGGCCGCGGCAGCTCGCCGCCGGGCTCGATCGAAATGGCGAGGTCGAGCTTCTGGCGCGCCATCTGGGTAACGGCCGAATAATCGGCATCCTGCGGATAGGTCTGGATGATGGTGATGATGGCGGCGATGTCGCGGGTGGTCGCCATCGACAGCCGCTGCGTCACCATCTGCCAGTGGCGTTCCATGAAGACGACGGTCACGACTGCCTGCAGGATGATCATCGGCAGGATGAAGATCAGCAGCGAGCGGGCATAGAGGCCGGTCGGCAGAACATACCGGCGCAACCAGCGCGTCAGCCACCGGAGCCCGTTGGAGGGCGTGTGGTCCTGGTCGCGCCTGATCGAATCGAAAGTCACCATCACCTGATCCCGCGGCCGATCTCAGTCTATGCTCAGGCGGTAGCCTATGCCACGCACCGTCTGCAGCCAGATAGGGTTGGCCGGATCGTCTTCAATCTTGCGACGCAGTCGGTTGATTTGTACGTCGATGGTCCGCTCGCCCACTTCGGCATCGCTGCCGATCAGCTCGTGACGCGGGATCGTCTCGCCGGCGCGCTTCGCGAAGAGCAGCATGATTTCCTGTTCGCGGTCGGTCAGGCGGATGAGTTCCGCCGCCTTCTTGAGTTCCTTGCGCGTCAGCGAAAACGTATAGGGGCCGAACATGACGAGCTCGATCTTAGGGGAATCGGCGGGAGTATTGCGCCGAAGTATGTTGTTGATACGCAGCACAAGCTCGCGCGGATCGAAGGGCTTCGGCAGATAGTCGTCCGCGCCGGCCTCGAGGCCAGCTATGCGGGAGTCGGCTTCGGCAAGCGCCGTCAGCATGATGATCGGAATGTTCTTGATGGCGCGCAGGCTCGATGTCAGCGTGATCCCGGATTCGCCCGGCATCATCACATCCATGATGATGAGGTCGAAATCGAGCCCTTCCAGTTTGCGGCGGGCCTCGGCACCGTCGGCGGCAGCCGTTACCCGGAAACCCTTCTCCATCAGGTAGCGGTTGAGGAGGGCGCGGATACGCGTATCGTCGTCCACGACCAGAAGATGTGCTGCATCATCCGAGATTGCTGTTTTTATGGTCATTCGATCCGTCTCGATCCTGTCCTACCCATAGATTGAGATGAGGCATTCCGCACCGGCCCCCGCGGTCTGGATTGCCGTCACTTCTCGGTCTGCATTCCCCGCAGGAAACGTTTCACACTTTCGCGCGTCGCTTCCGACGCGCCTTCGAATGCCCGTTCAATGCGGCGCGATTGCGGCTCCGCCAGCGCCAGAGCCAGATCGCGGCCGGCCCGCGTGGGGTAAAGCTTGCGCTGCCGCCGATCCTCCGGACCGGCAACCTGCCGAATATAACCCGAATCGATCAATTGTTTGAGAACCCGCGCCAAACTCTGTTTGGTGATCTGCAATGTTTCCAGAAGGTCCGCAACGGTCATGCCGGGTTCGCGGTTAACGAAATGAACGACGCGATGATGAGCGCGCCCGAAGCCGCTCTTGACGAGAATCTGGTCCGGATCCGAAACGAAATCGCGGTAGGCGAAGAAAAGCAGCTCGATCACCTCGAAATCAACGCTTCCCGCATTTTGCATCGGTGTTTCCAGCAGCTCCGTCCTTGCCGCGTTCTGGCTCATCTGTCGTGGCACCCTGGCACTTCCTTTCCAATTTTGGAGCATCCGGGAAACTTACGCAAAAATATGTCAGCTTCGTTGACACATTTTTACGCCATCGACTGTTTTCGCACAATTGCTGCACGGCGCAAACGGCGCTGCCGCGTCGGAAAATTACGCGCGCGGCCGTGCAAAACGCCAACATATCTCGTAATTCCCCCCGCTGCATCTCGTGGATAGAGCGCGACGGAAATGATAATCAACCCCTGGCGTGACCGTGAAGGCAATCTTTGCAGGCCATGGCGGGAAGAGAGGCCATGCAAAAGCGATCGAATGGCGCGGCATTCGATGCGGGTCTGGCAAGTGCCGGCCTTGCCGACACGTTCCGTGTCATCTCCGTTCGGATACACGGATTCATAGGCTGGTGCGCGTGGACCAGCCTATGAATCCGCACAAGCCGGACGAGTTGCTCCACCGGCCTGTGCGATTTGATGAATTTACGACTTGCGGCCGAGAACCGCGCCAACAATGGCGGAAAGTACGCCGCCAGCGACCAGCGAGGATATGCCTTGCGCAACGAGGCCGGTGAGGGCTTCGCTGCCGATCAGATTAAGGATCAGACCGCCACCAAGGCCGCCAATGGCACCAGCGATCGTTCTCGCAACGAGGTTTATCCCTTCCTGCTTCAAAACGGCGCTCGCGGCGTTGCCACCGATCGCACCGGCTATCAATTGCGTAATGATAGGCCCTAAACTTTCCATGACTACCATTCTCCCATTGCTCCGGAAGACACTCCCGGATCCCCTCTCGTCGCATCCCGGATTGCTACAGCAGGAAGCGGCGATAATCCTCAGTGGATATTAGGATTACATCAAGCAAGGATCGCTGCAAATAGAAGGGCAACCCAAACGGGAGAATTCTGCAATAATTTCAGGGGAAATCCGCGATGCAGGCTTGCGGCCGATCAGCCGCAAGCCAATTTCGCCATCCTGTTCGGCCCTGCGGGCGAATCAGCGGTAAACGTAGACGATACGCCGCGTCCCCGGATCGACCAGGACCGGTTGGTTGTTCACTTCGACATAGCTGTACTGATAATCCGGGATGCGATGCACCTCCACGCTTTGCGGAACCGTGGCGCCGACCACCAGGTTGCCGCTCAACCTGACCGTATCGACTGGATTGTCGTCGATATAGGTTCGGATTTCCTCAGGCGGCGTGACCGCGACCACATTGCCGCTGCCCTGATCGACGGCGCCGAGCAATTGGTCATTCGGGCCAGGCTGCGCCGTCTGGACGCTGCCGGTATTGACAGGATCGGTCTGCTCGTAGGTGATGGTGGGAATGCCGAGATCATCGCGATGGTCCTGGACCACCACCGACGCGCCGTTCTGTTCGACGCTGAGATACTGGGCATAGACCCAACCTCGCATGCCGTTGACATCGACACGGCACCAGCGGCTGCCTTCGATGCAGCCATCCAGCGTCGCCTCGGATCCGCGCGTTGCGACGCCGACGGTCGGGAATTCCGCGCCCGGGCCGGAGCGAACTTCGATGTCGCTGGCGGTGGTTGCGGACATTTCAGCCTGGGCGAGGCCTGCGCTGCCGGCAAGAATGACACCGGCCAGCAGCAAATTTTTCTTCAAGGACATTGGTTCTCTCCTTCTGGCCTCTAAAGACCTATCCTCAACGCTTTGGGTGCTTCAGTGTTCCGGCCGGCCTGCTTTGATCACGCTGCTGTCCAATGAAGGTGCGCGTTTAAATATCCGAACGGGGGAGAAGGCTGACTTTCGCACCGCCTTGAAGCGAGCGGGGGCTGTTTTGCCGGAGGTTTGCGGCTATATCCACGGCAGAACGATCAAACAGACGAGGCGCTCCATGGGCATGCTCCAGGCCGGCATCATTCCGGTGACCCCTTTCGAACAGAATTGCACCATCCTGTTCGATCCGGAAACGAAGGAGGGCGTCGTGGTCGATCCGGGCGGTGATGTCGACGTCATCCTGCAGACCGCGCGCGAGAACGGCATCACCTTGACGGCGATCTGGCTGACCCACGGTCATATCGATCACGCCGGCGGCGCCGACGAACTGCGCGAGGCGCTTGGGATCGAGGTGATCGGCCCGCATGAGGACGATCGTTTCCTGCTGGAAGATATCGAAGCCAAGGGCAAGATGTTCAACATTATCGGCGTGCGCAATGTCGTGCCGGACCGTTTCCTGAAGGAGGGCGACAAGCTCTCCTTCGGCGAGCATGAGTTTGAGGTTTTCCATTGCCCCGGCCATGCACCCGGCCATGTCATCTATTTCAACCGGAAGCAGGGCTTTGCCCATCTCGGCGACGTGCTGTTCAACGGCTCGATCGGAAGAACGGATTTGCCCGGCGGCAATCACCAGCAGCTGCTGGAATCGATCCGCGACAAGGTCTTCCCGCTTGGCGATGAGGTCGGCTTCATCTGCGGTCATGGGCCAGGCAGCAGGATCGGCGACGAGCGTCGCACCAATCCTTTCCTGCGCGGATTGTAAAAAAAACGCCGCTGGGAAGCGGCGCTTGGATTCCTCGTCATATGAAGTCGGTAGCAGAGCGCCAATCAGTCGGCGGCGCAGAAGTGACGCATGCCGTCATAGCCGACATAGGTGCCGGAGCGGCCGTCAAAGCTTCTGTAGCGGTCGTAGCAATAGCGCATCCAGGCGGAGGACCAAGGGCGCAGACCGGATACAGGCGGTGCGTAGTAGCTGACATCCCGCTCGACATAAACGCGGCGCGGCTGCGGGCGATAATAATAATCCGGAGGAGGTGCGTCGTAACCAGGGTCGACATAGACCGGCGCCGGCTCGACATAGCGCGGCTGGCTGGCGATAGCAGAACCGACGATCAGGCCGGTGGCGAGACCGGCAGCGCCGATCGCCCAGCCATCGCGGTTGTGATGACGCCAGTATTCATCAGCGGACGCGGCGCTCATGGAAGTTACCGTCAGTGCCGCGGCGACGGCGGACATGACGAGCGTTTTGCCGAGTGTGGTCATTGGCCTATCCTCTAACGGAAGCGGGGCAAAAGTCATTCCCGCTCTTTCATGGGAGGCAGACTATACGCGGCAAACTGAATGCAGACTGAATGACAAAACCCGGCATCGCTGCCGGGCCTCAACTCGAATTTGATAGCCGTAAAGGCGTCTCAGCCGGCAATCTGCAGATTGACGGCCTTCGGCCCCTTGCCGCGGCGATCCGGTTCCGTGTCGAAGCTTACCTTCTGGTTTTCCGACAATCCAGCCAGACCAGAAGCCTGAACTGCAGAAATATGTACAAAGATGTCCGCGCCA
Organism: Rhizobium sp. KNZ2-6A; assembly: GCF_056755475.1. Lineage (NCBI taxonomy): Bacteria > Pseudomonadati > Pseudomonadota > Alphaproteobacteria > Hyphomicrobiales > Rhizobiaceae > Rhizobium > Rhizobium sp. KNZ2-6A. Next base: position 8,027 of record NZ_JBNDIC010000015.1, on the reverse strand, counting down.
CCCTTGTCCGGTTTGATGAAACCGAAGCCCTTATCGGTATTGAAAAACTTTACAGTGCCAGTCTCGGCCATGCCTCAGGTCCTTTTCTCTCTGCCCACCATCCACACGGGCAGCATTACGTCCTTGCCCTTGCGGGCGTTTGCAGGCAGTTCTCGAATTTTGAAGGAAAAGGTCCCCGTAACTCGGCATGATCTCGATGCGATGTTTGCCACCCCGCTTCTCGATCAAGCTGACCGGAATATTAGCGTTTCCGGCGCGCAATTCTATTAGGACTTCCCATGCTCTAAAAATGCCCGAACACCGTTGAGAGTGCTGTGTTTATGGGAAATTGGCAAGCAAAAGTTTTTTAACGTGTCGGAAGAGGCACAATAGCGTAACGTGCATATGTTATTGCGATTCGCAAATTTTCCCACTTCGGAACAAGTTTCTAAGGTTTTTCCATCGCTCGCGATATAGTTTTGGTGAAATTTTCCCAAATCGGCCGCTGTGAACGCCCATTTTCGATTGTTCGGAAAAATTTCGGCAAAGTCGGTCGAGAGCCGGCGAAAGCACGCTTTTCAGGGCTTTTTTACGCTGCGGCGTAGCGACGTCGGGCCAATTCCGGCACGAGTTCGACCGCAAGCATCGCGGTAAACATCAGGGCGCAACCGACATAGCCGAGCGGCCCCATGGTTTCGCCCAGCAGCAAAGCACCGAGCGAAGCCCCGAACAATGCTTCCGAAGAAAGAAAGATCGCAGCCTGAGGGGCGGTCGTGTAGCGCTGGCCGATGATCTGCAGCGCGAAAGCCAGGCCGGACGAAAAGATGCCGACATAGAGGATCTCGCCAAGCGCTGCACTTATATCGGCGATGCTGATCGGTTCGATGGCGACCGCGACGGCAAGGGCGAGAGCGGCGGTGACGGCAAATTGAGTTGCGGAAATGCCAAGTGGCCGGCCGGTTTCGTTGACGGCCGAGCCGGCAAGGGTAATTTGCGCCGCCCAGAAGAGCGCGCAGATGACGGTCAGAAAATCGCCTGATGTCAGGCGCGAGAAGGAGCCCCCCGACAGCAGATAGATGCCTGAGAGCGCCATCAGCGCTGCCGGCCAAATGATCCAATGCGGCGACCGGCGCAGGAAGATAACGGCAATCAGCGGTACGAAGACCACGTAGAGGCCGGTTATGAAGCTCGAATTCGTCACCGTCGTCGTCAAAAGCCCGATCTGCTGGGTCGCGGCACCCCCGAAAAGCGTGAGGCCGATCAGTAGAAAAGCGAGCCAGTTGCTACGCGTCAGAGGCTTTGCAGCCTTTCTCTTTTCCATCCAAACGAAAGGCAGGACCACCAGGGTGGCCACGGCAAATCGCAGGCCGATGAACCAGAAGGGTCCGATCGCCTTCATGGCTGTCGATTGCGCAACGAAACCGCCGCCCCAGATCGCGGCGGCAACCAACAACAACAAATTCGCCTGTATGCGAGACATCTGCATCCTGCGGGAAGGGAGGAAAGAAATGGGGCGACCGTTAACAGCTGCTTTTGTGCCGGGCAAGGGCGAAAGGCGCCGGAAGCGGAGCGCTAACTTGCGGCCCTCGAAACCCTCAGGAGCATTCCATCCTCTTCATCGGTGGTGATCAGCAGTGCGCCATCGGGAGCGACGATGATATCGCGCAGACGGCCGAATTTATCGTCGAACATGCGTTCCCGCTCGATGATCTTGCCCTTGCCGTCCTGGCTCAGCCGTGACAGCAGCTCGAATTTCAGGGCCGTGACGAGGAAATTGCCGTTCCATTCGGGAAACATCTTGCCGCGATAGATAGCGATGGCGCCGGGCGCGATCGAAGGGTCCCAATAGAAGCGGGGTTGCTCCATACCGGCCTTTGCTGTGCCTACACCGATCTTGGTGCCGGAATAATTGACGCCATAGGAAATGACCGGCCAGCCATAGTTCTTGCCGGCTTCGGGCGTGTTGATCTCATCGCCGCCTCTGGCGCCATGTTCTGCCGTGTAGAGCCTGTTCGTCTCGCTGTCGAAGGTGATGCCCTGCGGATTGCGATGGCCTTTCGACCAGATTTCCGGCGGGGCACGCTTGCCGTCCTTGAAGGGATTATCGGCCGGGATGCTTCCGTCGGCCTCGATATGGATGATGGAGCCGGCATCGTCCTGAAAATCCTGGGCGCGATCCTGCTGACCGCGATCGCCAAGGCTGATGAAGAGGCTGCCGTCGCGGGCAATCGCGATGCGCGAGCCATATTGGATATTACCGCGCGACAGCTTGTTCATGAGGAAGATGCGCTTCACATCGGTCAGCTGCTTTTCGTCCTGCGACAGTCGGGCGCGAAAGACGGCGGTGCCGCTTCCGCCGTCGCTCGCCACCGAGGCGGTGAAATAGAGGGTGCGGTTGCTGGCGAATTTCGGATCAAGGGCGACGTCGAGCAGGCCGCCCTGGCCATGGGCATAGACTTCAGGGACGCCCGAGATCGGGGCGGAGATCTTGTCACCACGGACAAGCCGCATACGGCCCGGGCGTTCGGTAACGAGATAGGCTCCATCAGGCAACACTTCGACTGCCCAGGGATGGTCGAGCCCTGCCGCTATCGTTTCGACCTTGACGGTCGCCTCTTGCGTCTTGATGGTTTGCGCCGGTCCGGCAAGCGTGGCCGTTCCCGAGAGCACGGCGCTGGCTGTCAAAACGATCGAAACTCTCGTTCTACCAGGGCGCATCGTCCCAACTCCCCAACATCCTTACTTTCGCAAGGTGGGGCCATTCATTGGTCGTTCAAGGCGAAGCCGATAACGTCTTTGTGTTCCTGGCCGCGAAATGGCCGACCTATCCGTTCTCGCTGTTCTGCTGGCCGGCAAGGCTCTTTTCACGCGAGCAGCGCGTGCGTGCGACCTTTGCTGTCGGAAGGAGTCGGGCAAATATTTGTTCTGTATAGGAAATTCGCGCGCACTTCAGATTCTGATTCAGATGCTTCACGCAGTGATTCAAGTTTGGGCAAACAGGCAACGTCGAACTGTGATCGGTGGAGCTTGGACAGGCGGTGCGCATAGTCGCTCGTTGCGAGCCTCTAGCCGGGTAAGAAAAGCTTGGCTGCTCAGCCCGGAAAGCCATGAAATAAAGCCACTGTGACGCCTTTGTGCTTGAAACGGCGGCCCATATTCGACATAGAGCTTAGCGCAGAAAACTGGTCCACAGGCTTTCTGCCATTTTCAACCGAATAGGACCGATCACCATGGCCTTTCTTGCCGACGCTCTTTCCCGTGTAAAGCCTTCTGCCACCATCGCCGTTTCCCAGAAAGCGCGCGAGCTGAAAGCAAAAGGACGCGACGTGATCGGCCTCGGCGCCGGTGAGCCGGATTTCGATACGCCCGATAATATCAAGACGGCCGCCATCGATGCGATCAATCGTGGCGAGACGAAATACACGCCGGTTTCCGGTATTCCCGAGCTGCGCAAGGCGATCGCCGCCAAGTTCAAGCGCGAGAACAATCTCGACTATACCTGGGAGCAGACGATCGTCGGTACCGGCGGCAAGCAGATCCTGTTCAATGCCTTCATGGCGACGCTGAACCCGGGCGACGAAGTCATCATCCCGACGCCTTACTGGGTTTCCTACCCGGAAATGGTGGCGCTGTGCGGTGGCACGCCGGTTTTCGTCGCAACGACACAGGCCAACAGCTTCAAGCTGCAGCCTGCCGATCTTGAAGCTGCGATCACGCCGAAGACCAAGTGGTTCATGTTCAACTCGCCGTCCAACCCGTCGGGCGCTGCCTATTCGCATGCCGAACTGAAGGCGCTGACGGACGTACTGGTCAAGCATCCGCATGTCTGGGTCCTGACCGACGATATGTACGAGCACCTGACCTATGGCGATTTCAAATTCGCCACGCCGGTGGAAGTCGAGCCGAGCCTCTATGATCGTACGCTGACGATGAACGGCGTCTCGAAGGCCTATGCCATGACCGGCTGGCGTATCGGCTATGCTGCCGGCCCGTTGCAGCTCATCAAGGCCATGGACATGATCCAGGGGCAGCAGACCTCCGGTGCGACCTCGGTCGCCCAGTGGGCAGCCGTCGAAGCGCTGAATGGCACACAGGACTTCATTCCCCACAACAAGAAGATCTTCGAAGGTCGCCGCGATCTCGTCGTATCGATGCTGAACCAGGCAAAGGGCATTTCCTGCCCTGTTCCGGAAGGTGCCTTCTACGTCTATCCGTCCTGCGCCGGCCTGATCGGCAAGACGGCTCCGACGGGCAAGGTCATCGAGACGGATGAGGACTTCGTGTCCGAGCTGCTGGAATCGGAAGGCGTTGCCGTCGTGCACGGTTCGGCTTTCGGCCTCGGCCCGAACTTCCGCATCTCTTACGCGACCTCGGAAGAGCTGCTCGAAGAAGCTTGCCGCCGCATCCAGCGCTTCTGCGGTGCCTGCAAATAAGCAGCTGAAGACAAGTCACATGAAAAGCCCGCCAGAGATGGCGGGCTTTTTGCGTTCAGCTCGATGCTTTGGGTTCATCAATTGATTCAAGCGCTTCGCAATTTGAGTCCGACGATCGGTGCAAGCCATTGAAATCGGAATCAAAGTCCGAGCGCGGTCAGCATGATAAAGGTGGCGAAGAGGATGAAATGAGTCATGCCCTCGATGGCATTGGTTTCGCCATCGTTGAGGTTGATGGCGGCGGCGATCAGCGTGATCATCACCATGACGGTCTGCACCGGCGACATGGCCATGATGAAGGGCTGGCCGGTATAGAGCGCAATTGCCTCCATGACGGGCACCGTCAGGATGACCGTCGATAGCGAGGCGCCCATGGCGATATTGACCGTCGCCTGCATGCGGTTGCGCAGGGCTGCCCGCAACGCCGTCAGGATTTCCGGGGCCGCCGAAATCGCAGCGACGACGATGGCCGCGATGGCGGGCGGTGCTCCCGTGCCCTTTAGGCCGGTATCCATGAAGGTTGCCATGAACTCCGCGAGCGCGCCGATCAGCACGACGCCGATCAGGATTGTCACGATCGAGGTGGTGGTGGACTCGTCCTCATGATGCTCTTCTGTTGCCGCGAGTTTCTTCTCCGTGCGCGGATAGCTGTAGCTGAAGAAATAGCTGTGCTTGCCGACCTGCATGCGCAGGAACAGCGCATAGAGCGCGATCATCGCAACGATGGTGAAGGCCGAGTAGTAATGCCATTTCGGATCGGGGATGAATTCCGGCACGATCATCGAAATTCCCATGGCCGTCAGGATCATCACGCCATAGGTCCTGCTGGAATCGTCGTTATAGGGCTGCTCGCCATGTTTCAGGCCGCCGAGCAGGGCGGCGAGGCCGAGGATGCCGTTGATATCGAGCATGACGGCGGAGTAGATCGTGTCACGCACCAGCGTCGGCGAGCTTTCCCCGCTCATCATGATGGCGAGGATGATGACTTCGACGGCGACGGCCGACAGGGTCAGGATCATGGTGCCGTAGGGGTCGCCGACCTTGACGGCAAGGGTTTCGGCATGATGGGCGACGCGCATGGAGGCCAGCACAATCGTTGCGATCAATGCCGCTGCTGCGATCATCGATGCTGCTTGCCCCATTTCGAGCACGGAATGCTCACCAACAAAGGCAATGATGGCAATTGCCAATGCGACCAACAGGGCTTTTTCCTGCCTAAACCACTTTGCTGTGATCACTTTCCCAACCTTTGCCCCGATTCACGATTGCACTCTAAAGCAATGATTTCGCACATCAAGCGTCCAGGCAGGAGCCGAAATTTGCAGTTGGCGCGGTTTAATGGAATACTGCAAGGATAGGTCTGCCCAACCAATATGCCGCGGCATCCTCGAAACCCGTCTCAGATGCACGCGATCCTGCCGGCAATGTCCGGATTCAGAGGTCTTGGCAGATGAGAAGGAGGTTTGAATGGTCAAGGTCGTTTACGAAATCGTGCCGCATGACGGTGGATGGGCCTATCGTTTCCGCGATGTTTATTCGGAGGCGTTTCCGACGCATTCCGAAGCTGTGGAGGCCGCGCGGATCGTTGCGGCTGAACAGCAGGTCGGGGGCGACTCGGCCGAAATCAGCTGGCAGGACGAAAGCGGCAAGTGGCATGAGGAATATGCCGATGGCGGCGACCGTCCGGAAACGGAGGTTCTCGACGGCCAGCGGCATTTCCCGCCGGTCGATACGGCGCCTGGTGCCTAGCGCGGTTCAGCGCTTCACGGAATCACCAAACCGCCCTGTCTCTTTACTGTTCCGCAATTCTGGGCGGAAAACCGCTGCGCTATTGTTCTAGGTCTGCCGCTCGTCGACTGCCTTTTCGATGATCGCTTCGACGAAGTGACGCTTCTCGGTGGTATAGCGATCACCATCGTGCCGGTAGGTTTCGGCGAGTTCCAGTTTCAGTTTCTCATAGGCGGCCGCTTCCGCCGGATGCGCCCGAAGATAATCCCGAAAGATTATCCTGCGTTCATGTGTCCGATTGTTCGGCGGGCAAAGATAGACGCGCTCCGGCGGTCTGCCTTCGCGCCGCATGAATGCCCAGACTTCATCATCATAGCGATTGCCGCGCGGTTCGTAGCTTTGGTCCAATAGAATCCGTGTCGCGGCAGGGATGTCGGCGGAGCCGCGCAGGATAATGTCGATATCGATAAGCGGTTTCGCCGCGAGGCCGGGAATGGATGTGCTGCCGATATGCGCGATCGCCTCGGCATAGGGAGCCAGCAATTGCTGAAGCCCGTTGCGGATGCGCTCGAAATCATTCGGCCAGGTCGGGTCATATGGCACCAGTTCCACCGCTGCTCCCATGGTCAAGATGGTTCCCCCGTGTTGTTGCCCTTGATGTAAACAAGCAAACCCGCGACCAGCGCATCAAATGTCACGCGGCAGCGCGGCGACGTCTTCAGGTTTTCATGCATGACGATCCAGGTGTCGAGCGGCAATTCGATGTCGGGCAACAGACGCACGAGGCTTGCGTCGCGTCTTGCCAAGGGGATCTGGTAAAAGCCGATGCCGATACCGGCGCGTAAAGCGTTATGCAGTGCGGTGCTGTTGTCGGATCGAAAGCTGAAAGAGATCCCGTCGAGTATCGGATAGCGTTTCTGCATCACTCGTATGTAGGCAGTCTGGCGATCGAAGCCGATCAGCTTGTGCCGGCGTAGCGCCTCGAGGGTCTCGGGTTTGCCATGCCGCCCGATATAGCTGCGATGAGCGAAGAGGCCGAGGGTGATGGTGCCGATATGGCGTGCGAGCAACGCCTCCTGCGCCGGCGCCACCATGCGCACGGCAATATCGGCTTCGCGCTGCAGCAGGTCTTCCACCGCGTCGGAAGCGGAAAGCTCGATGATGAGCTCGGGATATCTCGCCTGCAGTTCGGCAAGGATCGCTGGCAACACTTCCGTTCCGATGACCTCGCTTGCGCTGATGCGCACCGTGCCGCTGACCTTGTCCTTCGAACCGGAGGCGGCCCGCAGCAGGGCGGCGGCCGTACTTGCCAGCGTCTCGGCATAGGGTTTCAGTGCGAGGGCGGCATCGGTCGGCAATAGGCCCTGTTGCGAACGCGTGAACAGTTCGGCGCCGACCGCCTTTTCCAACGCGTCGATATGACGTCCGACCGTCGGCTGTGTCAGGCCGAGATCGCGAGCAGCCGCCGAGAGCGAGCCGTGCTGCAGCACGGTAAGGAAGGTGCGATAGAAATCCCAGCTTGGTTCGGATGATGATGCCATACATTTATGTATATCATCTGCATATTTTTCCGCAATTTCGTTTATCGCAACGGTTCGGCATAGTCAGCCCATCGAAACCGATGGAGATGATCATGATCAATCAGTTGGAGCATGGGAAAACGGCCCTGATACTTGGCGCCACCGGCGGCATTGGCGGCGCCGTGGCTGAGGGGCTCGCCGCACGCGGCTGGTGCATCCGGGCGTTGAACCGCAATGCAGCCGAGGCGTCCCGCCGCCAGCCGGGCTTCGACTGGGTTCAAGGCGACGCTATGCAGGCAGACGATGTCCTGAAGGCTGCGCACGGCGCCGATGTTATCGTGCATGCAGTCAATCCTCCCGGCTACAG